>NZ_JBHNYT010000016.1:0-107536 GCF_054960575.1 Pseudoalteromonas sp. PSi26 | reverse complement strand
ACAGAGTATTTTAACTTCATCGCTCAAAAGTCAATTTTATAGGTTACTAATCATTATTAGTATCCCGGGCATTCTTGTGACATTTTTAGCCCTATGGGCAGAACGTGAGGCTGCGATTGAAAAAAGCGAAGAAAAAGTCGTTAATATTGCTAAGCATTTAACCCACCAACAAACAGCAATGATTGGAGAAACTGAGCAACTCACTCGGTTTTTAGCAAACACAATTGCTGCAGAACCCAACCTTCCGGACACGTGCCCTAGCTATTTTTACCAAATACAAGAGCTCTACACTAACGTTGCCAATATTGGTGTAGTTGATGACAAAGGAAACTTAATTTGTGTAACCAATGGCATAGTAAAAAATGTGTCTATTAGTGATAGGCAATACTTTAAAAATGCCATAGCAAATAAAAGCTTTTCAATTGGGTATTTTCAATACGACAGAAGCATTCAAGCACCCAGTGTTAACTTTGCTCACCCTATTATTGATAAGCAAGAGCAATTAAAGGGCGTTGTTGTTACAGTGATTGCACTTGACTGGTGGAGTGCAGCTTTAGACAAAGCCGAATTCCCAATTGGTTCGAACGCTGTTATTGCTGATTCTAATGGCCTTGTACTAGCAAGTTACCCAAACTCATTGCTACCTTTAGGGGAAAAAATAAACAACAAACACTTTTTACATGGTGATAACTCATTAGCTATGTTTAAAGACGATAACAACGTCAATCAAATCTTTCACCGAGCAACTATTTATAATGACATTAATAACAATAATTTAGAAATTTACATCACATCGCCCACTGATAAATATATTAATCGAGCAAATAAACACTTTTTAGAAACTATTATTTTATTTTTTAGCGCTATTTTAATTATTGCTTTTATTGGCCACCATTTAATTAAAAAAAGTATTTTTTACCCTATTGAAAAACTCTCCCAAGCAACCGACCTATTAGCACAAGGCAATATGCCCGCTCATAAAATAAAACCTAATAGTCCTGAATTATCAGCTTTATATACGCGCTTTGAAGCCATGGCTGAAACACGTTTGCAAACAGAAGCCGATTTAAAAAACAAACATAACGAGTTGACAGGGTTACTAAATGCCCTCCCCGATATGTACCTCAGATTCAACAATACGGGTACTATACTTAACGTTAGCGGCACCATTATCCCGCTATTCGCCGCAAGCAGTAAACTGCCTGAAAACTTATTAGACATATTACCAAAAGATATTACTGAACAAATTTTGAGTGAAGCATCCAACCGCGAAGACGTCATCACTTTTGACTTTAAAATAAGTACAGGTGTGGCGGACCACTATTTTGAGGCGAACATAAATCACCTTGAAAAAAGTGATGAGCTAATACTTGTGCTTCGTGATATTAGCCAACGCAAAGTAAATGAAGACTCGCTTCACTTAGCGTCTCTTGTTTATGGTAACAGTAGCGAAAGTATGGCAATTACAGATGCCAACGGTATTATTTTTGATGTAAACCCTGCCTTTTGTGAAACAACACAATATTCTAAAGCCGAAGTGATTGGCCACTCTACCCGCATACTTTCTTCAGGGGAGCACTCAAAAGAGTTTTATGAAAAAATTTGGGCATCAATAAATGCCACTGGCCGCTGGCAAGGCGAAATTATAAACCGTAAAAAAAATGGGGTACTATTTACTGAGTGGCTAAATATAGACACTGTTTACGATGAAAATAACAAACCTGCACGCCGAATAGCTATCTTTACTGATTTAACTGAAAAAATTCAAGCAAATAAAACAATTTGGCGACAAGCTCACTTCGATCATTTGACCGATTTACCAAATCGATTAGAGCTTAAAAAGCGACTAAATAAACAGTTTTCTAATGCAAATAATGAAAGCTTTGTTGTAATGCTTTTAGATATTGATCATTTTAAAGATATTAACGATACTTTAGGCCACCACTATGGAGACAACCTATTAAAAGTGGTGTCGCAGCGTATTGTCAATTCTGCTAAAAATGCCGAATTTGTTGCGCGCATTGGTGGTGATGAATTTGTTATTGTTTTTAATCATATTAAAAGTACTCGCCATATAAACCAGATTGCTAGCAATATTTTACAAAGCTTATCGTCTGCGCTACATGTTGAAAATGAAGAAGTATTTATAAGTGCAAGCATGGGTATAGCCTGTGCGCCCGAAGATGGTGAAAATACCGAGCAGCTATTAAAAGCAGCCGATCAGGCAATGTATAAGGCTAAAAATAATGGCCGTAATGGCTTTGAATTTTTCTCTCGTGATATGAGAGAGCAAGCACAAGCTCGTATGGTGTTACTCAAAGACTTACGCTGTGCAATAGAATATAACCAGTTCGAATTATTTTATCAGCCTATAGTGTCACTAAACGATTTACATATACACAAGGCTGAAGGCTTAATACGCTGGCAACATCCACAAAAAGGGTTAATAAGCCCTATTGCGTTTATTCCACTTGCTGAAGAAACAAGGCAAATTAATGCCATTGGCCAATTTGTATTTTCCCAAGCAATAGAAACACTCACCGATATAAAAAAATTGACTGATGGCGATTTTCAAATAAGTGTAAACGTCTCCCCTGTACAATTATCTACAGCTAATAGTGGTATTGATGATTGGTATGCCATGCTTGATGCCGCTAAAATTTCCCCCTCTTCTATTGTTGCTGAAATAACAGAAGGCTTAATGGTTAACCCTGAGGAACTGACGCAAAAGCGCCTCAAACACATTGTGAAATCAGGGATGCAACTGGCGCTTGACGATTTTGGTACAGGCTACTCATCGCTTGCCTACTTGCAGGAAATGGATACTGACTACTTAAAGATTGATAAACGCTTTGTTGATAATATTAAAGCTGATAGCCAAGAACTATCGTTGTGTGAAGCAATAATTGTAATGGCTCACCAGCTTGGTTTAAAAGTAATAGCAGAAGGCATTGAAACACCTTTACAATACCAGCTACTAACTGAGGCTGGTTGTGATTATGGACAAGGTTACTTATTTTCCAAGCCTTTAAACAAAAGCGATTTTATGAATCTTATTGCTGAGAAAAAAGTGACTCTTTCAAAGTAAACTTACCGAGATTAGTAAGCTTTGTTAGGGCTGGGTTAAAACATAAATTAATCTATTTCTGTTATGCAATTAAAAATGCGTCTATACGGTCAAGTCCAGGAAGCAAATAAATTTCTAACAGGATTTCAAATGGCAAAACCCACATTAGATCAATGGCGGATGTTTAAAGCCGTGGTAGAACATGGTGGGTTTGCTGGCGCCAGTGCCGCGGTATTTAAAAGCCAGTCAACGGTTCATCATGCAGTGCAAAAACTCGAAGCCGCTTTGCAAATAAAACTACTTGAGGTGAAAGGCCGTAAAGCGTTTTTAACGGAAAGTGGGAAACTTATATTACGCCGTGCAGAGTTTTTAATTGAAGAAGCGAATAAAATAGAATCTGTTGCAAATACACTAAGTGAAGGAGTGGAAAGTACATTAAAAATAGCAGTTGATGAAGTATTCCCTCAACCTATTTTGTATCAAGCACTTGCTAGAACAAGTGAGCTTTATCCATTACTAAAAATCGATTTGATTGAAAGCGTGCTAACTGGCGCCAATGAATTACTTAACAATGCGGTGGTTGATTTAGCTATTTCATCAGTTCCTATTTATGGCATTAGTTGTAGCAAATTAACAGATGTTGAATTTATTGCCGTAGCACATAAAAATCACCCACTTAACCAACATGAAGAACAATTAAGCTTTCGAGATTTAAAACAACATCGACAAATTGTAGTGCGCGACTCTGCAACACACACTAACCAAGACGAAGGGTGGTTAGGCGCAGATATGCGCTGGACCGTTAGCCACTTACGTAATTCAATTGATATGGTGAGCCAAAATCTAGGTTACGCGTGGCTTCCGTTTGATCAAGTAGCTCATCTTATTAATGATCATACACTCAAGGTACTAAACCTTGAGCAAGGCATTACGCGTCCTCTCAGCTTATATTTAATGTGTAACGATGTTGATAGATTAGGCCCTGCAGCACAAGAATTTAAAGATCAACTTACAGCAATAATTGCAGCAGAGTAACGATTGATTAATCGTTTTTGATACCCAGGTGATCAGCAACATACGCGCCGCGTTCACCTAGCTCTTTCTCTGGTCCAATTGTGCTGTCTTTTGCCGTTTGCTGCTCTGTTTCTGCGTTAATAACGGCTCCCATGGTGACGATGTACGCGCTTATATATAACCACATTAGCATGATGACCACCCCACCCAAGGATCCATAAGTTTCGTTATAACTTGAAAAGCGCGATACATAAATTGAAAAGCCAATAGATGCTATAATCCAAAATACGGTTGCAATAGCAGAGCCGAGCGTTATCCAACGCCATTTAGCCGCTTTTCTATGCGGTGCGTAACGGTATAAAAGCACCAATGCAAAGTTAAACGTAAGTGCGAGTATTGGCCACGACACGACCTTAATTAACAAATCGATACTGTCTTTGAGGCCCACTAGATTAAGTACTATGGGCAAAATACCAATAATCAACAGCGCAAAAATAGCGACAAAAATAGCGCCTACCGAAAACATAAAACGAACAAACTGCGCCCTCAAGAAAGAACGTTTTTCATATTCATGATAACTTATGTTGCAAGCTGTAATTAATGCTTGGCTTCCCTTAGAGCTACTCCAAATAGTGAGTAATAACGTTCCTAACGCCCCTAAAGTTAGCCGTGCCTGAGAGCTTTTCGTGAGCTCTGAAATTTGCGATAAAATCAGCTCTCGCGAACTATTTGGTATTAAGGTTGTAAACTGCTTAAGGTGCTCACTGATCTCTGCAGGTGAAGCAAAATAAGCGTATATAGAAACCAAAGCAGCAATAGCTGGAAAAATAGCAAGTAACGCATAAAATGCCACACCAGCAGAAACCAAAGATAAATTGTCTTTGCTCATGCGCGCAAAAATACGCTTAGCAATATCCCACCAGCCCTTCATGGGAATATGTGCTGGTTGCTCTGCATGTTGACCTCTTTTTGGCTTTTTCATACTTAATCTCACTATAGTTAGTACTTTAATGAAGCAAAATAACTGCCAACTTAAAAAAGGTGTTTGGTATTAAACTTGCTGTTAAAGTAAAAGTAACTAAACACGGAAGAAACCCAATGCCTACAATAGCATCAGACGTACCATCGGCTGCCAGTACACCCTCATTAAATCCTGTGATGGAAGGAGATGTGTTTTCGTGGCAATTTTTTTATGACCAAAGCATGCAATTAGTTCACGCTACAGCGCAAATATTACCCACCTTATTGTTAGGTTTACTCTTACTCACTATTAGCTATTTTACAGCAGGCCCTCTTTCACGCATGCTCATAAAACCTATCAATTTAGTAACCGATAGTAAGCTAGTTTTGCTGGTTGTAAGGCGCGGAATTAGCACTTTAGTCATTTTATTAGGCCTATATCTGTTTTTACGTTTAGCAGGGCTTACTGAATTTGCGGTAGCCATAATGAGTGGGACCGGTTTAATAGGCTTAATATTAGGCTTTGCTTTTAGAGACATTGCAGAGAATTTTATAGCAAGCTTACTTTTAAGTGTGCAACGCCCGTTTAAAATAGACGACGTAATTGAAGTAGATGGACGTTTAGGCGTTATCAAAAAGGTAACAGCTCGCGCTACAACGCTTGTTGACTACGATGGAAACCACATTCAAATTCCTAATGCTACAGTGTATAAAAACACCATCAAAAATTTAACTGCTAATCCCAAAATGCGCGGTAAAGTAGAAATAGGTATAGGTTACGATAACGACATACGCAGCGCGCAAACGCTTGCTCTAAATATAGCAAACAAACAAACGGCCGTATTAAGCGATCCCCCAGCACAAGTACTTATAAAAAATTTAGGCTCATCAACGATAAACTTTATTTTATATTTTTGGGTGAATAGCGAGCAGCATAGCCCACTTAAAGTAAGCTCTCAGCTTATGCGTGAACTAGTTAATGAGTTTACTGATAAAAATATTAGTATGCCGGATGATGCCAGAGAACGGATTTTACTAAATGCCTCTGGCGAGGACTTTTCAAGCTCAGTAGTAAAAGAGCGTTTAAATGAAAAGAAACCACCGGAAACCCACGAGCAAACCCAAACACTTAACGATGTAAGCAGTGATACTGACGAAATACGCGAACAGGCAGAGCAGTCAAGGGATCCTGAACAAGGAAAGAATATTATTTAAGTTAATAAAATTTAGATGCAAAAAAGCCCACAGCGTTAACTGCGGGCTTTTTATTGAATGAGTGAGTCAGCCTATAAGCCGGGTTTTGTCCTTTCCGAAGAAAGTGATAATCATTCGTCTAGGCCATAAATCGCTCTATGGCTCAAGCAACCTACCCGGTTCCAACGTGGGCCACGCCATAAGGAACCCTATTTGGTCTTGCTCCGAGTGGAGTTTACCTTGCAACCGACTATTACTAGCGGCCCGGTGCGCTCTTACCGCACCCTTTCACCCTTACCAACCGAAGTTGGCGGTCTTCTCTCTGCTGCACTTGTCGTGGGCTCACGCCCCCCAGCCGTTAACTGGCACTCTGCCCTGTGGAGCCCGGACTTTCCTCCCCCTGATCATTTTCGTCACAGGCAGCGATTATCTTGGCTGACTCGGCGCGCAGTATACATGACGCTAAAGCCAAGCGCAGTAATATTTACTCTTTTTCTTCAATAATTGTTTTGTATAGTGCATTTTTTTTCATACCAAAGTACTCAGCTACAACACCGCATGCTTTTTTCATTGGCATTTCTTTTTCAAGTAGAGCCAACATTTTACGAGCCTCGGGTGGAATGTCGTCTACCACCTTAGGTTTACCCGGCAGCATGAGGACTATTTCGCCGCGTTGCTTAGTGGGATCATCTGTTAAAAACTGTTTTAGCTCACTCACTGTGCCATTAAAAAAAGTTTCGAACGTTTTAGTTAGCTCTTTGGCAAATACGACCTGCTGTTCACTGCCAAGCGCAGTTTCTAAATCGTCTAGGCTTGCCATAATACGGTGTGTGCTTTCGTACATTATACTGGTAATACTTGAGTTAATCGCATCAATAAAAAAATCTTGGCGAGCTTTACTTTTAGCGGGTGTAAAGCCAATAAACTGAAAGCGATCGGTAGGCAACCCAGAACAACACACGGCGGTTATAGCAGCGCACGCACCAGGGACTGGGGTTACGCTCGCCCCTTGCTCACGACATAAGTTTACAACTGCATATCCAGGGTCACTAATGAGTGGCGTGCCTGCATCCGATACTAAAGCAATATTTAATCCTTGATTAAGCTGATCGATAATTTGCTGTGCTTTTTGTTTTTCGTTGTGATCATGTAATGCAAATGTTTTTGCCTTAATACCAAAATGGCTAAGGAGCTTACCTGTATGGCGAGTGTCTTCAGCAGCGATTAAGTCAACCTGCGATAATGTCGCGATAGCACGCTGACTTAAGTCGTCATAATTGCCAATTGGGGTGGCAACAACGTAAAGAGTGCCAATTTTATGTGAATTCTCCTCATTTAACATTGAGGTCTCCTGCGTCAGTCAGTAATATAAGCAAATCGCGTTAACGTATTGGGAAATCATTGTGCGACTTAAACTAGTTGGTCTATTAATTATATTGTCAGGGTTATCGGCGTGTAGCACAACCGAAAAACCAATTAAAAAAAGCGATAACTTCAGCAGCAGTGCTAATGCGCTAAAAAATCAAGCGACTAGTGCGCAGTCTATTTATCAATTGGCCGTAAATAGTCAAGGTGCAGATAAAATACAATTATTATATAGCGCACGTGATTCAGCTATTTCTGAAAAAAACTGGCCATTATTAGAGCAAATTGGTAGCGACCTAGAATTAACAGCGAGTGTTGATCAAACTCAAAATCGCCTTTACATCGCATACGCGCAAAAGCAACAAAATAAAAATGACCAGTCTTTGATTATTTTACAATCGTTAGATGGGCAACTAACACAACCTGAACACTTTGCATGGCATCAGTTTTTAACAGCCAGTATTTACGCCTCACAAAATTTTCCTAAAAAAGCAGCTCCCTATTTTTTTAGAGCATCAGAAACATCTACAAAAAATAATATTGATATACCACAACTCGACCAACAGTTATGGGATAACCTAAAACAGCTTTCTTCTTATGCGCTGGAGCGTTTTAACCGTGGCTCTGTTATTCAACAAGGCTGGGTAAATCTTGCTTTATACCATCAAGTATATGCAGGTAGCGGTGTAGAGTTAGATCAAGCAATAAATAATTGGCGACGCCGTTACGTGGGACACCCTGCTGGAGCCGTGTTACCTAAACAAGATGAAAACTTTGCTGAATTAGCCCCCCTAAATATCGACCGCTTAGTTTTGTTATTCCCTCAATCAGGTCCTAACGAACGCCTAGGTGATGCTTTAAAAGCAGGAGCTTTAGCCGCATTAGATAAACAAAATATTAATGAAGCTATTTTTATTGATGAAAATTTAAGTACTGCAGACATTGCAGCAAAACTTGACCAAATTAACCCTGACTTTGTAGTTGGGCCACTACTTAAAGCGAACATAGATAAGCTTACGGCAGCTGAAACACTTATTAATATCCCTACGTTGCATTTAAATACATTCGATGGAGACACTATTTCGCTCCAACACTACTACTTTGCTCTAAACCCAGAGCACGAAGTTGAACAAGCTTTAGAGCATTTTCTAGCTATGGGATACCAAAAACCCATGCTACTCGCTCCAGAAAATACGAATGGCCAGCGCTTAGTTGATTTTTTTAATCAGCAATGGCAACGCTACAGCGAGACTAAACCTCAAATTGGTTTTTATGAAAACAATCAAGACATGCCAAAAACGATTAGTAGCTTATTAGAAGTTGATCAATCTAAAGAGCGTATAAAAACAATAAAAGCCTTATTTAAGCAAGAAGTTGAAAGTGAAACACGCTCACGCAGTGATATTGATGTAATTTATATTTTAGGTGATGCAATAGAAACACGCTTAATTAAGCCCTACCTTGATGTAAATGTGAGTACATTCTCAGAGCGAATTCCGCTGTATGCGAGCTCAAAAAGTCACAGTAAGCAAATTGACTCAACCGACAAAGGCGACTTAGACGGCCTGTATTTCACAGAACTACCTTGGATGCTTAACTCACAAATCACACAACATAATTTACGTGAGCAGTATAATTTACTTTGGCCCGAGCAAGCCGATATTAGCCAACGCTTATTCGCCATGGCATACGATGCTGTACTCGTTATTAACGATATTAGGCAGTTGAGCTTAATGCCTGGCAATCAATTTAGCGGTTTGAGCGGTAAGTTATCAGTTAATAGTAATGGCCATCTACAACGCGTACTTGATTGGGCACAATATACTAATCGCCAAATTAAGTCTGTGCAGTTAAAAACACAACGCCCTGCGCCCTTATTTATGCAGTCGGCTAGCGGTGTAAAAACGATAAATTAAGGGGGCGGCATGTCGTGGTTTAAAGAGCTGTGGCAAAATAGTCGTGAAAAAGGTCAGTATTACGAACTACAAGCGCAAAAATACCTAGTAGCGCAAGGTTTAAAACCTATAGAACGTAATTATTACTGCCCCTTTGGTGAGCTCGATATTATTATGAAAGAGGGTAACACCCTTGTTTTTGTGGAAGTGAAGTTTCGCAAAAACAATGCTCGAGGTGGTGCTAATTATGCGCTCAGCGCCCAAAAACAAGCACGGCTTAAACGTAGTATTCATCATTACTTAGCAGCTAAAAACTTAACAAATCAGGCATTAAGAATTGACTATGTAGCCATAACCGGAGAATCATCTCCTACATATAATTGGCTTAAAAACGTATTTTAAAAATACTAAAAAGAATTGGTAGGCTATGCAAGACACAATAAAAGAAATTTTCACAGAAAGTATTCAAGTTCAAATAGCCGCTGGAGAGGTCCTTCCCAGTGCGCTTGAATCGGCCGCGTTCACAATTGCACAAAGCCTTATTAACGGTAATAAGTTAATTTGTTGCGGGACAGCTAACTGTCATATGCTTGCGCAACATATAGCGGGTATATTGGTCAATCACTACGAAACAGAGCGTCCTTGCTTGCCTGCTATTGCTTTGTCACAAGAAAATATAAATCTTGGACAGAACAATCACAGTGATGATCACGATACATTTGCCCGTCAAATCCGTGCATTCGCTCAACAAGGTGACTTACTATTGGTATTAGCAATTAATGGCAATGAAAAGCAGGTAATTTCAGCCGTTGAAGCTGCGCTTACACGCGATATGAAGGTCATTGTTATGGTCGGTGACGATGGCGGTGAATTAGTGGGTTTACTTGGCCCTAATGATGTTGAAATAAGAACACCGTCTAAACGTCCAAGCCGTATTATAGAGTCGCATTTAACTAACTTACATTGTTTAAGTGAACTTATAGATTTAACGCTTTTCCCGCAGGATGAAAATTATGTTTAAACGCTCCCTTATTATTTTAGGTACCGTTGTATTATTACAAGGCTGTGCTGCAGCTGTTGTAGCCGGCACAGCCAGTGCAGTAACCGCTGCAAACGACCGTCGCACTATAGGCTCTCAAATCGATGATAACAATATAGAAATTAAAGCTAGCATTGCTATTAGTGAAGTTGAACGCTTAGAAAAGTCTGCTCGAGTTAACGCTATAAGTGTCAATGGTATTGTTTTGCTTGTTGGTCAAGTTGCTAATCAGGAAATGAAAAACGAAGCACAAATAACCGTAGAAGCGATTGCCGGTATTCGTAAAATTCATAACCAACTTCGTATAGGTTCAAATATTGGTATAACAACTCAAACTCATGATTCGTGGCTCACCTCAAAGGTAAAAGCACAGTTACTAGCAGCTAAAGATATTAGTAGCAATAACATTAAAGTGGTTACAGAAAACGCTGAGGTTTATTTGATGGGCTTGGTGTCTCAAGATGAAGCTAATCGTGCAGTTGATATTGCACGCAATGTGTCGGGCGTTGAGCGAGTAGTAAAGGTATTCGAATATATTAATTAAAAGCCACTAAATTACAGAAATAAAAAAACCGCTTTTAAGCGGTTTTTTTTTGTAATCTACATATTATTTTATAACACGTAAATGTGAGCCTTTTTTCTTTTCAGGTTTTTCTGGCGGTGTTTCATCTATATACTCAGATGAATCAACACTTTCTAGCCCTGTATCAAACTCGTCTTCGTCCTCTACAAACTCGTCTGCAGTAAAGACTGTACCTTCGCCGTTTTCACGAGCGTAAATTGCAAGCACAGCACCTAAAGGTACATAAACTTGCATTGGCTGACCGCCAAAACGCGCGTTAAAACTAAGTTGGGTTAGGTCTAACGAAAACTGTGTTACTGCTGATGGGCTAATGTTAAGCACAATTTGTCCATCTTGCACAAATTGTGTAGGCACTTGCACATTCGCAAAACCAGCGTCCACCACAATATGTGGCGTACATTCGTTGTCGACTATCCAATCAAAAAAAGCACGTAATAAATAAGGACGATTAGGCGTCATTATAAACGGATCTCACGCTCAGCTTCAGTTAAAGAGGCTTGGAATGACTCACGTTCGAATAAACGGATCATGTACTCTTTCATCTCTTTAGAGCCTGCACCATTAAGCTCAATACCAAACTCAGGTAAACGCCATAGTAGTGGTGCTAAGTAACAATCTACTAAGCTAAACTCTTCACTCATAAAGTAAGGAGCTTCGCTAAAGATAGGAGCTACTGCAAGTAATGCCTCAGTTAACTCTTTACGAGCTTGTGCTGCATCTGATGTGTTATTGCTGATTTTAGCAGCTAAGCTGTACCAATCAGTATCAATGCGGTGCATCATTAAACGGCTACGACCACGCATTACCGGGTAAACAGGCATTAGTGGAGGATGAGGGAAACGTTCATCAAGGTATTCCATGATGATATTTGCCTGATATAAACCAAGCTCACGGTCAATCAGTGTTGGCACTGTACCGTAAGGGTTAATTTCGTGAAGTGCTTCTGGCAGATTATCCTTTTCAGCCAAATGAATATCTACACTTACACCTTTTTCTGCAAGTACGATACGTACTTGATGGCTATACATACAGTTAGCCCCAGAGAAAAGGGTCATTACAGGGCGCTTATTGGCAGCTACGGCCATGCCTACCTCCATTAAATAACTAAAACAGCAATAGGGGCTTAAGCCCCTATTGCAAAATTACCTTTAAATATGTTCAAACTTAATGAACATCTCTCCAGTATTCTTTCTTAAGCATAAATGCCAAGATAAACAGGATAACTAAGAACCCAATTACCTTAATACCTAGCGCTTCCGATTCAAGTCGAGTAGGTTCACCTACGTACTCTAGGAAGTTCGTTAAATCACGAACTGCTTGGTCATACTCATCTACACTCATCTCGCCTGAACCATCTGTTTCAGTACCTGTGATATGTACAGTTGTTACACCATCAACAGTTACTTCTTCAGTTATAGGAGTAGGAACACCCTGAAGTTCTTGTAGAACATGTGGCATACCTACTGATGGAAATAACGTATTATTTACACCAAACGGACGAGACTCATCTTTATAAAATGATTTCAAGTACGTGTAAATCCAGTCACTTCCACGTACACGTGCAACATTAGTTAAATCCGGCGGAGCCGCACCAAACCATTTTGCTGCATCATCTTTAGCCATTGAGTTCTTAATATGGCTACCTACTTTTGAACCATCAAAAATAAGCTGCTCTTGGCCAACTTCCGTTGGAATACCAATATCACGGAAAGTACGTTCATAACGCTGATACTGCATTTGGTGACAACCAAGACAGTAGTTCATGAACAACTTAGCGCCGCGCTGCAAAGATGGCTGATCAGATATATCGTTACCCGCGTCCATTAGTGGAACTGACGGGCCTGCCGCCATTGCAGGTAACATATTTACTGATAAAGCGAATAAACCAATTATTAGTTTTTTCATCATTTCGTTAACCTCTCAGGCAATGGCTTAGTTTTTTCATTCTTACTGTAAACAAATAACAGTACGAAGAACATAAAGTAAGTCACAGTACAAACTTGCGAAACAATTGTTTTAAAGTCAGTTTGCGGTGTAGCACCAACCCAACCTAAAAGAACAAAAGTAACAACAAAGCCTGCAATGTTCCATTTGTGGAAACCACAACGGTAACGAACAGAGCGAACTGAACCACGGTCAATCCAAGGTAATAACGCAAGTACTACGATTGACGCCCCCATTGCTGCAACACCCATCAATTTATCAGGGATTGCGCGCAAGATTGCGTAAAATGGCGTGAAGTACCAAACAGGGAATATATGTTCCGGTGTTTTAAGTGGGTTTGCCGCTTCAAAGTTTGGCGCCTCTAAAAAGAAACCACCCATAGCAGGCATAAAGAACACAACCCAACAGAACAAGATTAAGAAACCAACCACGCCCACAATATCTTTTACTGTGTAATAAGGGTGGAACGGAATCGCATCAATAATATCTTTTTTATCAGTGTAGTATTCATGGAACTTAAATTTAGGCTTATCTTCTTCAGGAACAGTGCCTTTTTTACGTTTGTTATCAATACCGTCTGGGTTATTAGAACCCACTTCGTGTAGTGCAACAATGTGTAAAAATACTAAGATAACAATAACCAATGGCAATGCAATTACGTGTAATGCAAAGAAGCGGTTAAGCGTTGCACCAGAAATTACGTAGTCACCACGGATCCAAAGTGTAAGGTCATCACCAATAACAGGAATTGCACCAAACAGTGAGATAATTACCTGCGCACCCCAGAACGACATTTGGCCCCATGGCAATAAGTAACCCATGAATGCTTCAGCCATTAGGGCTAAGAAAATAAACATACCAAACAACCACAGTAACTCACGTGGTTTTTGGTAAGAACCGTAGATCATGCCACGGAACATATGTAGGTATACAACAATGAAGAATGCTGATGCACCAGTTGAGTGCAGATAGCGCAGTAACCAGCCATAATCTACATCACGCATGATATATTCTATTGATGCAAATGCACCTTCAGCAGACGGTACGTAGTTCATTGTTAGCCAAATACCAGTCAGTATTTGGTTAACTAGTACTAACATTGCTAATGAGCCAAAGAAGTACCAAAAGTTAAAGTTTTTAGGTGCTGGATACTGTGCAATATGCATGTTCCAAACACGTGTCATTGGGATTCTGTCGTCAATCCAACCAATAATCTTACCAAACATTAGGCCACCCCTTGTTCTTCGCCCACTAAAATAGTGGTTTCATCAAGAAAAGTATATGGTGGAATTTCTAAGTTTAATGGTGCTGGAACCGATTGAAAAACACGGCCAGCCATATCAAATTTAGAACCGTGACATGGACAATAAAAACCATCATCAGTCCCTTCCACTTTTTCACCAAAGCCACCTTGTAAAAAGCTAGGTGAACATCCTAAATGCGTACAAATACCTACAGCGACAAAAATCTCTGGACGTAATGAACGGTAGTCATTTGTTGATGATTCTAATTGTTGTGGCTCTTGCGATTGCGGATCACGAAGTTGACCTTCATGTTCTTTCATTTGCTCAAGCATTTTTGGGGTTCGTGATACAACCCATACAGGTTTACCACGCCACTCGACACGTATTAATTGTCCAGGTTCAAGTTTGCTTATATCTACTTCTACAGGCGCACCCGCAGATTTAGCTCGCTCACTTGGATTCCAAGACGCAATAAAAGGAACAGCAGCCCCAGCCGCACCAACACCACCAACAACAGAGGTAGCTATGGTTAAAAAGCGACGTCGGCCATTGTCTACAGGCGCATTGCTCATCCACTTATCTCCACTTACGATTCTCAACACTTGCTATATTGAGAACATCAGTTACAGCAGGTTAATTATTCGAAATTTTTAAAATAGAAATGATCATAATTAAAACCCTTGTTTAAAACAAGGTTATTAACAACTCAGGTCTTGAAAAATATTAATTTCACCAATGGTTTGATTAAGCTAGTTCGAGCACGAGCTGAAAAGTAATAATATCACTTCTGTAAAAACGATGTAGTGACCAAGATCAACTCCACTAAGCGGAAGTTTTAAGACTACACATAGTGTTATAAAACTTGATCGTTTTACTTCCACGCCAATTGTAGCAAAAAATTCCATCAATTAACTGATGGATTTAAACTAATTACGATAATTATTTAACTTTTTTGCAGCTATCTGGCTATTTACTTCCTTTCGTTCAATTAATACGCCGTTATTGCACTGTGTGATCATCATAAACGGTAATTTGCGATGTACAGTTTAGGCTAACAATTTTTTAAAGCTCAAAGGAATCAGAAGAAATTTATCGCCAATAACAAAAAACCCAGCATAAGCTGGGTTTTTGAATTCTTGATAACGTATAGATTAACGTTTTGAGAACTGTGGACGCTTACGCGCTTTCTTAAGACCCACTTTCTTACGTTCAACTTTACGTGCATCACGAGTAACGAAACCTGCTTTACGAAGTTGTGGACGTAGTGACTCGTCAAACTCCATAAGTGCACGAGTGATACCGTGACGGATAGCACCAGCTTGACCAGTTGTACCACCACCAGAAACGGTGATGAAAAGGTCAAATTTTTCAGTCATATCAACAAGCTCAAGAGCTTGATGAACAACCATGCGTGCTGTTTCGCGACCAAAGTACTCTTCTAAAGAGCGCTTGTTGATTACGATGTTACCAGTGCCTGGGCGTAAGAATACGCGAGCACTTGAACTTTTACGACGACCTGTACCGTAGTATTGATTTGCCATGATAGTGCTCCTTAAATGTCTAGAACCTGAGGCTGTTGTGCAGCATGGTTATGCTCAGTACCTGCGTAAACTTTAAGTTTACGGTACATAGCGCGGCCTAAAGGACCACGTGGCAACATGCCTTTAACTGCTTTTTCGATGATCATTTCAGGCTTTGCAGCTTGAAGTTTATCAAAAGTAGTAGACTTAAGGCCACCTGGAAAACCAGAGTGAGCGTAGTACACTTTATCTTTGAATTTGTTACCAGTTACAGTAACTTTCTCAGCGTTGATAACGATGATGTAATCACCAGTATCTACGTGTGGAGTGTATTCAGCTTTGTGCTTACCGCGTAGGCGATGAGCGATTTCAGTAGCGATGCGACCTAAAGTTTTACCTTCAGCGTCAACTACGTACCAGTCACGTTTTACTGTTTCTGGTTTAGCAACAAACGTTTTCATTTATAAAAATCCAATGTTTTTCAATTAAAACCACAAGTAGTTAATATTAACTACTGCTCTAAGTTTGCTATAACCCCTTCGAGTTTTAGACTTTTGCGCCGCTCATTAGTGGCTAAACTATATGAAGGCATAGAACGCAACGTGGCAGACGCGGGAGTATACCAGCACTTAAATCACATTGCTACCGATCGGTTGTTTTTCCCACAAGAAAATTATCGCTATTTACAAATAAGTGTTGATAGCGCAAAACGACCGGCATTCTAATTTTTATTAAGCTAAATGTTCCCTTGCTAAATACTCTAACGACTGCATTTCTTGCAAACGGCTTATGCAGCGTTTAAATTCAAAATTTAAGTTACCTTGGGTGTAAAGTTCGGTAATCGGTTTTTCTGCTGAAATAATTAGCGTCACGTGGCGTTCGTAAAATTCATCTACTAGAGCAATGAAGCGCCTTGCTGCATCATCATTACTTTGGCCAAGCTGTTTTACATTAGAAATAATTACCGTGTTATATAAACGGCTAATTTCCATGTAATCAACTTGGCTACGTGCAGTCTCACACAATTCACTAAATTCGAATAGCACGACACTTTGAGCTACTTTGCGCGTTTTTATTAAGCGCCCTTCAATTTCTATAGGGTGATCGAGTTGACCCGGTTCAGCTGACAACTTATCAAAATATTCAAATAGATTTTTATCCGCTTGTTCATCAAGCGGGCTGTGAAAAATTTCAGCTTGTTCTAAGGTTCTCAGTCGATAATCAATACCCGAATCTACATTCACTATTTCAGTATTGAGTTTTACCAGTTCAATGGCAGGCATAAAACGAGCCCGCTGTAGGCCATTTCTATATAAATCGTCAGGCACAATGTTAGAGGTGGCGACTAAAACAATTCCACGAGCAAAAAGCGCTTCCATTAAACCACCCAGTAACATGGCATCCGTTATGTCTTGCACAAAGAATTCATCAAAACAAATGATGTCTGTTTCTGATTTAAATATATCCGCTACTTTTTCCAGCGGATTGGTCGTGTTATTTAGCTTTTTTAATTCGTCATGCACACGGTGCATGAAACGGTGAAAATGCACGCGCATTTTTCGATCACTTGGCAATGCCTCATAAAACGTATCAACTAAATACGTTTTTCCACGCCCAACTCCGCCCCAAAAATACAAGCCTTTTATTGGTTCTGGTTCATTTTTACCAAATAAATTAGCGAAAAAACCTGTTGATTTTGGTTTTGCTTGCGTGAGGTCATCGTATAAACGTTGCAAGTGGCGCACAGCATTTTCTTGTGCTGCGTCGTGTACAAAGTCATCTCGTTTTAAATCTTGTTGATATGTTTGCCAAGGAGTCATATGTATTTTCAGTCAAAACGCAGTTTAATTTGTAAAGCATATTAACACGCATCATAACTCGGGGTATATTACACTTAATATGATTTATAAATGAATCAGCATTCTTTCGTTATTTTCCCAAAGGGGTAGTTTATGGGCACAGTTATATGGGTAGGTTTAATCGTTATTGTTGCGGTTATAGCATTTTTTATTGGTGCATTTGTTACTAAAAAACAGTTCAAACAAGATGAGTTAAAAGAGCAAGCGGAACAAGCGCAAAGCGAACTTGAGCAATATCGCCAAGACGTAGCTGACCATTTAGCAAGTACCAGCAAGCTTGTAAATAAAATGAAAGATAACTACAACCAGCTTCTTAGCCACGTTGAAGAAACTAATCAATTACTGTTAGAAGATAGAAATAAAGAACCAGCAGCCCCTTACTTTTCAAAAGAAACAACAGAGCAATTACAAGCATCTTTAAAAGAGCGTCGTTCTGATCGCTCTTCAGCAGAGGCTCAACCGGCAGACTTTGTGTCAGGTGAGTCTGGTTTATTTGCTGGTGAAAATAAAGTACAGGACCGCTCTAAAGCATCTTGATGAACTTTTTTTTGACCCCATAGTCTTTAGATATAACAGCTTTGTTGTTTTATCTTACTAACAAACTAAAAAAGGCTGCTTATGCAGCCTTTTTTAATTTTTGTTTTTCCTAAGTGGAGTAAACCCTGACTATGAAAATGAAATTATCACTTATCAGTGCTGCTATTTTATCTACAAGCTTATTAATCAGCCCGGTAGCGTCTTACGCAAAGTTACCAATAGCAGTTAACGGGCAACAGCTACCTACTCTTGCACCTATGCTTGAACAAATTTCCCCTGGTGTTGTAAGTATTCAGGTCTCGGGCTCTAAAGAGGTTCGCCGCCGCGCCGATCCACTTGAGTTCTTTTTTGGCCAGCAACAACCTCGCAGCCAAAAGCGCCAATTTAGTGGTTTGGGTTCAGGTGTGATTATCGATGCAGATGAAGGTTATGTGGTGACTAATAATCACGTGATCCAAGATGCTGAAAAAATGATCGTTACACTGGAAGATGGCCGTGAATTTGAAGCTACTAAAATTGGTACAGATAAAGAGTCTGACATTGCACTACTACAAATAGACGCTGATGACCTGACAGAAATCAAACTTGCTAACTCAGACCAATTACGAGTCGGTGATTTTGCGGTTGCTATCGGCAACCCATTTGGTTTAAGCCACACCGTAACCTCAGGTATTGTTAGTGCGCTTGGACGCAGTGGTTTAAACATTGAAGGTTACGAAGATTTCATTCAAACAGATGCCGCAATTAACCAAGGTAATTCAGGCGGCGCTTTAGTGAATTTAAATGGAGAACTAATTGGCATTAACACCGCTATTTTAGGTGCATCTGGTGGTAACGTTGGAATTGGTTTTGCTATTCCTTCTAACATGATGAAAAACTTGGTTGATCAGATTATTGAGCATGGTGAGGTACGCCGTGGCTCGCTAGGCATATCGGGTCGCCCACTTGATGCGGGCTTAGCCAAAGCACAACAACTTGATGTTAAACAAGGTGCTTATGTAATGCAGGTAATGGATGATACTGCTGCAAGTAAAGCAGGCATAAAAGCCGGGGATGTTATTGTAAGTATTAATGGCAGCGATATAAGCGGCTTCCATGAACTGCGAAGTAAAATTGCTACATTAGGTGAAGGCAGAGAAATAAAGCTCAGTATTTACCGAGATGGAAAAATAAAAACGCTCAAAGTCACACTTGATGGCGCATCTGGTGTTAAAGCGGTTGGCGAAGAACTGCACCCCGCATTTCAAGGGGCTGAATTAGAAAATGTTCAGAAAAATAATGCGAAGGGGATTGAAATTACCTCTGTCGATCCTCGCTCTCCTTCTGCACGGGTAGGCCTAGAAGAAGGTGACATGATAGTCCAAGTGAACCGCCAACGTGTTGAGACTATTCGCGATATGAATAAAATCATCGAAAATACGAAAGGTAATATTGTACTAGGCGTTAAACGTGGACGTGAGTCTATATTTATCCTAATTCAGTAATTAATCGCAGTATATGTGTAATAAAAATAACAGTGGCACTTGCCGCTGTTATTTTTTTTGTGCCATCATAAAGGGATTGCTCCTTTAATAATAAGAAACTTGTGCTGAAATTCATTAAATTTGTCCTCCCTCCTCTATTTGCAGGTCTCAGTATTGCTTTTTTGGTGGTTTTTTTCAGCCCAAATATGAGAGCAGCGCTGCTGCCTAATGTTCCTATCCCTAGTGCAATGAGTGCAAGCCACTTAAGCTTTTCTGATGCAGTAAAGCGCGCAGCCCCGTCAGTCGTTACTATTTTTTCTGAAAGTATATCCAAGGAGCCCCGCTACAAAAGAAAAAACACCGTTCAGGAGTTAGGCTCTGGCGTTATTATGTCGCAAGATGGCTACATACTTACTAATTATCATGTTGTTAATAATGCTGATGTCATCATGGTGATTTTAACTGACGGCCGACGTTTTTTTGATGTTCAGCTGATAGGCTTTGATACAATTACAGATCTAGCACTACTTAAAATAAATGCAGAACACCTTCCCGTTATTCCCGTAAACGATGACTATACGACTAGCGTGGGAGATGTTGTATTAGCTATTGGCAACCCACTTAATCTTGGGCAAACAATCACACAAGGGATTATTAGTGCCACAGGTAAACAAAAAATTACCGATAGCCCGTTTAATAATCTACTGCAAATGGATGCAGCAATTAATGTAGGAAATTCCGGTGGTGCACTCGTTAATTCAAATGGTGATTTAGTAGGTATTACTTCGGCGCAATTTAAAACCCGCGAAAACTTAAACATTCAAGGCATCTTTTTTGCTGTCCCTTACACCCTAGCTAAGGAAGTAATGGCTAAGCTAATTCGCCATGGTCGTGTAGTGCGTGGTTACTTAGGGTTTGAAGGCACAGCTGTAGACAGTACAGGCAAAGAGGTTAATGACAACTTAACCCCTGTGAGCGGCATGCGTATTACAAATTTAGATCCATTAGGGCCTGCGTGGCAAGCTGGCATTGAAGAACAAGATATTGTAATAAAAATTGCTGGGCTTTCAGTGGCTAATCCACAAAAGGTACTCGAAAAAATTGGCAATACTGAACCAGGTAAAGAAATAGAGTTTGAATTGTATAGAGATGGGAAAATCGAAAAAATAATGGTTACTGTGGCTGAGCTTGAAACCAAACTCTAAATAAGGTCGGTGTAATCACACCGACCAGCATTTAAACATGTTAGCTTGCTTTACGTCTTATGTTCGCGCCTAGCGCGCTGAGTTTATCCTCAATACGCTGATACCCTCTATCAACGTGATAAATACGATCAACAACTGTTTCACCTTGCGCTACAATCCCTGTAAGGATTAAGCTTGCTGATGCTCGTAAATCCGTAGCCATAACTTGAGCGCCAGAAAGACTTTTAGTCTCACCACATATTGCTGTGTTGCCTTCTAAGCGAATGTTTGCGCCCATGCGCTGTAACTCAGGCACATGCATGAAACGGTTCTCAAAAATAGTTTCTGTAATTGTCGCACTGCCGTTAGCCACTACATTAAGTGCAGTAAACTGAGCTTGCATATCGGTTGGGAACCCTGGATGCGGCGCGGTTTTAACATTCACCGCTTTAAGCTCACGACCACGCATATCTAGATAAATAGAATCGTCTTTAACTTCAAGTAAGGCATTTGTCGCGCGCAGTTTTTCAATAACTGGTTCAAGTGAATGAAAGTCTGTGTTTTTACACAATACTTCACCACCAGCCATTGCTGCAGCAACTAAGAACGTACCTGTTTCAATGCGATCCGGTAAAATTTTATGTTCACAACCGGATAAGCACTCTACGCCTTCAATTTCAATACGGCTCGTTCCAGCGCCCGTAATTTTAGCACCCATTGCAATCAAGCAATTTGCTAAATCGGTAATTTCAGGTTCACGGGCTGCGTTTTCAAGTACTGTTTTACCATCGGCCAGCGCTGCTGCCATCAGCAAGTTCTCGGTTGCGCCTACACTGACCATCTCCATAAAGATCTCAGCGCCTTTAAGGCGACCATCCACTTTTGCATTGATGTAGCCATTTTCAACGCTAATTTGCGCACCTAAACGTTCCATGCCTTGAATATGAATATCAACAGGGCGAGCACCAATAGCACACCCGCCTGGCAATGAAACTTGTGCCTCACCAAAGCGAGCAACTAAAGGCCCTAATGCTAATACAGACGCGCGCATTTGTTTTACTAAATCGTATGGGGCCAACGTTTTATCAACAGTTGCACCATCTATGACGAGGGTATCACCCTGCCAATTTACATCTGCACCTAATGTTTTTAGCAAAGCTTCAGTAGTTACAATATCGCGTAAGCGTGGCACATTGGTAAATGTACTTTTACCATCGGCCAAAAGTGAGGCAAATAAAATAGGCAGTGCTGCGTTTTTAGCACCAGAGATAGTCACCTCACCAGCAAGTGAAGTGCCACCTTGAATAACAAATTGATCCATTAGGGGGCCCTATTTATTGCGGTAAAATAAATTTCTGTTCACGTTTCCACTCAGTCGGTGTAAAAGCACGAATAGAAACTGCATGAATAGTACCGTCTGAAATAGTATTCATTAGTGGACCATATACTAGCTGTTGCTTTTTAACTCGGCTTAAACCGTCGAAGCACTCACCCACGGCAACAACTTCATAATGGCTTCCATTGGCTTTTACATGAACTTCTGCTAATTGAAGTTCTTCGCGTAATAATGTTTCGACTTGGCTAGTTTCCATAACTCTCACTCAAATAGGGTTGTAACTTGACCCAATTGCATTAAATTTTGCAATTGCTCAGGTGGATTTTGCAATTCAAGGCGAATACCTTGCTGCTTTAATTCTGCAAAAGAGTGAATTAACCAAGCTAAGCCGGCTGTGTCAACCCTTGACACCCCACTTAGGTCAAAATAGATGGTTTTATGCTTAGTTTGTAGCTGCTTGTTCAGAAGTTGTTCATCGCCAATTGAATTTCGAGAGAGCTCGCCGCTCGCTCGAAACTGTTGATCATCAATTTGGCTTATCGCCAATTTAGTCATTCGAGCTACTGCCTCTAAATTGAACTGGAAGCTTACTTTTTTGCTCTAAAAGGTCACTTACCTTGTCGATACCTTGCTGGCGCAGAATACCTTGTAGCTCACTTTGCTTAGCATCTAACAAGCTTATACCTTCAGCAATCATGTCGTATGCACGCCACTGCCCACTGCGATCTTCACGCACTTTAAAATCAATGCGAATATCTGGCTTACCATCTTCGATAATTTTTGTTTTTACTACAACCACTTCCTGACCTTTAAATGGTTGAGGTGCACCAAATTCAACGTGTTGGTTAGTATATTGGGTAAATACACCTGCATACGTAGCAACTAAATACTCTCTAAACACGCCAATAAAGCGCTGAATGTCTTTAATTGCTTGTGCTTTTTCAGCATCATCTGTAATAGCTCGTACTTTAGATACTTCACTTCCTAATACACGCAGTGCTGCGTATTTATAATCAATATAGGGCATTAACTCTTCTTCAACGATAACGCGTAGATACTCTTGATCTTTAACAATCAATGGTTGATCTTTTTTGATTCGGTCAAATGTATGCTCTGATACCTTGCGCACCATTTTATTTGGATCGTCTAACTTTACTTCTGCAGCACTCACCGTTTGCATTAGGCTCAATGCGCTAAGCGTTATAATAGCTAAATACTTTTTCAACATAATAATTACTCACTACCTTGGTTGAATAAAAACTGCCCAATTAATTCTTCTAGCACAATGGCAGACTTAGTATCAATAATTGAATCCCCATTACCTAACGCCTTACTTTCTACGCCAAATAAATCATCAATTGCTGTATCTTGTTCATTGTTGGTTACTGTTTCACCTAAACAGCGCTGTTCAGCTGAACTAGAAGCAATAACTGGATTTATACCTAAGTATTGCTCGCCTAAAATACCCGATGTAAGTATGGATATAGAGCTTGTATCTGAAAAACGACATAAGTATTGCGCATCAATAGTCATATCAACCACAGGTAAAAACTCTTTTGGATGAACATAAATTGACTCAACGCGACCAATTACCACACCACCTACTTTGATAGGGGCTCGTGCTTTTAATGAGCCAATATTTTCAAACTTTGCATTCAGTGAATAGGTTTCGCCTGAGCCACTAATACCTGCATTCGCTACTTTAAGTGCTAACATAGCAAAAGCTAAAATGCCAAGTGCTACAAAAAAGCCAACTAAAATTTCTAATTTCCGTGAATTCATTATTTATACCCTAATTAGCTGGTAAACATTACCGCTGTCAAAATAAAGTCGAAACCTAAAACGGCCAATGACGAATGTACAACTGTCTCGGTAGTTGCTTTGCTGATCCCTTCCGACGTTGGAACACAGTCATAACCTTTGTAAAGTGCAATCCAAGTAACCACTATTGCAAATACAAAGCTTTTAATTATGCCGTTTAGTACATCAGCCTGAAACGACACTTGCGATTGCATAATTGACCAAAAACTACCTGTATCTACACCCAACCAATCAACCCCGACTAAATGAGCCCCTATAATTGCAACGGCAGAGAATATAATTGCAAGTAAAGGCATGCTAATAAAACCAGCCCAAAAGCGAGGTGCAATAATACGTTTAAGTGGATCAATTGCCATCATCTCTAATGATGAGAGTTGTTCGGTGGCTTTCATTAGGCCTATTTCTGCGGTAAGTGCACTACCTGCACGCCCAGCAAATAATAGCGCAGTAACTACAGGGCCTAGCTCACGCAGTAAACTCAATGCTACAAGTGGCCCTAAGCTATCTTCAGCACCATACCCTACTAATACGGTGTAGCCTTGCAATGCGAGTACCATACCGATAAACAAGCCCGATACCATAATAATAAGCAGCGACTGCGAACCCACCATATAAAGCTGGCGAACAAGCAGCGGAGTGCCTTTTTTAAAATTAGGAACATGCGCGAGTGCGCTGAACAACATGTAAGCTGAGCGACCAAGGGCAGCAAAGCGACCCAGAGTTTTATGCCCTAACTTTTGAAACAAATCCAACATTAGGCTTTTTCTCCAAGCAACTCATCTGCATAGGCTTGCGCGGGGAAATGAAATGGCACAGGACCATCAGACAAACCTTTTAAAAATTGCTGAACTAGCTCAGATTCATGATTGCGCATTTCATCTGGCGTACCTGAGCCTATCACGCCCTGATCGGCAATAATAATAACGTGATCGGCAATACTCATTACTTCAGTTACATCATGGGTCACGATTAAAGACGATAAACCTAATACTTGATTGAGCGATTTAATTAACTTTACAAGCACGCCCATTGAGATAGGATCTTGGCCAGCAAACGGTTCGTCATACATGATGAGCTCTGGATCGAGCGCTATTGCGCGAGCAAGAGCAGCACGCCTTGCCATCCCACCTGATAACTCTGAGGGCATTAAATCTTTAGCTCCGCGTAAACCCACAGCCTGCAGCTTCATTAACACCACTAAACGAATAAGATCTTCACTTAGTTTTGTGTGCTCACGAATCGGAAAAGCAATATTGTCAAACACAGACATGTCGGTAAACAAGGCACCACTTTGAAATAGCATGCTCATTTTTGTACGCGCTTCGTATAATTCTGAACGCGTCATGGAAGGAATACTGCCACCTTCAAATAAAATATCACCCGAATCAGGTTTTAATTGACCACCAATTAAACGCAACATCGTGGTTTTACCAATACCGCTTGGCCCCATAATCGCAGTGATTTTGCCTTTAGGCACACTAAAGCTCATATTTTTATATATGACCCTATCGCCCCTGGAAAAGCTAACATCCTTGACTTCTACTATTGATTGCGACAAGTCGCTCTCCATAAAAATGTTCACTAGTGCCCCTATTTTAAATCTTTTTGATCCAATATGGAAAAAACAATTCGTAAGATTTTGTAATGTACGTTTAAAACACACATTAAGACTCACTCATCTTCACTTAACCAACACTTAAACTGGGGTCTGTTACCTATTAAGGTTAAATTTTCAGCAACCTATTTAGAATTTTGGCAAGTCAGTACCTGGTGGTGTAGTTATTCCCCATACATCAGCAAAACTTTAATACTGAAAGCCTAACAGCCCCGACTAATTAATTTAGTAAAATGAATTAGTCTACGTAGTTGACCTTACTCTTTTATTTATACTTTCATCGTGGCATTTGTTACTATTCGCGCCATTCCTATTTTGAATAACTGGCTTAATACAATGGTTACCTCGTTTGTTATTTTGATTCTTGGTTTTGCAGCCCTAGTTTGGAGTGCTGACAGGTTTGTTTATGGTGCGGCCGCACTGGCTAAAAACTTTGGCGTACCAACCTTAATTGTTGGTTTGACTGTTGTTGCCATGGGCTCATCAGCACCTGAAATGATGGTATCAGCCTCTGCTGCATTAGCTGGAAAAACAGACACAGCGGTAGGTAACGCAATTGGCTCAAATATCACAAATATTCTACTGGTATTAGGTATTACCGCTTTATTTAGGCCTCTTAGCGTTTCTTCCAGTACATTAAAACGTGAAATCCCGTTAGTGCTTATCGTATCTCTAGCTACTTGGTATATTTTTTCAGATAACTACTTTTCGCTTGCTGAAGGGGTTGCCTTATTAATTGGTTTTGTCGTCTTTATTGGCGGGCTGATTATTGTTTCGCTACGTGCTAAAAATCAAACAGACCCATTTGTATCAGAAGCATGTGATGAAGTACCCAATGACGTACCAACAAAAAAAGCAGTAATTTGGTTAGTTATTGGTATGGTATTACTCCCTGTCAGTGCACATTTTTTAATAGAATCAGCGGTCGATATCGCGAAATATTTTGGCCTAAGCGATTTAGTCATTGGCTTAACAATTATTGCAATAGGTACTAGCTTGCCTGAGCTTGCAGCTTCAATTGCAGGTGTGCTAAAAAATGAAGATGACTTAGCACTGGGTAATATTGTTGGCTCTAATATTTTTAATATTCTTGCTGTGCTGCCTTTCGCAGGCATTATTAACCCTTCTATTATTGACCCGTCGGTTGCTAACCGCGACATACTTTTTATGATTGGTGCCACGGTTGCGCTTATTATCATGTCATTGAACTTTAGAGGTGCTCAACGCATCAATAGAGTAGAAGGCGGCTTATTATTAATCGCTTTTTTAGGCTATCAAGGGTATATTTTCAGTCAAGTAGGGTAAGTAATGGCAACGCTAAATTTTATTGAACAAGGCCTACGTGTATTAGACATAGAGCGCCAAGCATTGAGTGATATTGCACAATATGTGGATGAAAATTTTCATCAAGCATGTCAGTTAATATACGACTGCCAAGGCCGAACTATTGTTATAGGCATGGGAAAGTCAGGTCATATTGGTAATAAAATAGCGGCTACATTAGCAAGTACTGGCAGCCCTGCATTTTTTGTACACCCAGGTGAGGCAAGCCATGGCGACTTAGGTATGATCACTAAAAATGATGTGGTTATGCTAATTTCTAATTCTGGTGAAACAAGCGAAGTCCTCAATATAATTCCCGTTTTGAAACGCCTTGGCGCAAAAATGATAGCCATGACAGGCAACGCTAGCTCAACAATGGCAACGCTTGCAAACGTACATATTTGCATAAAAGTACAAAAAGAAGCCTGTTCGTTAGGCTTAGCACCTACAGCAAGCACAACAGCAACACTTGCAATGGGCGATGCCATGGCGGTTGCACTGTTAGAAGCCCGCGGTTTTACAGCTGATGACTTTGCGCTATCTCACCCCGGCGGCAGTTTAGGTAAACGTTTACTACTGACCCTAAAAGATGTCATGCATAGCGGTAAAAACACACCTATTATTAATGTTACTCAAACTATAAAGGATGCACTGATAGAAATGTCAGCAAAAGGCCTAGGCATGACAGCTATAGTTGATTCTCAGCAGCAACTTGTAGGGCTCTTTACCGACGGTGATTTACGCCGTATTTTAGAACAAAGAATTGATATACATACAACACAAATAGATGTTGTAATGACCAAATCCTGCACAACGGCAACGCAAGATATTTTGGCCGCTGAAGCACTTAATATTTTGGAGCAAAAGCGTATTAATGGTTTAATCATCGTTAATGAACAAAACCACCCTATCGGTGCATTAAATATGCAAGACTTACTAAAAGCAGGAGTATTATAAATGCAATTTGAAGAGCTCTATCAACCATTGAGTGAAGACGCAAAAGCACGTGCAAAAAAAGTAAAGCTACTTATTTGTGATATTGATGGTGTGTTTTCTGATGGTCGCATTTATTTGGGTAACCAAGGTGAAGAGCTCAAAGCATTTAATACAAAAGATGGTTTTGGCATTAAAGCGCTTATTAATAGCGGCTTTGAAGTTGCGGTAATTACTGGACGCCACTCAAAAATAGTACAACAACGTATGACAAGCCTAACAGTACAACACATATATCAAGGCCAAGAAAATAAGTTACTCGCTTACGAAGAACTAAAAACAAAGCTCAATTTAAATGATGAGCAAATTGCCTACATTGGTGATGATGGCCCAGACATGCCAGTGATGGAGTTAGTAGGGTTTGCCGTTGCTGTGAATGACGCCCATCCGCTTATAAAACGTTTAGCACATTATACAACACAAATGCTGGGTGGCTTTGGTGCCGTGAGAGAACTTACCGACCTACTAATGCTTGAAAATAACAAACCTTTGACCACAAAAGGGACTAGTTCATGAATGCTGCGCGCATAATATTAAGCGTTTTATTCATCAGCTGTATGGTTTGGCTTTGGTACCCTTATTTCACACAAGTAAATTTACCACAACAAACCGAAGCAGACATAATTGCAAAGCCCGATTACACAGCCATAGAGCTAAAACAAACAGCGTATGACGAAAATGGGAAAATCAGCCATAAAGTAACGGCAGCGCGAATGGAGCTATATCAAGAATTAGGGTTTACCTTTTTTGATGAACCTATTTTTACGCTATACAACAACAAACAAACATGGCGTATTAACGCTAATGAAGCAACATTATACGAAGGCAGACAATTAATATTAGAAGGTAACGTTGTTGCTAGTAATTTAACTGATAACGCAATGATAGATAAAATTAATGCTGATAACATTCAGGTAGATATAAAATTACTAACGATGCAATCAGAGCAGCCTGTCATTATTACTGGGCCCAATTTAAAAATCACCGGTAAAGGCTTAGAAGCCGATTTAAAAACCGAAGTGATAAAATTAATTAACCATACGCGAACTATTTATTATGACCAATAAACTATCAACACTCTTTATTATTCCAACATTTTTACTTGCATTAGGTACTAATGCCGCTGAACCAACAGCGCCACTTTCTGCAAATCAGATTTCGATTAGTGCGGATAAACAAGAGGGTCAACTAAAAGAAAACGTAGGTATCTTCGAAAAAAATGTTGAAATTATTCATGGCGACAGAAAAATTACCGCAGACCGCCTTGAGGTTCACAAGCGCGATGAGCTAGGCGACAACAAGCAACTGTTAATTGCCACAGGTACACCTGCATATTTTGAAGAAAAACAAGCCGACGGCACAATAATGAGCGCCAGCGCTAATGAAGTTAGGTACGATGTTTCAACGCGTTTTTTAACATTAATTGGAGATGCAGAGATATCTCAAGCTGGGCAAAAAATGAATGCTAAAAGCATTACCTATGATATAGAACAGCAGCTTATTAGCGCCGAAAAAGATGAAAGTTCAACAGACCGTGTACACACTATCTTAGTGCCTGTGGAGCCTAAAAAAAATGACAAAGGCCAACCATGAGTACATTAAAAGCAGAGCTACTAGCCAAAAGCTACAAAGGCCGTGAAGTTGTAAAAAATGTGGGCTTAGAAGTTAAAGCTGGCAGTATTGTAGGCTTGCTTGGGCCAAACGGCGCAGGTAAAACAACAACCTTTTACATGATTGTAGGCTTAGTCCCTAGCGACAAAGGCAAAATATCTATCGACGAGAATGATATTACGCTTTTACCTATGCATAGTCGTGCTAGATTAGGCATTGGCTACTTACCACAAGAGTCGTCTATATTTAGAAAGCTAACGGTGTATCAAAACTTAATGGCTATTTTAGAAACTCGAAAGGGGCTCACTAAGCAAGCCAGAGAAGATACACTGAATAATCTATTAGATGAATTTAGCATTCAACACATTCGCGACAGCAAAGGTATGGCATTATCGGGCGGAGAACGTCGTAGAGTGGAGATTGCACGTGCTTTAGCTGCAGATCCAAAGTTTATTTTGTTAGACGAACCATTTGCCGGTGTTGACCCTATCTCAGTATTAGATATTAAAAAAATTATTGAACACCTAAAAAACCGTGGTATTGGCGTATTAATAACAGACCACAATGTGAGAGAAACCCTTGATGTTTGTGAAAAAGCCTACATTGTTTCTCATGGGGAACTGATTGCTTCTGGTACCCCTGAACACGTATTAAATGATAAAACTGTACGCGATGTATATTTAGGCGAGCAATTTAGGCTGTAACATTTACGCCTTATTTATAAGCATCTGCTAGTATTAATTATAACAACTTAAAAGGATTGTTAGAGATACATGAGGCAATCACTACAGCTGCGCATGGGCCAGCAACTTACAATGACACCTCAGTTGCAACAGGCTATTCGCTTGCTGCAATTAAGCACATTGGATCTTCAGCAAGAAATACAAGAAGCGCTCGACAGCAACCCATTACTTGAGGTTGAGGAGCAAGACTATGCCGATGACCTTGCGGGCAAAAATGAGCAAAAAGCGGATAACGATGAAGTTACAGTAAGCGCATCTGCCGATGAAGCCCCCAGCGAGTTCGAACAAGACAGTGGTGAAGCCCTTGCTAAAGATACCGTAAGTGACGACATGGCAATGGACGTTAGCTGGGATGAGTACATGAGTGCAGCCCCTGCATCCTCTTCAGGCCCAATGCCTGAAGATGAGTCTATATATCAGGGCGCATCAACTGAAACGCTTCACGAGTACTTAATGTGGCAATTACAATTAACGCCATTTAGCCCTACAGATGAAGCCATTGCTATTGCAATAGTTGAAGCGGTGGATGATTCAGGCATACTGACACTCAGTTGCGAAGAGATTTTAGAGAGCTTTAATCAAGATAACGACGATGACGTTGAGGTTGAACTTGATGAAATAGAGGCGGTTTTAAAGCGCATTCAGCTATTTGACCCAGTGGGTATTGCAGCACGAAGCTTACAAGAATGTTTATGTATTCAGTTAAATCAGTTTGATAAAGGCACCCCTTTTATTGATGAAACAAAAATGATTTTAACCGAGCACATAGATTTGTTAGCTGCTCGCGACTACCGTACATTAATGAAAAAAACGAAGCTCAAAGAAGATGAGCTTAAAGAAGTAATGACACTTATTCATACGCTTAATCCAAAGCCTGCAGACACAATAGTGCGAGAAGAGTCTGAGTATGTAATACCTGATGTGTCGGTTAAGAAAATTAAAGGCCGCTGGGTAGTTGAACTAAACCCAGACAGCATGCCAAAAATTCGTGTAAACAGTCAGTATGCTGCAATGTCGCGTACAGTTAAATCGAGCGGTGATAGCCAATTTATTCGCTCACATTTACAAGAAGCTAAATGGTTTATAAAAAGTTTAGAAAGCAGAAACGACACGCTTTTAAAAGTGACAAACTGTATTGTAAAGCAACAACAAGGCTTTTTTGAACACGGCCCAGAAGCCATGAAACCTATGGTTTTAAATGATGTTGCCGAAATGGTAGAAATGCACGAATCAACAATTTCGCGTGTAACTACTCAAAAGTATATGCACACACCGCGTGGAATATTTGAGCTTAAATACTTTTTCTCAAGCCACGTAAGCACCGAAAATGGTGGGGAATGTTCATCTACAGCGATACGTGCACTTATTAAAAAATTAATCGCAGCAGAAAACTCAGCAAAACCATTGAGTGATAGCAAAATTGCGGATATATTGGCTGAGCAAGGAATTAAAGTAGCAAGACGTACAATCGCAAAATATCGCGAATCTCTTGCTATTCCACCGTCAAATCAGCGAAAGAGCCTGATTTAAGACGCTAAACAAAGAGGGTAATGCTTATGCAACTAAATTTAACTGGTCGTCATGTAGAACTAACTGATTCATTAAGAGACTATATAAATACCAAATTTGCGAAGCTAGAAAGGCACTCTGATCATATTAATAATGTTCATGTCATTCTTGATATAGAAAAATTAAATCAAAAAGCAGAAGCAACTATTCATGTAAGTGGTGCTGAACTATTCGCATCCACTGAACATCAAGATATGTATGCAGCGATTGATTCACTGATTGACAAGCTTGACCGTCAAGTCATTAAACACAAAGAGAAGCTTGCTCGACACTAATATGATGAAACTAAGTTCACTTATATGCCAGGACTGCAGCAAAGCTGCGGTCCTTTTTAATAGTAAAAAAAGAATTTTAGAGTTTATTAGCGAGCTTGCTCACGATAAATTACCGTATTTGTCTCAACAGGATATTTTAGGCGCCTTGTTAACTCGCGAAAAGCTAGGTAGCACAGGAATAGGAAGAGGCATAGCTATTCCACATGGTCGAATGAGCGGCGCACAAGAACCTTTAGCATTGGTGTTAGTAAGTGAAACACCGATTAACTTTGATGCTATAGACAATCGACCTGTTGATATTTTTGTTGCACTCATCGTACCTGATGGTGATAACCAGCAACACTTAAAGACGCTAGCAACGATAGCTGATAAACTAAAAAATAAAGAATTTTGCAAGCAGCTACGCTGTGCTAAATCGGACGCCGAGCTGTATCAAATTATTGTTGACCAATCTTAATAAATTTAAAAGGTGATTAATGGAGTTGATTATCATAAGTGGCCGTTCTGGTTCTGGTAAGTCGGTTGCTTTACGCGTTGTTGAAGATCTAGGTTATTATTGCGTAGATAACATCCCCGTAAATTTATTACCTTCTTTGGTAAGAAGCGTTTCTGATAACTACGATAAAATTGCAGTTAGTATTGATGTGCGAAATTTGCCAAAAGAGCAAGATGAATTTAATCACATCATTGAATATTTACCGGGTTTTACAAAACCAACACTATTTTATTTAGACAGTGAAGATCAAACATTAATAAAACGTTTTTCAGAAACAAGACGCTTGCACCCTTTATCAATCGATTCGCTACCACTTGATTTAGCTATAAAAAAAGAAAAAGAACTACTTGATGTGCTAACTACTCGTGCCGATTACATTATTGATACTAGCGATTTGAGTGTTCATCAACTCGCTGAATCAATTCGTGAAAAAATATTAGGTAAAAAAGACAAGCAGCTAATTGTCACATTTGAATCATTTGGTTTTAAACATGGCATTCCTAAAGAAGCAGATTACGTATTTGATGCACGCTTTTTACCTAACCCGCACTGGGAACCTGAACTAAAGCCACTCAATGGTTTAGACCAGCCAGTAAAAGATTATTTAGCTAGCCACAGCATTGTTCAAAAATTCACATGGCAAATACAAACCTTTGTGCAAACATGGCTACCTCATTTAGAACGCAATAACCGTAGCTACTTAACGATTGCTATTGGTTGTACTGGCGGACAACATCGCTCTGTATATTTAGCGCAAACAATTGGTGAAAGCTTTGCTGTTACGCATCCCAATGTAAAAATACGCCACAGAGAACAAGAAAAATAATTTACATAAACTAATAACCTGTTCAGCTTCGATAGAGTAATGTATGCGTATAGAAGACACTTTTTTAATACAAAATAAATTGGGGCTACATGCCAGGGCTGCGACAGTATTAGCCCAACTCGCTGTTAAATTTGATGCCTCAATCACTTTATTTCAAGATGACAAAGAAGCTGCTGGTGATAGTGTATTAGCACTGATGCTACTTGAAAGTAGCCAAGGTAAAGAAGTTAAAGTGGTATGTGAAGGACCTGATGCAGAACAAGCTTTAAATGCTATTGGAGAGCTTATTTCGCAACGATTTAATGAAGAAGAGTAGCGTTAATTTTTAACATTTAGATAAAATAACTATAATCAAAATAACTGGCTGCTAGGTCGTACTCCCCCACCCACTAGGTAACAGTTACAGTATATATAAAGGACGCCAATGCCCGAAGCTTTTGAACAAGACTACCCACTACAACAACTAAAGCAAGTGACTAAGTCACTTAATAGTGGCCAGTTTGTTCAAGTTAGACGCATGCTCGCAAAAACAGCCCCATGTGATACGGCTTTATTACTAGAATCCTCTCCACATAAAATTCGCCGATTACTTTGGCAACTTGTTGACCCTGATGTTCAAGGTGATGTACTAGAAGAATTATCAGAAGACGTACGTTTGGGCATCATAGCCCAAATGGAACCTAAGCATATTGCTGCCGCTACTGAAGACATGGGGCACGATGACTTAGGTGAAGTATTACGTAGTTTGCCTGACACTGTTTATCAAGACGTTGTTAGCGCCATGGACACCCAAGATAGAGAGCGCGCAACACAAGCGCTATCTTATCAAGAGCGTTCTGCCGGCGCACTCATGAACACCGATACGGTAACTATTCGTCCAGACGTTACCATTGATGTAGTACTGCGCTACATTCGACTTCGTGGAGAATTACCTGAAGGCACCGATGATCTGTATGTAGTAGATAAACATAACTGCTTTATTGGTGCTTTATCGCTGAGTACATTGCTGACTAACTCACCAGAAAAAATTGTTCGCGATTTAATGGATGAGGAGTGTGAGTCAATTCCTATATCTATGGACGAAAGTGAAGTTGCACAACTTTTTGAGCGCCATAATTGGATCTCGGCCCCAGTTGTTGATGACAACGATCAGCTACTTGGTCGTGTCACGATCGATGATATTGTTGACGTAATTCGCGAAGATGCCGAACATAGTTTACTGAGTTTGGCGGGCCTTGATGATGAAGAAGATACCTTTGCTCCTGTCTTAAAAAGCTCTAAAAAACGCTCAGTATGGTTAGGAGTTAACTTATTAACTGCGCTTGCGGCCGCCTTTGTAGCCAGTTTTTTTGAAAGCACACTCGATATCTTACCCATTTTAGCAGTGCTTAATGGCATTGTTCCTTCTATGGGCGGTGTTGCTGGCAGTCAATCACTTACGCTTGTTATTCGTGGTATAGCTGTTGGCCATATAAATCAAACCAACCAACGCTTTTTAATGATGAAAGAACTCGCTATTGGAGCACTCAATGGTATTTTGTGGTCATTGTTGATAGCGGGTGTCATTGCACTTTGGCAGTGGGACTTTATGCTCGGCGGCGTACTCGCTTTTGCCATGTTTATGAACTTAGTTGTGGCAGGGGTCGCTGGTGCAAGTATCCCTATTTTACTTAAAAAAATGAATATAGATCCCGCACTTGCAGGCAGTGTAGTGCTGACAACAGTTACCGATATTGTGGGTATTTTTGCCTTTTTAGGCACCGCTACCTGGCTATTAATATAAGTATAAAACTGTCACAAAAAAACGCGCAGTTAATGTATAGCTGCGCGTTTTTAGTTATCCAATAGAAGCTACCTGGCTTTTTGTCTATTTCCACCCACTTTAGGTTTTGTATTAGCCTTTTTAAATTGGCTAAATCCCGTATGGCGTGTAAGCGCTGGGCGACCACCTTTGCGGCCTTTATTAACGATTTTACCCGCTTTTTCATCGCGGCCTTCTTCTGGTACTAAACAATTTGGCCCTTTGCCAATTAAATTAGCCTTACCCATTTTACGAAGTGCTTCACGTATCATTGGCCAACCTGATGGATCGTGATAGCGCAAAATAGCTTTGTGTAATCTACGCTGGCGAGCTCCTTTTGGCACAGGCACTACTTCACTATTATTTTTAATATTACGCAGTGAGTTCATCTCGGTATGATAAATAGTGGTCGCATTCGCCATTGGAGATGGATAAAAGTTTTGCACTTGGTCCAACTTAAAGTCGTTAGACTTAAGCCATAAAGCCATGTTTACCATATCTTCGTCTTTCGTTCCTGGATGCGCAGAAATAAAATACGGAATTAAATACTGCTTTTTACCCGCTTCTTTCGAGTACTTATCAAATAATTCTTTAAATTGATCGTAAGCACCCATGCCTGGCTTCATCATTTTTGATAATGGGCCGTCTTCAGTGTGCTCTGGCGCTATTTTTAGATACCCGCCCACATGATGTGTCACCAGCTCTTTAACATAGCGAGGATCGCGTACAGCAAGGTCATAGCGAACGCCCGAAGCGATAAGAACTTTTTTAATGCCTTTTACATCACGTGCTTTTTTGTATAAATCGATTGTTGGCGTGTGATCCGTGTCCATATGCTTACAAATATCAGGGTATACGCACGATAACCGTCGGCAGGTACTTTCTGCTTTTTTGCTTGTACAACGTAATTTGTACATGTTGGCCGTTGGCCCACCTAAATCGGAAATAACGCCAGTAAAACCGGGCACTTTATCTCTGATCTGTTCAATTTCTTCAATAATGGACTCTTGCGATCGGCTTTGAATAATTCGCCCTTCGTGCTCTGTAATCGAACAGAATGAACACCCACCAAAACAGCCGCGCATAATATTCACCGACGTTTTTATCATGTCGTAAGCGGGGATTTTAGCGTCGCCATAGCTTGGGTGAGGAATTCGTTGGTAAGGTAATCCAAATACCGCATCCATTTCATGTGTTTCTAACGGGTAAGCCGGCGGATTCACCCAAATAGAGCGATCGCCATGACGTTGAAACAACGCTCTTGCACAACCAGGGTTAGTTTCTTGATGTAATATCCTTGAGGCATGCGCGTATAAAGGTTTGTTAACACTTACTTGCTCGTAGGCTGGAAGTTTAACATACGTTTTTTCCCATGGCTTAGGGCGCGCTGGCTGCACGGTAATAGGCTTTGCAGCTTCTGCTTTTAAATCAATACCAGCTTGTTTAAACTCAGACTTGCTACAGCCAACATCATCGGCTCCGTAAGGGTTTGGAATGGGGTCTATTTTACCTATTTTATCAATAGCTGTTGAATCACTCCCCCGCCAGCCAGGTAGTGGTTCTTTGCGGATAACAGCGGTACCACGGATATCTTGAATAGTATCCATCGTTTCGCCACCGGCAATACGGTGGGCAACCTCAACTAATGGGCGCTCAGCATTACCATAAATTAATATATCGGCTTTTGAATCAAACAAAATGCTACGGCGCACTTTTTCTTGCCAATAGTCATAGTGAGCAATCCTACGAAGGCTTGCCTCAATACCGCCAATAACAATAGGAATACCTTTATATGCTTCACGACATTTTTGAGAATAAATCATCACCGCACGATCTGGGCGTTTACCCCCTACGTTGTCAGGAGTATACGCATCGTCATGACGCATGCGCTTTTCAGCTGTATAACGGTTAATCATAGAATCCATGTTGCCGGCCGTTACACCAAAAAATAGGTTGGGTCTGCCAAGCTCCATAAATGCATCTTTTGTATCCCATTTAGGCTGAGCAATTATACCCACCCTAAACCCTTGCGCTTCAAGTACACGCCCAATTACGGCCATACCAAAACTTGGGTGATCAACATATGCATCGCCACTAATAATTATTATGTCGCAGCTATCCCAGCCAAGTGCATCCATTTCTTCGCGTGATGTGGGTAAAAATGGTGCGGTGCCATAACACTCAGCCCAATACTTTGGGTAAGAGAATAAGGCGCGCTTAGCTTTGAGTGTGCTCATAAATGTGACCGTTGAATAACAAAAGGCGCAAATTATACACCATAGCCTTGTTTATATATACAACATTACAGGAGATGAAATACCTTTAACGCTAACCCTATAATTATCTATGTATTTCGTTTACTAATGAATTCTATTAACTTGTTTTCAGGCATGGGCTTTGCGTACATAAACCCTTGCACTTCATCACATCCTAAATCTTTTAAAAACTTAGCTTGCTCTTGCGTTTCAACGCCTTCTGCTATTGTTTTTAACCCTAACTTTGCACCTAATGAAATTACCAGCCCTGCAATGGCTCCCGTATCGCCATTATCTAAATCTTTAATAAATGCTCTATCAATTTTTAACCTGTCTATGGGTAGGCTTTGAATATAACTTAATGAAGAAAACCCTGTGCCAAAGTCATCAATAGCCACTTCAATACCCAATGCCTTGAGCTCCCTTAGTGTATTAATAACCGTATCTAATTCATCCATCACAACACTTTCAGTGACTTCAAGCTCTATATTTTTTGGATCAACACCGTATTTTAGTAAGGTATTTTTAACTGTTTGCGCATACCCTTTTACTTTAAATTGTGGAACCGATACGTTAACAGCAATACAAATTTCGGTTCCTTCATTTTCTAATCTTTTTTGCTGTTGGCAAGCTTGCTCCAACACCCACTGCCCTATATCAACAATAAGCCCAGCATCCTCAGCTAATGGTATAAATACCGCAGGTGAAATATACGTGCCATTTTCTAATGGCCATCGTAATAGTGCCTCACAACCAATTAAAGATAAATCATCAAATGCAAGTTGTGGTTGATACCACACTTCCAGTTTCCCTCTGGCAAAGTCGTGGCGCAGCTGTCTAATTAAGCCTAATCGCCACTCCATTTTTTCTTGCATATCAATACTGTAATAAACACCTTCTTTATGTTTGGTTTTTTTAGCATGATTTAAAGCAATATAAGCCACTTTTAACGTTTCAATACCAGAACCTTGAAAGTCTTGTTGTTGGCATAAGCCAATTCTAAAATCGATGGGTAACACATGTTCCGCAGCAGAAAATGACGGACTTAACTTTTCATTAAAATCAGTTAGAACAAATTCACTTTTTGGGATTAAAAAACCAAATACATCCGCCCCTACTCGCGAGAGTAACTGGGCTGTTGGTACAATAGTTCGTAGGCGCTCAACAATAGCAATAAGTAGCTTATTTCCTACATCTTGCCCTAAGCCATCATTTATATCTGAAAAGTTGATAACATCTAACAAAACAAACACATATTTATTTTCACTTACGTTTTGAAAATCATCTATGCGTTCAATAAAGTCAGTTCTATTTGAAATACCAGTGAGTAAGTCTTTATAAGCTGCATCTCTGAGTTTTACAAACAGCCGTATATTATCGAGCGCAATACTAATATTAGTTAAAAATATTTCGGCAAACTGCAATTGAATATCTGTAGGTGCTCCACCACACTCAATATACAAAGCAGCTTTACGGTGCTTACTTTTTAAAATAAAGGTGATGCTGTTATCTGTATATTGATGAGCAAGCTGTTCAAAAGAGGTCTCAACCTGAGATAATGCAGTTTGGTTAATATTTACTAACTGTTCACCAAAATACTCTTCGTACTTTTCACATCCACCCAGGACCTGAATAAAATTTTCACCATCAAGCTTGGTGCAAATTAATCCTCTAGATTTACAACCTAAAATAACCCCCATAAATTCAAGTGCTTTATTGCACAATACTTTTATATCTGTTTGCCCCAAAATGTATTTAGATGCAGATAAAATAGTATTCATTGCTTGGGCTTGGTACTCAAGTAGGCATATCTGTTCATAAGAACGAATAGCAGCAATAAGCGTTGTCACAAGTTTTGAGCGTGTCAGCTCTGTTTTAGTTTTGTAATCGTTTATATCGTATTCACGAATAACTTTTTCTTCGGGGATATTAGCTGCTTGGCCCGTACGTAAAATAATGCGAACGCGTTTGTTATTTAGAATGTCTCTGACATGTTTAACCACCTGAAAGCCGGCATCGTCAGTTTCCATAATAACGTCTAAAAAAATAACAGATATATCATTAGGCTGAGTAAGTATATTTTTGGCCTCAGCGCCAGAATATGCATGATGAAACCTAAGCCTAGCACCACCATAGTCTAGTCCAGATAATGCGAGTTTTGTAACCGTATGAATTTCTTCGTCGTCGTCTACAATTAAAATATCCCAATAACGAGATGGCTCAACAACTATTTCGTCGTCTTGCTGTGGGTCTAAAAATAGAAAATCATTTTGTTCAGACGACATATTTACCCTTTTTCTGGTACTGCTTAATGCTTAAATATTCTAACGTAATGTTTAAAAAGCTATAAATTTAGTTTTTGGCTTATGATCTAATTCATACTATAGTCGATTAACAAAAAGTTGTTATATATATAGTTAAAAAAACTACCAAAGGTATGGTTATTAAATTATTAAAAGTACTGTTCAAATACGTATTAGTTTTACTACTTATAATAGTCGTAGTCGGATTACTGCTGCCTCAAGATTATCGTGTAAGTAAACACGTAGAAATTAATGCCAATACCAGCACAATAAAAACACTTGTTGCCGACTTTAACCAATGGCACACATGGTCACCTTGGCAGCAAGTAGACCCCACCATTGAGTTTATTGTTAATGAACCTGGCGCTGGTGTAGGCGCTCATCAATCATGGATAGGAAAATGGGGATATGGTGAAATGACTATAACCTCCCTAAGTGATGATGAAATGTCGTTCAACATATTGCTAAATAATGAACATATTATTGAAGGTACACTCACATTTTCACCACAGGCAAATGCCAATATCGTGACCTGTTATATTGAGGGACAATCAACGACTCTTCTCATTTCAGGCTATATGGCACTCGTATATGAGTATATTTTAAATAACACTCTAGAGCTTGGGTTAAATAATTTAAAAACCGTAGCACAATTAAGCGATATACAAAGCGTAGCAAATAGCCATGACAGTAAAAACAGCACAAGCACGGATTAATCTAGCTAATATAATAGAATCGTTACTTGGCTACCCTGTGACTAAGGTGCCCAACAACGACACTTCGCCATCATCAGAACAAAGTTACAATACAAAAGGGCAAGTAAAACCGCTGTACCATATAAATAGCGAACACCCTTTGCTGACTCGCGCAAAGCAAAGACACGATTTACTGGCTATTAAGCGCCAACAAAATATAGAAGCTATTTTAACCAAAGCAATGGAGTTTTGCCCCGATGTAGCTAGCAATAAACACCCTGATGCAGATTGGGTTGAACACTTTATTGCTTTATGTGAGGACACCTCAAATAGCTCTATGCAAGCATTGTGGGCAAAAATTTTAACCGGTGAAACATTAAGCCCGGGGACTTTTTCAATTAAAAGCTTACAAACACTAAAACACATGACTCAGCGCGAAGCCGACTCTTTGCAAAAATGCGTGTCTTTGTCAGGTTATAATGAAAAAGACGATAGCCACTTTATTTTACTTGGCTTTTATAAAAAACCGTCTTTATTCGACCTGCTTCGTAAAGGAAATAAAGTGTCATTAAATTTAGGTAAAACAGGAATAAGCTTTCCTGATATTTTGACTTTAATGGATTTGAATTTGCTTTACAGAAAAGAAATCGAATCTGCGGTACTTAAAGCTGGCCAAGAACTCACGTTGTCGTTTTTATCTCAAAAGGTGACGCTTAAAGCAAAAAATAGTGATTTGGTTTTAAGCTATTACAAATTCACACAAACCGGCGATGAACTATCTAAACTCATACGATTTCCTGTAAATAAAGTATATAAGCAGCTGGTAAACACGGCACTAGAGGGAGAGTTTGATTTAGCGTGGCATACTACAAAATAGGACGCCACGCTTTGTTTAATTAGAAGGCACTAATTAAAAATGAATCTGAATACCTGCAAACGGACCCGATGCGTCAATATCAGTCGTAATGTCATCAATATCGTCAAGCTCTAATACCATTGATCGGTAACCCGCTTTAACAGCAATATCTACAGCTAAGTTATCTACAAGTTCCCAAGCAACACCTACTTGATAATCTTGCACTTTACTATCTTCAATTGCCAAAAGGCTGCCTTCAAAAAACACACTTAAACCAGTAAGTGGTAAGCCTGCTTCTGCACGCGCGTATGCAAGTGGTACAAAACCAGAAAACTCAACAGTTTCAGTAAAGTTTGCGCCGCCATCTTGCGTTGTACCATTGACAATGATGTCACCGTCAAACTGCTTTGCGTTTAGGCCTAAATCAATAGAAATCAAATCATTATCAAATATTTCGTAATACAAAATGTAATCTACATGCGTTAAATCGCTTACAGAATTAACGGTTGTACCCACTACATAGTCTGAACCATTAAAGCTAAATGTATCATTTAGCACTGTAGAGCCATTTAATTCAAGTTCAGTGTATTTAAGCTTTAGGTTAGGTACTAAAGGCACCGGATGCTCAAGCGCGGCGTAATAGCTTATGTATGTTTCATCTTCAAAGTTAAAATCTTGAGGTGCATTTGCTTTGTAAGAAAGCTGACCTTCATTATCCGACTGCCAACCATCAACACCTACATATAAACCTAATAGGGTATCAGCCTGAGCTACAGGTGCTAAACATGCCATAGATAAGGCAGCTGCTAAACAATACTTTTTCATTTTTTATCCTTGCGCTAATAGTTCGCTAAGTTCGATTAAAGCCGCGTTGGCTCTAGAAATATAATTTGCCATAACAAGAGAATGATTAGCAACATAGCCAAAGCCATTGCCGTTCAAAATTAGTGGGCTCCATACGGTTTCTTGAGTGGCCTCAAGTTCACGAATGATTTGCTGTAAGCTTACACGTGCGTTTTTCTTTTCTAGTACATCATTAAAGTCGTACTCAACGGCTTGTAAAAAGTGCAGTAATGCCCATGTTGCACCGCGAGACTCATAAAACACATCGTCAATATCAAGCCATGGCGTTCTTACTTGCTGCTGCAAAGGAGCAAGCGTTGCCTGCTTATTTGAAGAATTACCAGCTAAGTCGGTATTCACCTTATCTTGGCCAACACTTGCACTTAAACGCTGACTTAAGCTGCCTAAACGCTTTTCAGCCTCTTTTAACCAGCTGCGTAAGTTATCAGCCCGTGCATAAAACTGGCTGTCGCGTTCATGCTGATGAGCCATTTGCGTACGATAAACAATTAAGTAATCAATCCCTTTTTGGTATTCACCCTCTGCACTAGGCCACGCCCAAGCTTCAGAACTTATATTAAATTGAGGTTGTGCTTTTTTAAGCGCTTCATGTTCAGTTGATTGCGATTGAGAACGGCTAAAATCTTTTCTCATAGAAAGTGATAAATCACGAACCATTTCAAGTGCGCCATACTCCCAAGCAGGCATATCATCCATAATAATGCTGGGTGGCATAACGTCGTTTGATAAATACCCGCCCGGCTTATCAAGCAGCGTATTTGCAACAGTGATAAGTGTCGATGTAGTAATGTAACCCGTCACCATCGTTTCATTTCGAAGTTGTGCTTGCTCTTTTGCACTTTCAACCACATCAAAACGTGAAGGCTCAGTACTCCAGTAAACGGCAATGGCGTAAAATATAATAAGCAGTATAGCTATAATGCCTGCTATTTTTCCTTTGTGTTGCGACATGTAAACTCCTAATGATGAGAATGTTGTGCTGACGACTTAGCTTTATTTATTTGCGACTCTAGCGTAACCACCTCAATATTTGTAAACAAGCGATTACCATCACTAAAATATAGCGTTAGTTTGCGTTCTTGCCCCGCTTTTAAAAGTTCTTGCGGCTCAAATACCATTAAATGATAGCCTCCAGGCTGAAAATCGACACTTTCATGCGCTTTCACAATGACCGATTCAACCTTTTGCATTTTCATCATACCATCAACATGTGCATGCTCATGTATTTCAACACGTGCTAGTCCGTCAATGCTGGCCTTTGTTAATGTTGCATTTACATCACTATGATTAGAAATAGTTAAGTAGGCGGCACTTGCTTTACTACCAGGTAAGAACTCTCTTACTTGCGCGTTACTTACTTCAAGCTGTGCGGTATCGGCTGAATGGTTATGGCCAGAGTGCGCAGCCAAAGATGACGAAAAAAAACTAAAAGCCAATGCAGACACAAAAGATAAACACAATTTTGTCATCATTTTAATCCTTGTAAAAACGTAATATCACACGTTAAATTTAACATAGTTAACGGGGAATAGTGAGTTAAATTAAGGATTAAGAAACCACTTTTTTGTTATCAGCCACTAACCAGCACAGTACCGCAATAAATAATAATGGCCATGCAATCATCACTGAGCCAAATAGCAAAGCCAAAACGGTACCAATAACAGCCACTGCTGCTGCACCAATTAAACCTAAAGCCACTAACGCAGCAATTGCGGCAACGGCTACAATGGCTATAAGTACACTCACCAATTCAACACCAACCCAGCTCATATCTGCAATCCACAATGGAAACTGCCACGTATCAAAGTTTAAAAATGAGAATGAGTTAGTAAAAAACACCAAATAAATGAGTATACAAACAGCTATAGCTTTCATTTTAAAATTCCTTAATATGCTTTTCTTCTAAACAGCAATGCGCAATAAAATAACTAAGCGCAACTACAAACGGAAAACTTAAAAACAGTAAAATAGTAACCAAACGTGTTGCCCACACCGGAAAATCTAATCGGTAAGCTAAGCCACTACATACGCCAGATATCTTTTTATTTAGCGTGTCTTTAAACCAACCACGCTGATGATTAAATCGACTCATAATTCCTCCTAGGCGCTTTGTTTAGAACTAACATTTAAGCATGCTTTTAAACTAGCCAGCTCGGTGTCAATTTTTTCGTTTTTAACAAGTGACTCGATTTGAGTTGCCGTCGAATTAGCTTTATCAGTTAACTCATACGCCTCGACTTGTGCTTCAATACCCTCAACACGTTGCTCTATTTGCTCAAAACGAGAGAGTGCATGAGTTACTTTATCGCTATTTAACTGCGTATTTATATGCGACCTGGCAACGGCTACATCATGGCGCTGCGCTAGTTGAGCTTGCTTTGTTTTTGCCTCTGCTATTTTTTGTTGAAGGCGTTCACAGTCAGATCTAATTTTTAATAAAGACTCTTGTAAAGTCTCACGTTGAGCTTGTTTCTTTTCAATGCTTTCGCTTACAGCTTGTTTAGAAATGAGTGCTGACTTTGCAAGGTCATCGCGACCTTTTTCAATTGCTAACTCAGCTTTAGATTGCCATGTCGTAAGCTCTGCTTTTTTAGTATCAAGGTGACGATTAATTGCTTTTTCTTCACATAAAAGCGCAGCTGCTGTGCTTCGGCATTCGTTTAATGCATCCTGCATATCGTTAAGCATTAAGTTAACAAGCTTTTGAGGATCTTCAGCTTTATCAAGCATTGCCACTATATTTGATTGAATAACATCGTTTACGCGATTAACTATTCCCATTGTATTCTCCTGTTGATTTTTAATTGATTACAACAAGTAGATTCCAAGAGTTATGCCAAGTCACTTTATATTAATAAAAGAAGCTTATTATCAAAGAGTTGAAATAAAAAAGATAACATTAAAATGACCACACACTGAATAGTGCTAAGTATAATTGGCCAATAAATTATGTTTTTGACTAATTTTTAGGATCAAAAAAGCCACTGTATAAGTGGCTTTATATGTTACGTTTGAAAAAAATTACTCGGGGACAAAGCTAAGTGCTTTATCCATTACAGATAAATCAGCCTGCTTACCATGGCCATTCTCTGAAAGGTGACGTCTAAAGCCTCGCGCACCAGGTTGTCCCTGAAAAATACCTAGCATATGACGTGCAACATGCCAAAAATTAGCGCCTAATCGCATTTCTTCTTCAATATAATCATACATTGAGCGTACAACATCATGACGGGTTTGCGTATTGGCTATATCCCCGTAAATTTTTTCATCAACCTCGTTAAGCATAAACGGATTACTGTAGGCCTCGCGCCCAACCATAACCCCGTCAATGTATTGAAGATGCTCAAGGCTTTGCTCAATCGTTTTCACGCCGCCATTAATACTTAAATCGAGTTGCGGATAATCTTTTTTAAGTTGATATACACGCGGGTAATCAAGTGGCGGGACTTCACGGTTTTCTTTAGGGCTTAAGCCATTTAGCCATGCTTTACGCGCATGGATAATAAAGTCATCACAGCCTACTTTATGGCTTGCTTCAATTAACGCACATAAAAACTCATACGAATCTTGCTCGTCTATGCCAATACGCGTTTTAACAGTCACCGGAATACTAACTTCACTTTTCATCGCCGCAACGCACTGAGCAACCAGTTCAGGTTCGGCCATTAAGCACGCACCAAAGCGACCATTTTGAACGCGATCTGATGGGCAGCCTACATTTAGATTAATTTCATCATAACCACGCTCCCCGGCAAGCTTTGCACATTTTGCCAATGCCTCAGGATCAGAACCACCCAATTGCAATGCAACAGGTCCCTCATGCTGGTTAAAATGCAAGTAGTCGCCTCGGCCAAACAAAATAGCGCCCGTGGTGATCATTTCTGTGTATAGCACGGTGTGCTTTGTCATTTTACGATGAAAAGTACGACAATGACGGTCAGTCCAATCCAACATTGGGGCGACAGAAAAGCGTCTGTTTAAAGTTGGTTTATCCAAAATATATTCATCCAAATGTAAAACCCAAGTGGGTATAAAAGCAAAGCAATTAAGGGAGGCGCATTTTACACAAAACCCCGACTAGCGGCAATATTAGCTATATACCTGCAAGCCAAAGTAATGCGCTATACCGTTTAAAATATTAGTAACTGCTACAGAGCTTAAAATAAGTCCCATTATTCTACTTATAATACTAGCGCCACTATCACCAATTACTTTATGCACATGTGTTGCAAGTAAAAGTAATATGAGTACCAAAGCCAAAACAGCAAGCATCATCGAGGACGTCATCAGTTGCTCAATCCAAGTAAACTCTTCATTACGCGTCATAAGCACAGCACCTAACATCGCACCAGGGCTTGCAATTGAAGGAATAGCTAATGGAAAGATGGCTGTTTCAGTGCTGTCACGTACGCTTTTTATTTCTGTTTCGGGTTTGCTTTCACCAAAAATCATCGACAGTGCAAAAAGCAGTAGTACTATGCCGCCCGCTATTTGAAAAGCCGACAATGGAATTTCAATCGCATTTAATAAAAGCTCACCAGCTACAACAAAAAATAGCAGCACAACAGCCGATACCCCAACGGCCTTGAAGATGACTTTGCGCTTAAATTTATCATCTTCTCCTCGGGTCACTGCAATAAATACAGGTACAGTTCCTATTGGGTCTATCACCGCAAAAAAGAAGATAAAAATGGCTAATAATTCGTTCATTTCGGGGTTTCCTAAATAAAAAGCGCCTAATAAAAACACTGCAACTACAACACAGTATGTTAGTATATCATGGTAGCGTAAGGATAAGAGAATGATGAATATAGAATCACTAGTTAGTAAAGCTAAGCAAGTATGTGACAACCGTGGCGCTCGTTTTACGCCTATCCGTGAAAAAGTATTTCGCTTATTAGCCAGTGCACAAGGCGGTGTAGGTGCCTATGACCTTCTAGAGCAACTCAAAATTACTGAGTCTGGTGCCAAGCCAGCCACTATTTATCGTGCATTAGACTTTTTAGCCGAACTAGGATTTATTCATAAAATTGAAAGCACCAACGCATTTATGTTGTGTCATCATTTTGATCATATTCATCCTGTACAATTGCTAATTTGCGATAACTGCGGATATGTTAAAGAACTTCACTCTACCGTTATCTCTCATGAGCTAAACAACTTAGCGGCAGAAAGTGGGTTTGTAGTATCAGGGCAAACAATTGAAGCACATGGTAAATGTGAGTCTTGCAGAGCTTTATAAAAACAAAATAATTCTTTATGGCTATACTAGTAAGTTGTAGCCATTCAATAGCACAAATTTAAGAGTATTCAGTATGAATGTAGAGTTTATCAATCCTTTTTTATCATCATTAATCAACGTGTTAAGCACCATGGCACAAACACAGTTGAAACCTGGTAAACCGCGCATTAAAACTGATGAAGTCGCCTGTGGCGATGTATCTGGTTTAATTGGTATGGTTGGCCCGCAAACGCGTGGGTCGTTCTCAATCACATTTGACGAAAGTCTAGCTCTTACAATTATGGAACGTATGCTTGGCGAGCGCCCAGACACTATTAATGAAGAAGTCACAGACATGGTGGGTGAAATCACTAATATGGTAACCGGTGGTGCAAAAAACCTGTTAGGCGAAAAAGGGTTTGATTTTGATATGGCTACACCTATTGTTGTTTCAGGTGCGGGCCATACAATAACACATAAAAGCCAAGGCAAAAAAATCATAATGCCATTTAGCAGCGACGCAGGCACTGCAAATATAGAAGTTAGTTTCGATACACTATGAGTTGGCAACAAAAAACAATTTCACTGAAGCCTCGTTCTCGGGGTTTTCACTTAATTGATGATGACGTTTTAAACCAACTCCCCGAAATTGCCCACTACAATGTAGGCATACTGCATTTATTTATTCAACATACATCGGCAAGCCTGACTATAAATGAAAATGCCGACCCGACTGTGCGCATAGATATGGAAAGTCACTTCAATAAATTTGTACCTGAGCGACAGCCTTATTATCGTCATGATTATGAAGGCGACGACGATATGCCTGCCCACATAAAAACCAGCACACTTGGTTGTGAGTTAAGTATTCCAATTTCAAATGGATACTTAGCTCTAGGAACTTGGCAGGGTATTTATTTAGGCGAGCACCGAGATGCTGGTGGCGCAAGGCGCATTATAGCAACTATTCAAGGAGAGCTGTTTTAACTGAAATTTCAAAACTTCTCAGTCAAAAAGTATTCACCCTCTTGCTTCAACTATACGACCTCAGGATAAAATATCGCTTTATTAATGAAAAGCTGGCTCTGCGCAAAAGTGATAACGTCAAATAATCAAAGCCTGAATGCTGAATATTGCAAATAGGAAAAATTAGGTAATAAAGGTTTGAATTATGCTTTTTAATGTAGATATTTTGAAGGGATAAAAATATTGGAGCGGTACACGAGGCTCGAACTCGTGACCTCGACCTTGGCAAGGTCGCGCTCTACCAACTGAGCTAGTACCGCATTTCTAAATTTTAACTCCAATTTCTTTGGTGAGAAATTGGAGCGGCACACGAGGCTCGAACTCGTGACCTCGACCTTGGCAAGGTCGCGCTCTACCAACTGAGCTAGTGCCGCATTTCTAAATTTTAACTCCAATTTCTTTGGTGAGAAATTGGAGCGGCACACGAGGCTCGAACTCGTGACCTCGACCTTGGCAAGGTCGCGCTCTACCAACTGAGCTAGTGCCGCATAATCGCTTGCTCAAGCACACTAACCCCGCGGGGGTTATCGTCTTGAGCGGGGCAGGATTCTACAATAATACGATGTGTTTGCAAGTGTTTTTTACAAATTAAAGAATTTTTCTCTGTATACCTTCAATTCCATAATCGAATCTTTAATGTCGTCTAAGGCAAGGTGAGAGCCTTTTTTATTCACTTGAGCGAGCACTTCTGGTTTCCAACGTCTAGCAAGTTCTTTAATCGTACTTACATCAAGGTTGCGGTAATGGAAAAAATCTTCGAGTTCACGCATATATTTATTCATAAAGCGTCTGTCTTGCCCAATTGAGTTACCGCACATTGGGGATGCACCTGCTGGCACCCATTGCTTTAAAAACTCTAATGTTTGCGCTACCGCATACTCTTCATCAAACGTACTTGCTTTACAACGCGCAGTTAAGCCTGATTTACCGTGCTGAGTAGTACACCACTCATCCATACCATTAAGTAATTCATCGCTTTGATGAATAGCAATAGTTGGCCCCTCGGCTAATATATTAAGGTCTGCATCAGTGACAACAGTTGCAATTTCAAGTATTTTATCGGTTGCAGGTTCAAGTCCGGTCATTTCCAGATCGAGCCAAATTAAGTTTGATTTATTAATAGTCATAATTACCTTAAACGGTGCTTTTCTTTAGATCCAACGCATTTCGATATATCATATTAGCATCAACCGTCGAGCTAAAGCTTTTTTTATACCAACTCGGTTAAGTATTATTGCGAATTGGTATTATGCTCAAAGCCGACATTTAAACAAGGTTATAGGCCAAACGTGGCAAAACAGAAAAAATTAAGTAAAGGCCAATCGCGTCAGATCAAGGCCAATCATCAAAAGCGTATTAATAGCGCAGGTTTAAAACCAGCTAAAAAAGGTGCCCAAGAGTGGCAGGCAGATAATTTAGGTCAGGTTGAAAGTGCCATTGTGATCAGTCGATTTGGCCAGCACGCTGATGTTGAAACGCAAAATGGAGACGTGCTTCGCTGTAATATACGTCGTACAGTATCTAATTTAGTGTGTGGCGACGAAGTGTTATTTCGTCGCGCTAAAGTCAGTGAAGGCGATTTAGCGGGAGTTATAGAAGCAACACAAGAGCGTCGCTCACAACTAACACGCCCTGACTTTTACGATGGTGTAAAAGTCATTGCTGCAAATATTGACCAAATACTGATGGTTTCTGCTGTGTTACCTGAGTTTACACCCAGCATTATTGACCGCTATTTAATTGCGTGTGAAGACATGGGTATTGAGCCTATTTTAGTCCTTAACAAAATCGACTTAATTGACGAAGCTGGCCTTAATGACATCCAAAAAGTGCTCGATATTTATCGCAAATTAAATTATCGCGTACTACTTGTTAGTAATATAACAGGCGAAGGAATTGATGAGCTTAAAGACATGCTTGTTGGTAAAAATAATATTTTTGTAGGCCAAAGTGGCGTGGGTAAATCAACCCTAGTAAATACTGTTCTGCCAGATGCCGAAATATTAACTAAAGAGGTATCAGAAAACAGTGGCTTGGGCCAACACACTACAACAGTATCACGCCTTCATCACCTACCCAGTGGTGGTAATTTAATTGACTCGCCGGGTATTCGTGAATTTGGGTTGTGGCATTTAGACGTTGAGCGTGTAACTTGGTGCTTTAAAGAATTTAGAGAATTTATAGGCGGTTGCCGTTTTAGAGACTGCAAACACTTAAACGATCCAAGCTGTATAATTAAAGAAGCCGTAGCTAATGGCGATATTTCGCAACTACGCTTTGACAGCTACCACCGAATTTTAGAATCAATGGCCGATGGCCGTGCCGGCGCTCGTGCGCCGCGTGTATAATTAAGGAAAAATACCGTGAGCTTAGACAAATTTAAAATCGCAATGCAGTACGCAATGCCAAAACACTTTATTTCGCGCGTTGTGGGTAAATTAGCAGCTGCAAAAGCCGGAGCACTAACAACTACGCTTATTAAACTGTTTATCAAGCAATATAAAATAGACATGAGCGAAGCTAAATATTCAGACCCGTCTCATTACAAAACATTTAACGAGTTTTTTACTCGTCCACTCAAAGACGGCGTTCGTCCAATGGTTGAAGATTCAGATACTATTATTCATCCAGTAGATGGTGCAATTAGCCAGCTGGGCGACATAGTTGATGGGCAGCTTATTCAAGCCAAAGGCCACGACTACAGCTTGCAAGCGCTATTAGGGGGGGCTGAGGACGATACAACTGCGTTTTTAGGTGGTAAATTTGCAACTATTTATTTAGCACCAAAAGATTATCACCGTATTCATATGCCTATTGATGGCACATTAAGCAAAATGATTTACGTACCGGGCGATTTATTTTCGGTAAATCCGCTTACAGCGCAGAATGTTCCCAACTTATTTGCGCGTAACGAGCGTGTAGTGGCTATTTTTGAGACCGAAATAGGTCCACTAGCTATGGTATTGGTAGGCGCAACCATCGTTGCAAGCATAGAAACTGTTTGGGCCGGTACTGTTACTCCACCAGCTGGTAGTGATGTATTTAGTTGGAATTACCCGACCAGCGGTGAAAACGCAACCACACTTAAAAAAGGTGATGAAATGGGTCGTTTTAAATTAGGCTCAACGGTAGTACTTGCATGGGGTGCTAATAAAACAGACATACTTGACGATCAACTTCCTGAAGTTGTTACTCGCTTAGGTACTGCGTTTGCAAAAATTAAAGGAAATGAAGAGCTGTAAGTTTTTAGTTTTTAGTTTTTAGTTTTTAGTTTTTAGTTTTTAGTTTTTAGTTTTTAGTTTTTAGTTTTTAGTTTTTAGTTTTTAGTTTTTAGTTTTTAGTTTTTAGTTAAAGATTAGAAAGCACCGCGTTTATGATAAACGCGGTGCTTTTTTATTGTAAGCATAGAGCTTGCTCACACAAAATATAAACATAATGTTCCACCTCTAAAGCGACCCACCTCTTAACCTTTCAGTGAATAAATAACTTAATATTTTGCACAAAGAGAAGTGAAAGAGGAATAAATGAGAAAACATAAAACAAATACTTATTTTAAGCTTATCTTTTCCTCTAAAGCGCAGCGTCACTAAACCTCTTTGTGAATTAATTCTTTAAATTTTCTTCAAAAAAAGGAGTGTAAAACTAATAGCAGCGAGTTTACCTCGCGTCGGATATTTTGCATTAATAAATATACACAGCATCAATTCCAAATACGCAATCAAGGCGTCAACTGATTAATTAAACCACGATGTTAATTTTAGCTGTAGATACCATCTCTCATTTACCAATGAGAGATACAAGACGCAGAGCTTGCTCACGTGAGAAGCGCAGCTACTCATGGCTTCCCCCGCGAATTACCTCTTACTTTATCCACCGCACTCTTTACAGTTTAAATCTTTAACTACTTTAAAATGTTGCTGTTTTAAACTCAGCGCATCAAAAGTAATAAACACACTACCCTCAACGTGCCCTAACAGCATATTAAGCGTAAGTTGTGCCTGCATAGAGCCAATGACACCCAATAACGGGCTTATTACTCCTGCATTACTGCAATTAATAACTGGCGCCTCATTCGTTTTTGGAAAAACACAGCCGTAGCAAGGACTTTGAGTTTGTGTAAAATCAAACCCCATTAACTGCCCGCTTGTTGCAATAGCAGCACCAGCAATTAAACGCGCTTTATTCGCTAGACAATAGCGGTTAACACTATAGCGCGTGGTAAAATTATCTGAGCAATCAAGTACTACATCGGCATTATTTAAAAGCTCAGCGGCATTGTTATCATCGAGCTTTTTGCTCTGCGTTACTATATTTATTTGATTATTAAGGCTTGATAATACTTTGCCAGCGGCTGCTGCTTTGCTTTGCCCTAAGTGATTTACTTTATAAAGCACTTGGCGCTGCAAGTTTGAAAGCTCAACGGCGTCATCATCTATTAATATAAGCGTGCCAATACCTGCCGCTGCTAAATATAAAAGTGCAGGACTGCCTAAGCCGCCTGCACCTACAACAGCTACCGTTGCAGCTTTTAGCGCTAACTGCCCTTCTAGCCCTACTTCTTTTAATAATAAGTGGCGGCTATAACGCAGGGCTTCTTTATCGCTGAGCTTATCCATTTTGCTGATTTACAGCGGTTTGTAGCGCATTAATCGCGGCAATATAATCATCCGCTTCACTAATGGCCCTTACTACCGCAACACTACCGACGCCTGTATCAGCAACTTCATTTGCGCGGGCTAAATTTATTCCGCCAATAGCAACCGTTGGGTAGCTTTGCATTAAAGGCACAAACTTTTTAAGTTTATCGAGCCCTTGTATTTGGCCAGTCATATCTTTGGTCGTAGTAGGGTAAATTGCACCAAATGCCATGTAACTTGGTCGGTAGTTATGCGCACGTAGCATTTCGTAAAAACCATGAGTAGAAAGCCCAAGTCTTAAACCTGCGTCTTTAATAGCGGCTAAATTAGCAATATTTAAATCTTCTTGCCCTAAGTGCACACCGTAAGCACCATGCTTTATTGCTAACTGCCAGTAATCATTTATAAATACGTGAGCGCTGTACTTTTTACCCAGTTCAACGGCCTGCTTTATAAGCTCATCAAGCTCAGCGTCAGTTTTATTTTTAACACGTAGCTGAACTGTTTTAACGTCTTGTTGTAAGCACTTTTCTAACCATTCATTACTGTTTACAACCGCATACAAGCCTAATTGCTTACTTTCACAAGGTGCGAAATCAGCAGCCATATTAAATTCAAGCGGCACATCAAAATCAAGCTCATCACCGAGCAAGCTACCTGGCTCAATGACTTGTGGAAAGTCATCTAAATTTGTAGGAAATGATGTTTGTGCTACAGGCCCTATTCCTTCACCGTATCTCACCGACTGCTTTAAACCCTGGTTTATATATGCTTTTGCTAAAATAAAGGCATCTTTTAGTGGGTAGTCTTTTGCTAAACACGCTGCAATAACCGACGCCATACTGCACCCCGTACCATGGTTGTGTGGGGTTTGAATTTTTTTATTACCTAGCCAATATTCTTCATTATTTTGTATGCAGTAATCAATACAGTAACCACTTGGGTAATCCCAGTGCCCACCTTTAATAACAACCGCTTTTGCGCCCCAACTTAGCAGTTTATTTGCGGCGTCTTTAACTGCGCTTGGCCCAATTAAATATACGCCGGTTAATAGTTGAGTTTCGTGCGTGTTAGGCGTTATTACATCTACCAGCGGCAATAAGCATTCTTTGATGGCACTTACGGTGTCTTCCTCAGTTAATACATCACCACTTGATGCAATGGCAACCGGGTCGTAAACAATGACAGGGGGGACGGGCCACTTAGCTTTGTAGTGGCTTATGTGTTCACTGATTAATTGAATTTGCTGAACATTTGCTAACATGCCAATTTTAATTACTTTGGCCTTCATGTCTTTTTCAAGTGCCAAAAGCTGTGATTCAATAATATCGGTAGACACCGCATTAATAGCTTCTACACCTAAACTATTTTGCGCCGTAAGCGCGGTAATTGCGGTACAGCCATGTACACCAAAACTTTGCATCGCCTTTATATCGGCTTGAATACCTGCGCCACCGCCTGAGTCTGATCCAGCAATTGTCCACACTAAATTGTTCATACTATTTATTTCCTTACTGCTGATGCCAAAACGGCATGCCCATTGTAGGAGTTGAGGGTGCTGCGAGATCTTTTTCAGGCATTGCTTTTGCGTTATACGCAAAACGCCCTGCCTCCACCGCCACCTTAAATGCACGGCTCATAGTTATTGGGCAACCTGCCCCAGCAATCGCTGAATTTAATAATACCGCATCATACCCTAATTCAAGCGCTTGGCAGGCATGCGACGGTAAACCTAATCCTGCATCCACAATAAGTGTTGTATTTGGTAAGCGCTCACGAATCGTTTTTAAATTGTAACTATTTAACAAGCCTTTTCCTGTACCTATTGGTGCGCCCCATGGCATAAGTACTTCGCATCCTAAGTCATTTAAACGCTGACAAAGCACTAAATCATCGGTGCAATAAGGCAGCACTTTAAACCCATCGTTAATTAATATTTCTGTGGCTTCAAGCAAAGCAAATGGATCAGGTTGCAAGTTATAGTCATCACCTATCAGCTCAAGTTTAATCCAATCGGTGGCAAATACTTCGCGACACATTTGAGCAAGGGTTACCGCTTCTTTTACGCTGTGACACCCGGCCGTATTGGGCAATATTTTTAAACCCGTATTTTTTATCAATTGCCAAAAGTCATCACCTGCTTCTGCACTTTGCTGGCGCCTTAGTGAAACCGTGACAACCCCTGCACCGGACGATTCAATTGACTGCGTCATAATATCTGGCGATGGATACAAAGCAGTGCCAATGAGTAATCGGCTATTAATTGCTTCACCATAAATATTTAGCGTGTCTTTTACTTGCATGCGCTACCCACCTTGAATGGGCGATAACAATTCAATGCTATCCCCTTCATTTATAACAAAACCGTTATGCTGACTTTTTGGTATAAATATGCCATTCACAGCCACCGCATAAGGGGCAATTGCTCCATATTCTTTCAATATCTCAAGTAACGCATGAGAGGTTAAATCTAAAAGCTCACCGTTTAACGTAATCTTCATTTAATTCTCACCTATGTACGATAGCGCTTGCGCAACAAGAACAGGAGCTAACATATAGCCATGACGATATAAGCCATTAATGCTAATAACATTTCCTGATTTTTTTACTTGCGGTCTGTTGTCACTAAACGCAGGGCGAAGCCCTGTTTGAACCCCTAATAAACGCCCTTCTGCAAACCCACTATGCACCGTGTAAGCTGCCGACAATAGTTCTAGTGTTGAACGTACAGTAGCAGGGCCGCTGTCTTGCGATTCAATTTCAGTTGCACCAATGACATATTCATTATTAGGTTTTGGTGCAATATAAATAGGATACCGCGGATGCATTAATCGCACTGGACGCGTTAAATTAACTTCTGGCGCATAAAGTCGCGCAACCTCACCTCTTACGCCACGAAGCAGTTGCTCCTTTTTTGCGCCAAGCCCTCTGCAATCAATAATAAAATCAAACGGGCGATTATTAATTTCACCATTTTTAATAGTTACTCGCTGATTAAACACAAACTTTACTTTCCGCCTGTTAAGCATGCTGTAGCTTGCCTTATAAAAGGCCTGGTTATCTATTTGCCCTTCACAGGGTAAAAACACACCTTGGCTAAAACGATTCGCAAGCTCTGGCTCTAACTGCGCTATTTTCTGAGCATTTAAAGCCTCAGCATTGTGCCCAGCTATGGGTTTTATTCGCTGGGTAAAGCTTTGAAGGTCGCCTTTATCTTGCTGATGTGCAACCACTAATGTACCTTGCTGCTGAAAAAACACATCGTGTTCAAGCTCTTCTATTATTTGTGGCCACCGATTAATCGAATCCAATCCCATTTGCGCTAAATCGGCTTCACACAATACCGACTCAGCCAATGGCGCAAGCATAGCTGCTGCAACTTTGCCTGCGCTATTGAGAGCATGTTCATCATCGGCCTCAAACACGCTCACATTGTGCTGCTTACTTATCTCGAGTGCAGCAAGCCTTCCTGCTAAACCAAATCCAACAATGGCAATATGGTACTGCATAAAAAATCCTTCATTGGCTGGCCGCGAGTCAAAAACTACATGCAATCTTGTGCTAAGGTAGCCACCTCATTGCACGTAGTTAGATATCCGCAGCCTAAGGTCGAGTTATATCGCTTTGTGATAAATTTCAGAGCCCGTTTGCTTAAACTCCTCTGATTTAGCTTTCATTTGCGCTTCTACATCAATCATTTTAATTTCAATAGCCTCACCCGCGTTATTGGGATCAATACCACGCTCCTCTAAATCGTTAGCGTAATCGCGTACTTCTTGGCTGATTTTCATAGAGCAAAATTTAGGGCCACACATAGAGCAAAAATGAGCTACTTTGCCCGACTCTTGTGGCAGTGTTTCGTCGTGATATTCGCGGGCACGTTCAGGGTCTAAACCAATATTAAATTGGTCATGCCATCTAAACTCAAAACGCGCTTTTGACAAGGCATTATCGCGCTCTTGCGCGCCTGGGTGTCCTTTAGCTAAATCGGCGGCATGCGCTGCAATTTTGTAGGTAATTAAACCTTCTTTGACGTCTTCTTTATTTGGTAAGCCTAAATGCTCTTTTGGCGTTACATAACACAACATAGCACAGCCATACCACGCTATTTGCGCCGCTCCAATGCCCGATGTAATGTGGTCGTACCCTGGTGCAATATCGGTTGTTAGTGGGCCTAGAGTATAAAATGGCGCTTCGCCACAATGTTCTAGTTGCTCATCCATGTTGGCTTTGATCATGTGCATTGGCACATGCCCTGGCCCTTCAATAAATACTTGTACGTCATGCTTCCATGCTATTTGTGTTAGCTCGCCTAATGTACGTAACTCACTAAATTGTGCTTCATCGTTAGCATCAGCAATAGAGCCTGGGCGAAGGCCATCGCCTAATGAAAAACACACATCGTATTGTTTTAAAATTTCACAAATATCTTCAAAGTGCGTGTATAAAAAGTTCTCTTTATGGTGCGCTAAACACCATTTGGCCATAATAGAGCCACCGCGCGATACAATACCGGTAACACGTTTTGCCGTCATAGGTACGTAGCGCAAAAGCACACCGGCATGAATAGTAAAGTAGTCAACGCCCTGCTCTGCTTGTTCAATTAAGGTATCGCGGAATATTTCCCACGTTAAGTCTTCAGCGACACCGTTTACTTTTTCAAGGGCCTGATAAATGGGCACAGTACCAATGGGTACAGGCGAGTTACGTACTACCCACTCACGTGTTTCATGAATATAGCGCCCTGTTGATAAATCCATTACGGTATCGGCGCCCCAACGAGTCGACCACACCATTTTTTCTACTTCTTCTTCAATAGATGAAGTGACCGATGAATTACCTATATTAGCGTTCACTTTAACCAAAAAGTTACGGCCAACAATCATTGGTTCGGTTTCTGGATGATTGATATTGTTAGGTAAAATTGCGCGGCCGCGTGCTATTTCGTCACGTACAAATTCAGGGGTTATAAAATCGGGAATACTCGCGCCAAACGACTCACCCTTATGCTGCGCAGCTAATAACTCTTCTCGAATCTTTGCACGCCCCATATTTTCTCGCACTGCAACGTATTCCATCTCTGGCGTTACAATACCTTGGCGGGCGTAATGCATTTGTGTGACATTTTTGCCCGCTTTACCACGGCGAATTTTTGGTAGGTGATCAAATCGAATATGATCCAGTCCATCATCAGCCATACGCTGCTGTGCAAACTGCGAGGTGACCGAATCGAGTACTTCTGTATCGTTGCGCTCTGCAATCCATTGCTCACGAAATTTTGGTAACCCTTTGCGTACATCTAATTCAAAATTTGGGTCAGTGTACGGGCCCGATGTATCGTAAACACGAAGTGGCTCATTAGATTCATACACCGGGTTTTCGTTGGTGCCACCAATAAACGTATCACTGAGTGTTATTTCGCGCATACCTACACGCACGCCTGGCTGGCTACCTTCAACGTACACTTTTTGAGAATTTGGAAATGGCTGCCCTGTTAAATTATAAATATATTCAGATGCAGCTGCGCGCGTTTCGCGACGCGATGATTTATTTGTAGTGTTTGACATGACTTACCTCATAACTAAAGGGTTGTCTTGTCAGATATTCCAAAAGGAATAGAGAAAGATCGTAAAGTAGCTTCATGCCACTTTGCAGCCTATAAAAATGGGTATCGCTTTATTGCACGCATAAAAAAAGACGCACAAGCGTCCCGTTTTAGGCAGCTTGTTCCCTACGCAGGTATTAACCTGATCAGGTTCACGGATCCCGCTTTCGCGATCTCAGCCTAAGCAACATACTTAGGCACTCCGACAAGTATATAAATTGTTCGTTGATTTAATAGACAATCCTATTAAATCTGCGTTGAGTGTACGCCAGTTAAAAAAGACCCGCAAGGGTCATTTTTTAAAACGCTAAAATTTATTTAGCAACAAATACAAACTTTTGCTCGCCTTGCATAACTAATTTTTGACCTTGCATGCTAAGCGTTGCACCTTGCTTTAACGTTTTTAAAAACTGCTGTTCAAACTTATCTGTTTTTTCGCCGCAAGATTTTCGGGTCATTCCAACTTTTTGCACACTAAGGCTACTTTCGTTAAGTTCACCCTCACCAAAAAATCGGTTACATCCTGCAAATCCATTTACTTGAAGCGCTTCTATAAAGCTAACGGAGGCCGTGTATTGCTCTTCTAAGGCTACATCATCAATTGTTGATAATTGCCATTGTGTGTATTTTAGCTGCTCACTGGTAACGGTCCCTGTTGATGCGCAACCAACACATAAACCGATTACAAGCATCGGTATTGTTGCTAATTTCATACTGCTACTAACTCATTGTCTAATTAATGTCATAATAACAATATTTATGCGATTTATCCGTTAAATTTGCATGTTTTAAATGTAATTTTTTGTTCATAAAACGTTATTTATAGAATAGGAGTTAGCCTAAATCATTATTGTTAAATAGGGTTTGCATTTCGGGTGGTAAAAATGGACGCCCTTTTTCGTTAACGGCAGTACCTATTACTTTTGCTTTGAGCATTACTTGCTGGTCGTGTTTACGTACAATAGTTTGCTCAAACGCAAACTTTAAACGACTTAGACGAACGGGCTTTACAGACACATAAAACTCATCTTCTGGCATCAATGAGTGCTTGTAATCAACTTCACTACGAATCACAACTAAATTAACTTTTTGCTTAGCAAGTAATGCAAAGTCAACACCGTTCGAAAATAGGAATTCATGGCGAGCATGTTCTAAATAATTAAAATAAACACTGTTATTAACGATCCCTTGTAAATCGCATTCGTAATGACGTACTTTAAAATCAACTTTAAAAGTCATATTAGTAATCCTAGTTTTTTTACGTATAATCGCTGCGTTATAACACAGGTATAAAAATAATTACTAGGGTCAGTTTGCCTTTTAAGATTAAGACTAAAAGGTCAACAGACCCCTGCATAAGCCCCTAAAATGGAGTTAAGTAACAAAATGAACTTACGTTTGTCTTTAATCACTGCCGCACTTTTGCCGCTAATGAGTGCCCCTTTTTCAGCTAATGCTGATGATAGCGACATAGAAAAAATAGTGGTCACCGGTGACTTTCAACGAGAAACTATTCAAACTTTAAGTGCCAGTGCAAGTTTACTCAGTGAAGAAGAAATAAGCCTACGTGGTGCAAGTTACTTAGACGAAATATTAGGCAGTGCCGCTAACGTAAACTTCACTGCGGGTGCGTCTCGTGGGCGTTTTATACAAATTCGTGGCGTAGGTTTACGCTCACAGTTTGTTGACCCTATTAACCCTTCGGTTGGTTTAGTTATTGATGGCATTAACTACTCTGGCCTTGGTGGCAGTTCATTATTATTTGATATTGACCAAGTAGAAATTTACCGTGGACCACAAGGAACACGCTTTGGTGCAGACGGCATGGCCGGTATGATCCAAATGCAATCAGCTAAAGCAACTAGCGATCCGAGTTTAAAACTGCACTTAGGTGCCGGCACATACAACAGCCATGAAGCAGGCCTTGCAGCAAGCACTGGTTTGACCGACGATACAACGGCTCGTGTTAGTTACTTTCGCAGAAAATCTGACGGCTACGTAGACAACTTATACCTGAACGAGTCAACACAAAATCAAGACGAGCAAGTTGCACGCTTCAAATTAAATTCTCAGCTTACTGAAAACCTAAACACTGAGTTAAATTTTCATTATATTGATATAAACAATGGTTACGATGCCTTTACGCTCGACAACAGCCGCTACAGCGTTGCGGATGAACCAGGTCAAGATAACCAAAAAAGTTACGCGGTAGGTATTGCTAATACTTACACGGGTTTCGATAAATTTGATGTAAGCCTTAATGTTTCAGCAATCGATAGCGAGTTACTTTATAGCTACGATGAAGACTGGGTATGTAATGATGTAAACAAGCCGCAACTTTGTGCTGCAGGCTTACACCCTTGGGGTTACAGCTCTACTGATATTTACAATCGCGATCGCGATGATCAATCAGCTAACTTACAGTTTAACGATAAAACTGGTAACTGGGTTGCGGGTCTTTATTATCAAAACCGCGATGTTGATTTAGAGCGCCAATACACGTGGCTTGCAAGCCCATTTTCCTCTACTTATGAAACCAGCAATATTGCATTGTATGGCCAAGTAGCCACCCCTATTGGCCCAAAAACCACCTTAATAACAGGCCTACGTGTTGAGCAATACCAAGGTGATTACACCGACAGTAACGGTTTTATACAAGAAACCGACGATGTTATGCTCGGTGGTAAAGTCGCGCTTGAATATCAAGTAATAGATCGCACTATGATCTACGCAAGTGTTACGCGTGGTTACAAAGCCGGTGGTATTAACTCAGAAGCGCTTGCAAAAGCAAAAGATGAAGGCCTAAACCTAGACGCTGCATTTTTTCAACAGCACACCAGTTTCGACCCTGAATACTTATGGAGCGGTGAGTTTGGTGTTAAAGGATCATCACTCGATGACGCTTTAACACTTCGCCTAGCGGCATTTTATATGCACCGCGACGACATACAGTTAAAAGCTTGGCAAGTTGAAGGTCAGCAGTTTACAGGCTACGTTGATAACGCAAGCTCTGGTAGTAACTACGGCCTTGAAATTGAAGGTAACTACCAACTCACCGACAACCTATTATTAACTGGTAGCGCTGGTTACTTAGACACAGAAATAGATAACTTTGTAACGCAATCTGGTTTAAACCAAGATGGCCGTGAACAAGCCCAATCGCCTAAGTACCAATATGCATTTACTGCACGCTACAATTTTACCAACGCGTTTTATGCCATGGTGGGTATTGAAGGGAAAGACGATTACTACTTCTCAGATAGCCATAACTCAAAAGCGCCTAACAGCAACTTAGTTAACTTAAGCTTTGGCTACGAAGCTGACATGTGGTCAGTTCGTGCATGGGCACGCAACGTATTTGATGAAGCTGTGCCGACGCGTGGCTTTGAGTTTGGTAACGACCCACTCGATGGCTACGAAACGCACACCTACACACAATTAGGTGAGCCAAGAGTAGCGGGTATAACCTTTACCTTAGAGTTGTAAGCTATCAGTTGTCAGTTAAAAATTAGAAAACACCGCGTTTAATTAACATGCGGTGTTTTTGTTTGTAGATGTCGAGCTTGCTCACATGTGAAGCAACGCTTCTAATTACTTTAATTTAAGTACAATCGATATAATCAAACAACCTTTCAAAGCCTCGCTTTAACGCGTCAGTAAGCTATGCGCTTACAGGGCAAGTATCAGGCTCTATCTACATCAAAGGCAATTACATCTTTAATTTTGTCTTTGTTAGTTGCTAGCATTACCAGCCTATCAATCCCCAATGCTACGCCTGAACATTGCGGTAAACCGTGCTCCAATGCAGCAATTAAGCGCGAATCCATCGGAACTTGTTTTAAACCGTTCGCTTCACGATACTGGTTATCTTCATCAAAGCGTTTTGCTTGTTCTGTTGCGTTGGTTAGCTCGTTAAAGCCATTCGCAAGCTCCATATTTTTATAATAGAGTTCAAAACGACCAGCGACTCGCTTATCGTGCTCACAGATTTGCGCTAATGCCGCTTGGGATGCCGGAAAGTGATAAACAAAACAGGGTTTAATTTGGCCAATGCTTGGCTCTACTTTCATACAAAATAACAGCTGTAGTAAGGTATCTTTGTGAGTTTCGTTTTTAGCTATGTCAGCAAAGCCATGCTCACAAGCAAGCGTCTTTAGTTGATCTAAAGATGCTGTCAATGGATCTAGGCCTAATACTTGTTTAAATGCATCCTGATAAGTAATACGCGTTGCTGGCTCAACATTAAGTACACACTGCATTAGCTCATCCATTTCATCCATCAATGCAAATTCGTCAAACCCAGGACGATACCACTCAAGCATAGTGAACTCAGGATTATGATGGCTGCCCGCCTCTTCATTTCTAAATGCTTTGCAAAGCTGAAAAATAGCGCCTGAGCCCGCCGCTAACAAGCGTTTCATTGCAAACTCGGGGGATGTTTGTAAATAAAGCGGCAAACCATCAGCATGCCCAGGGCCCATAAATGAAGTATTAAAACTTGCTAAGTGAACGTCAGTAACACTCGCTGCACTTAAGCTCGGTGTTTCTACTTCCATTACATCTCGCGCGTAAAAAAATTCACGAATCGTGCGTAAAATTTCTGCGCGTTGTTTTAATGTTTTTATATCTGCGCTGGGCGCCCAAAGTGTTGATGACATATTTTCTCCAAAAAAAATCCCAGCTTAGGCTGGGATTTATACCTCCCCCCTTACTTAAGTGGGTTGGTATTATTAAGCTGCGTTAAATATTACTTAACACGGCCTACGTATTCACCACTACGGGTGTCTACTTTAATTACTTCGCCAATTTGTACGAATAATGGAACGCGTACTACCGCACCCGTGCTAAGCGTTGCTGGTTTACCACCCGTGCCCGCTGTATCACCTTTTAGGCCAGGATCTGTTTCAGTGATCTCAAGCTCTACAAAGTTTGGTGGAGTAACTGCAATTGGGCTGCCATTCCATAGTGTGATAGTACATACATCGTTTTCAACTAACCACTTGCCTGCATCGCCTAATGCTTTCTCGTCAGCAGCAATTTGCTCAAATGTTTCGTTATTCATGAAATGCCAAAACTCACCGTCTGTGTATAGGTACGCTAAGTCCGTATCCATAACATCAGCACCTTCAACCGATTCACCTGATTTAAAGGTTTTTTCAAGTACCTTGCCAGAAATAAGCTTACGGATACGAACACGGTTAAACGCTTGGCCTTTACCAGGTTTTACCATTTCATTTTCTAAGATACTGCAAGGCTCGCCGTCCATCATAATTTTTAGGCCGCCCTTGAACTCGTTGGTGCTATAATTCGCCATCGTTTCCTCTATTTTAATTTTTTCGAGTAATCTACGTGCCAATGATACAAAGAAATGAAGCAAATTTGCATAAAAACTGGCAAAAAGAATTAGCAAATGTAGTTACCTGTCCAAAAACCTTGCTTGAAATGGTTGGTTTATCGAGCCAAGTCCATGAAAACGACCTAAAAGCTCGCAGTTTATTTCCGGTACGGGTGCCAGTGCCCTTTATAAAAAAAATGCGCAAAGGTGATGCAAACGATCCTCTTTTACTGCAAGTTATGCCTCGTCATCAAGAGTTTTTAAAAAAATCGGGGTTTAATAAAGATCCTTTGCTTGAGCAAGACAACGATCAACCCGGGATTTTACATAAGTATAAATCGCGTGTTTTAGTTATGTTTAAAACCGGTTGCGCGGTAAATTGTCGATATTGTTTTAGACGTCATTTTCCGTATCAAGAAAACCAACTTAATAAAAAAAGCCTATTAGATGCGCTCAGCTACATAAAGTCAGATATCAATATAAACGAAGTGATCTTAAGTGGTGGCGACCCGCTAATGGCAAAAGACGATGCCATTAGCTGGTTTTTAGATGAGCTTGAAAAATTACCACAAATAAAACGTATGCGAATACACAGCCGTTTGCCTGTCGTAATACCTGCGAGAATTACCGACGAGCTATGTGCCCGCTTACAAAAATCACCGCTAAAAATTGTATTTATAAACCATATAAATCACGCCAACGAAATAGATGATGAGTTTAAAGCCGCAATGCAAAAGCTTAAACATGCAGGCGTTATGCTATTAAATCAAGCGGTTATTTTAAAAGACGTGAACGATACGGTTGACGCACAAATAAATTTAAGTGAAGCGTTATTTGATGCCGACGTGCTGCCGTATTATTTGTATTTGCTAGATAAAGTTGAAGGCGCAAGTCACTTTGATATTAACGAAGAGCAAGCAATAAAAATAATGGCAGAGCTTTTAAAAGCTCTGCCCGGATTTTTAGTGCCTAAATTAGTAAGAGAAATAGGCGGTCAAAAAAGTAAGATCCCTATCGACCTCAAACTTATTTAGGGCGACATTTAAACGTATACGTTTATGTTATTACCAAGTGTTGCAGTCACCGATTTAGCCGGTGTTTGCGCACTTGATGATTGCGCAGCACCTTCAATTAGTGCAAGCGCAGCTGCGCCGTCTGCCTGTTGCTGTTTTTTAGCCAAAGAAGCGCTGTAAACTTCACCGCTTTCGCTAGCCCCTGACATAACGGGTAAACTTGAACCTGATATATTCATATTACTAACCTGACTTTTAAATGTAATCCACGTATTATATCGGCCATGCAGTACAAAGCTTTAGGAAAACCATGGATTCTATAATTGAACAACTCAACGCTAACTTAAAAATTGTTTATCGTCAGGCACTTGATGCCGACAAAAAACTAGACGAATTACAACAACAAGGCCATGGTAAATTTAAAGCCTTATTTGGAAAAGACGCTGGTTTCGACTTTGAAGCAAAGCGTTTCAAACCCTATGTACTAGACGTTGCAGCCGACGTAGAAAGTTTATCAAACGATGGCTTTAACGAAGAAAAGTTAAAAACGACCGTCATTAAATTACAACAGTTACTCACTTTACTTGCCACGTTTAAATAACCAAAGTTAATCACTTGCCGCTCTTAAGCGGCAAGTTAACTCAATCAATACTTGTTAATACTTGTTCGCCAAACCACTCTGTGAGTAATCTTTTTTCGTGGTCAAATGACTCCTCTCGACCTCTTCTTATCCTATCCATAAAGCCCATGTCTTTAAGTTCAACATCGTTTGCTTCACTTATTACATCGCCTTCTTGATTAACTAACGAATAGTTCAGATTAATACGTGGGAAAAAAATAGGTTCAACAACGCGAATTTCACTTGTGCCACTAAAACGTACATCACCAGCTAAATCGATATCTGTAATTTCGACATTCAGCTTATAATCTTTTGGTAGTTGCTCAGCAAGCTTGGAAAAATGTTTTTCAAACTGCTTAGTAATTTGCTTATGGTAAGACGCTTTAGTTTGGTTTGATGCACGCACATCGCGATAGTCTTTAAAGTCATGCCACTTAACTGCAGACTCGCCAGCATTTGTGAATAGTGGCAATACAACACACAGTGCCATCGAAATTTTAGTAACTGAGTTCATAGCTATCTCCAAACAGTAATCCATAACACAATGTATATGGTTTGACTTTGTTGCTTACCTTAATTAAGTAATTCTAACAGATATATATTAACTATAACTTAATCATAGTTGTTAAATGTAATTATAAACGAACAAAATGTAATCTGATGTACCTTTTAAAACTACTTTAAATCATCTTCTTTGCAAACTAAAAATTAAATATAAAGCATGTAAACTATGCTATTTTATGTTGAAATTAAAACAATTGAATAAAGAACCCTACGGAGCTTTCATGACTATTTTAGTAACCGGTGGCGCAGGCTATATTGGCTCGCATACTGTTTTAGAACTTTTGCAACAAGGAAGTAATGTTGTTGTTATAGATAATTTAGCAAATTCATCGCAAGAGTCTCTGGCTCGCGTTAAACAAATTACGGGTAAAGAAGTAACTTTTTATCAAGGTGACATCCTCGATAAAGCTTTTTTAGATTCAGTATTTGCAAAGCATACCGTTAACAGTGTTATTCATTTTGCAGGCTTAAAGTCAGTTGGCGAATCGGTTGCTAAACCAATAGAGTATTATCAAAATAATGTGCAGGGCACATTAACTTTGGTTGATGCTATGCGAGATGCAGGCGTATTTAAGTTAGTGTTTAGCTCATCTGCCACCGTTTATGGTGACCCGGCAAGTTTACCTATTAAAGAAGACTTTCCTGTTGGTGGCACAACTAACCCATACGGTACCTCAAAATTAATGGTAGAAATGATGCTTCAGGATATCGCTAAATCTGACGAGCGCTTTGCATTTGCTATTTTGCGTTACTTTAATCCTGTAGGTGCTCACGAATCGGGCCTAATTGGTGAAGATCCTAATGGCATTCCTAATAATTTATTACCATTCATTGCTCAAGTAGCAGTGGGTAAACTCAAGCAATTATCCGTATTTGGTGATGATTACGACACCATTGATGGCACAGGCGTACGCGACTACATTCACGTTGTAGATTTAGCTATTGGCCACTTAAAAGCGCTTGATAAAATAGCTACAAATACGGGTGCACTTGTATATAACCTTGGTACGGGTAATGGCTATTCTGTTCTGCAAATGGTTAATGCATTTATTAAAGCAAGTAACCAAGCAGTACCATACCAAGTATCACCTCGTCGCCCTGGCGATATTGCTGCCTGTTATGCCGCACCAGAAAAAGCCCTTAATGAGCTGGGCTGGGAAGCTAAACGCGGAATCGATGAAATGATGCAAGACACGTGGCGTTGGCAGTCAAATAACCCAAACGGCTACAGCAAGTAAAGCGACGACCAAGTAGTAAAACGCTCATTAATATTATAAAAAGTACGTTTAACTCAACGTGCTTTTTTATTGGGTGGAACGTAGTTTTACCGCATAGTGCACTGTCATGGTATTTCACTATCGGCTATAATCGCGCCCATTGTAGCCGACTAAAAATGTGAACCAAAATGAAATTCCCTTGCCGTTTAGATAAATTTATTAGCCACTTAGCAGAAGTACCGCGCACGCAAGCTCGCGCCAGTATTAAGCGTAAAGAAGTAAGCGTAAATGGTGAGGTGATCACAGCACATAACTTTCAGTTAGCAAAAGACGATGCCGTATTACATAACGGTGAGCCATTAGTATTTTTAGGTAAACGTTACTTTATGCTAAATAAGCCTGTTGGTTATGTGTGCGCAAATAGTGACGACTTACACAAAACAGTTTTTGACTTACTTGATGAGCCAAATATGAGTGACTTTCATGTAGCAGGTCGATTAGATATAGACACAACAGGCTTAGTTATTATCACTAACGATGGCGACTGGTCACATAAAATTACCTCACCACGCAGTAATAAATTTAAAACATACCTAGTTGAAACCCAAGAACCAATTACCGACGAAGCGCTTGAGCAATTACGCGAAGGCGTTATGCTACATAATGAAAAAGATGCCACCCGCCCTGCTATTGCTGAGCGCTTAGCTAACTACGGTTTACGCTTATCAATTAGTGAAGGAAAGTACCATCAGGTAAAGCGCATGCTTTACGCCGTTGATAACAAAGTGGTTGAATTACACCGTGAGCAAATTGCGGGTATTAAGTTAGATGAAAACTTAGCGCCAGGCGAATACCGCTTGTTAACCGAGAATGAGATAAAACTATAGGGCGGTCTGATAAAGAACCACTTTCCCTTACGATTTAATTTGCACTAAATCAAAGTCTGCCATGCCCGGTACAATCGCTTGTAAGCGAGATTCAGTGACATCTAACGTGTTAAGGTATTCGCAATATTCTGACGCTTTTAGCTCTAATTGGTCTGCTTTTTTTTGCAATGACTTATCAATCTCTTTCGTGATGATATCCATGCGTTGACCCATATCGTTAATGCGATCCTCAATATTGCCTTCACGCGATTTAAACGCATCCCCTAAAGACACTAAAATAGCACCTAACGAGCCATGAACCGCCGAGTGGATTTTTTGGCTTATTTCTTTTGTAAAAAAGTCATCAATTTGAGAAAGTGATTGCGGAGCTATAAAAAAAAAGTCGTCGCCTCGCTTAAACTTATCCATCAACGCGCGTTCTACGTATTGCAGTTGGGTTTTAAGTACTTCAGGCTCTTTATCAGACATGCCTTCAACCACCTGCTCAATAGCACTCAGCCCTAAATTAACACCGTCGGTGGCTAAATTTACAAGCTCGGGGACTGTTTGGCGAATACCTTGGCTAAATTGCTCGAGCACTTTGCTTTCATCTTCACCTAAATCAACCCAATAGCCACGAATAAACAGCTGGTTATTGTTGTTAATTTGTACTCGTGTTTGGCCTTTATCAACAATACGTATTACGTCATCGGTAATAATTAGACCATGCCTGAGTTCAACATCACACGGTTTTTGAGCAAAGGCAGCGATACTTGAAAGTGCAATGGACAGCGATAAAATCGCACGAGATAAAAACGCCATATACACCTCAAAAAGACAAAAAATGGAAGGCAAGTAGGTTAACAAAAAACCAATTTTATGCAAGAAAAAACAGCGCTCGATACTATCGAAGCGCTGCTTATAAAGGCGTTTAAAGCTCAGGGCGTGTTAACCTGCGCCCATATAAAATTAAATGGGTGAACCTGGCGGTATAGGTAGAACCTTAAAGTTATTAGGCCACTCTCCATTAGCTAAAAAGTGTTTTACCTGCACCGCTAGGTATTGCTTAAATGCGCTTTCACCGGTGCTTGTATTACTCAGCATCGTGTTTTGATTAAAGTCATCACTTAACTTAACTAAGTAATAACGAAGCTGCGCTTGTACCTCTGGGCTTACATTATTATTTGCCACTAAGTCAGCAAACGTTTTTGCTGTTAAAAACTGTATACGCTGGGTTATTTTGCCTTTCATTGTGTCGGGCGACGATACATTATAAACATGGCTATACAACTGCTTTAATAACGCATCTAAACTGTAAAACTGGTTATTACGGGCTTGTTGTTGCGCTAAACGATTTAAGCGCTGTGGATTAAGCAACAACGATAAACTATGCTGCACTGCCACCTCTGGTAAAGCCATTGCATCAAGTGTTAACCCTGTACGCCCCACTACGCTTTCGCGCGATTTAGACTCACCATATGCTTTTGGCGGAATCAACGATAATACCGATTCAGGTATAACTAAATTTTTGGCAGTAAGCGTTGCTAAAATGGCATTAACTGCATCTTGTTGCACTTGCTTATCAACAACCTGAGCGCCTTGGACTGGCTCATCACCGCGCGTTTCATATTCGTAATTTACACCTGCAATTAACTTAACCACAGACTCAACTTGAAAACGATGAAATAAATAAAGTGGTACAAGCTTTTCTTCTAACTGAGATAGCGCAACACCCAACTTAATATTATTAATACCAAACTGCGAGAGTGCCTTTTTACGAACATCTAAAACGCGTAAAAGCTCTTCTGATGGATTAGCGCCGTTATCCCATAAGTGAGCAGTTGGATGAGCGCCCCCTTTAGCTCGCGCGTCAGAGTCTGAAATAAACGCTAGCCCTTTGGCTTTATTCTCTTTTAAAATTGCTGCCAGCTCTGCGTTTTCATCTTGATTAGTAAAGTCGCTATAACCGTATTTAATTACCTGGGTATCCCACACGCCCATACCTGTTGCATAGCCTCGTGTTACATCAAGCTTACCTTGTTCATTAAAGCTCAATAATGGGTGCGGGTAATCCATTACTGAGGCTCTATCACTTACTGATGCCGCAAAGTTATGGGCAATACCTAATGTATGGCCAATTTCATGGGCACTTAACTGGCGAATACGATCAAGCGCCATAGCGTGTAAGTTTTTAGCAACTTCATCGCCTTTAAAATAAGGAGCAGCCAGCGCTTCTGCAATTAAAATATCTTGGCGAACGCGAAGCGATCCCAGCGTCACATGGCCTTTTAATATTTCACCGGTACGCGAATCAATAACTGAGCTTCCGTATGACCAGCCACGTGTTGCCCTATGCACCCATTGAATCACGTTGTAACGAATATCCATCGGGTCAACATTGGTTGGTAATACTTTAACAATAAACGCGTTTTTATAACCTGCAGCGCTAAATGCATCATTCCACCACTTACCGCCTTCTAGTAAGGCGCTTTTAACTGGCTCGGGTACACCGGGATCTAAATAATAAACAATAGGTTCAACCGGCTCGCTAATAGGTAAGCTCGGATCTTTTTTTGCTAAACGATGACGCGGTATATAACGAACATACATCGACTCGCCTAAAGGCGCTGCGTAATCTTTGTGTTCAATGCTCCAAAATCCCGATTGCGGGTTAAATTTACGCGGTGTGTAATTATCATCAGGTAATTCAATAAGTGAATGGTGCATATGCACGGTAACAGTGTATGGGTCGGCGCTAACTTGGCGGACAAACTCACCCGGCTTTGCGCCTTTAAATGTAAGCACGGCTTCAAGTTCGGTGTTTTTTACAAAAGCTTTTGAGCGCGCCATGTAAACCGCACTTCGTGATTCATCAAGGTTAAAATTACCCTGCTTGCGGGCAGCTAATGTACGGCTTACCCCATGTACATCGCTCAATAAATAAGGCGTGTAATCAATAAGTGCAGTACTTTTATCCTCTGCAACCACTTTAAAGCCCGCCAATATACTTGACGCAAATGCCTCTTTGATACTTTGCTGCTCGGCTTTATTACTAGTATTAGCACGGTAGTAAGTATTTACAGCACGCAGCATGACTTTATCGCCAAAGCGCTCAAACTGTACCAAATGCGTGTTGCCAAGCTGACCTCTATCAAGTCCAATGTCGTTTGAGCCAATCCCGTATGGCAAGCTTTGTTGCAGTAAAAACTGCTGCTCAAACTTATCTACTTTTAAATATACCTTACCGTTTTGGGTATCGTAAAAAAACGAGTAGTAGCCCGGAAAGTGGTTCATTTGTGTAGTAAATTCATCAATGGACTTAATTGCTGCGTGCGCTTGAGTTATGATAGAGCACAGCACAGTAAAGAATATGTAACTTAGTAGTGGTATTTTTTTCATAATCTTATCTTTGTTATTGGCGTTTTAGGTACGATTAGGTGCCCCCATTATAGGGCGGTATTTAAACAATACAGGTATTTAAGACGAAATTCAGCGCTCTAAACTAATCTCTCTCACATTATGATTGGTTTTAACACGTTATCAGGAAAATAGAATGCGTAGACTCCCTCCAGTATTACTTGAAGATGGTTGCCCAAGAGAACTTTTATCGTTAATTCGAACTATTTTAGCGGCATGTAAAGAAATATCGTTTCGTGTTGGCCAAGGTGCGCTTTCTGGCGTATTAGGCTCAACACTTGATGAAAACATTCAAGGTGAAACTCAAAAAAAGCTCGATGTATTATCTAATCAGCTACTAAAAGATATTTTACTGGAGTCGGGCACCGTTAAAGCCATTGCCTCTGAAGAAGAAGACTACACCGTTGCAGGAAACCCTGACGCTAAATATATTGTGGCATTTGACCCACTTGATGGTTCGTCAAACACCGATATTAACTCGCTGGTAGGGACTATATTTTCAATTATGGAAGCGCCTGAAGGCTCAGATGCAGCAGACGAAAGTATTTTTATGCAACCTGGCCACAAGCAAGTTGCGGCAGGTTATGTACTCTACGGCCCATCAACGATGTTGGCGCTTAGTACAGGTAAAGGCACACGTATGTTCACCCTTGATAAAACCCAAGGGAGCTTTTTACTAACAGAAGACTTTGCCACTATACCCGCAGATACAAACGAGTTTGCAATTAATGCGTCTAACCAGCGTCATTGGCAACCCGCTATGCAAAACTACATAAATGATTTACTACAAGGCGAGACCGGCCCGCGCGCTAAAAACTTTAATATGCGCTGGATTGCAGCCATGGTAGGCGATGTTCATCGCGTACTAAGCCGAGGCGGTGTATTTACTTACCCAACTGATACTAAAGATCCTAATAAACCTAATAAATTGCGCCTGCTTTACGAAGCAAACCCAATGGCTATGCTAGTAGAACAAGCCGGTGGCATTGCCTCAACAGGGTCTGAACGTATTATGGATATTCAGCCAGACGCTATCCACCAGCGTGTAGCGGTTATTTTAGGATCTAAAAACGAAGTAGAAACCTGCTTGGGATATCACAAGTAACCACGTTGTCAGTTGTCAGTTGTCAGTTGTCAAAAAATACTAAAACCGCATTTAATTTAAATGCGGTTTTAAGTTAACCTAAACTTTAATCCTTTAACAATGCCAGTATTTTTTCAAGCTTTTGGTGATCAAGCTCGCCCATTTGCTCGCTATTACTAAGCGCATAAATAACGCCCTCGTGTTCAGCGCAATCAACGTCTTCTCGTGACTCAATAACGTTAGCCCAAAGCTCTAAGTCATCTAAATCTATTTCACCACTCAAACAGCGTTTAATTACACCAACTAATACATCTGTTTTTAATGTGTATAAGGGCGCTTGACTATATGCAGGCGTTGACACAATAACCGATATTGCATCGTCTCTTTGTGCCGAAAACGTAATAAATTCTGCTAAGGCTTTTTGTATATTCATAATATTTGTTATTCTTGGCGCTCTACTGTTGATAAGAACTAAAATGACTCAAACAAACTGCAGCCAATGTAATACAGTACTCAACTGTAATGTAAATAATATAACCGCATGTTGGTGTAACCAGTTACCTGCTATTTTACCCCTAGACGCAGCTGCAACAAGCTGTTTGTGCCAAACCTGTACACTCAATAAAATTAATCACTACCTTGAAGAGCTATATACCCAACCAATTAAAGATCAAATTGCGTTTGCAAAAGCATTTAAAGGAAACGATAACTTAATTGAAGAACTCGACTACACCATGCAAAATGGCTACATGGTATTTAGTAAGTGGTTTTTTTTAAAGCGAGGAACCTGTTGTAAAAATGGCTGTAAAAACTGCCCTTATGGATACAAGCTGTAAAAAGTTTCAAAGTGAATAAAACATTATTATCACCACAGAGAAGACAAGGAGCAGTGCAGGAGAAGTAATTTTAAAACCAATCAAACGTTACGCTCTACTCAGTGTAGCGCGCAGCGCCATGGTGCGCTCGGTGGTAATTAAATGCTATTAAGTAATACAACAAAAAGTGACTTATTCACCACAGAGAAATCAAGGAGTAGTGCGGGAGAAGTAATTTTAAAACCAATCAACCGTTACGCTCTACTCAGTGTGGCGCGCTGCGCCTCGGTGCGCTCGGTGGTAATTAAATGCTATTAAGTAATACAACAAAAAGTGACTTATTCACCACAGAGAAGACAAGGAGTAGTGCAGGAGAAGTAATTTTAAAACCAATCAAACGTTACGCTCTACTCAGTGTAGCGCGCAGCGCCTCGGTGCGCTCGGTGATAATAAACATTTAAAGTTACCCACACGTAGGCGTGAAGCTTGCTCACGCAAAGGTTGTTAGCGTAACTATGTGTAAATTAAATGCGCCAGCAAGCAAGGCGCCTACAAAAATTGCTTGTTATGGTATTTTCACTTATACATCTTTGGTGATAGGCAATGAATCACTTGCGCCCCACTCACTCCAAGAGCCGTCATAAACACTTAAGTTTTTGTAGCCACACTCATCAGCAAATAAAGCTAAAACACACGCCGTAATACCAGATCCACAACTAAATTGAAGATGCTGTGCATTGCCTACAGCGTACGCAAATTTTGCTTTTATATCCTCAAACGATTTTGCTTCACCATCAGATAATAAATCCAAAAAAGGCAATGAACGACTTTGGGGTATATGCCCACTTCGCATGCCTTTTCGAGGTTCGCTCTCTTCACCAGTAAAGCGTTTATAGGCACGCGCATCTAACAATACCGTATTGGTATCGTCTATTGCTGCTAATACTTGCTGGCTGCCAATAAAGTAGCTTGGGTTATAACTTGCTTCAAAATTACCACACATTAAAGCCTCACTATAACCTTGCTGCACTGCATAGCCGCACGCTAACCACTTTTTAAGGCCGCCACTTAATACTTTTACATTGTGGTGCCCCATAGCTTTTAGCATCCACCAGGCTCTAGCTGCACTGAATAACCCCGCATTTTCATAAATGACCACGAGTGAATCGTGATTCACTCCTGCTTTTTGCATCACCTGAGTAAATTGCTCTGCACTACACAAGGTATTTGGTAATGGGTTTGAAGTATCTGCGAGTTCTTTTTTAATATCAAATCGTTGTGCTTTAGGTAGCATAGCAACGGGCGAATACTCCCCTGCAGCTGAGTGGAGCAACATACCTGCATCAAAGATAACCAGGTTAGTTTGCTTTATACGCATGTTAAGCCACTTTGCATCAACAAGATATTTCATAAAAAACTCCCTTTAGTATAAAACAATATAATCAAAAAATTAGATTAAATAATACTAAGTAATTAGGCAATATTAACTCTAGCATTTATTATTTTAAAAATAGCTATAAAAACAGCCATAAAAGTAATACTTTGGAATACTATAGTTACTAATATGTAGGTGGATTTATGTTAGGACCTATCGTCAGTAACTTAATTATGAGAAGAATATTTTGAAACTATCTGTTTGTATTATTTGTAAGAATGAGGCAAATACAATTGCCCGCTGTTTAGAATCAGTTAAATGGGCTGACGAGATTATTCTGCTTGACTCCGGCAGCACAGATAATACACTCGAAATTGCAAAAAATACACCGATAAGATATTTATTAGAGAGGATTGGCAAGGATTTGGCGAGCAACGTCGAAGAGCTGAACAGTTAGCTAGTAACGACTTGATTTTTGCTATTGACTGCGATGAAGAAGTTAGTGAAACATTAAAAAATGAGATACTTAATACTTTACCTAGATGTAGTGAAGAAAACGTATGAAGAATAAATCGGCTAACATATTTTTGTGGCCAGTTTATTTATCACAGTGGCTGGCACCCTGATAATATTGCCCGTATATACAACAAGAACTTAGTACATAAATCTGTTATAACAAAAAACTGTGAGCTAATTACACTAAAAGAAAACATTTTACACTTCCAGCACCAAGATATTTTTACTTATCTTAATAAAAGAAACCACTATGCTAAACTAGGCGCAAAGCAAATAATTAAAAAAAAAGCCTCATTATCAAAAGCTACTGACTCTGCCATATTTGCTTTTATTCGACATTATTTTTTAAGGCTAGGTTTTTTAGATGGAAGAGCCGGTTTCGTTATAGCTGTTATCCAAAGTCAATACAGCTTTGACAAATACCTTTTCTCAGTTTATGAATAATATTTAGCTCTCATAGAATAGTACTATTGACTCTAATTACATGTACTGGATTTTAAATAAATCTATTTCGCTTAAAGACTATTAACCTACAAACAATAAAAGAATTAAAAAATGAAAACTTCGATATTTATTATCAACATGAAACCTTGTGAATCCCGTTGGAATGAGGTTCAAAAGCGACTTAAAGATCTTAATATAAGTGCTGAACGCTTTGAAGCTACTATTGGTAAAAATCTTGGTGAGCAAGAGCTCCTCAACTGGTATTGCCCGAAAAAGAATAAAAACTCATATCATCGCAACTTAACATTAGGAGAAGTAGGTTGTTACATTAGCCATATGCGAGTCTGGGAGCATATAGTTACACATTCGATACCTATGTGCGTAATACTTGAAGACGACATTATAATTAAATCGCATTTAACTAATACGATTGAATCAGCAGAAAAATTAAAAAATTGGGATCTTATAAAACTTTCCGATAGCCGAGATTTAGCATTTATTAATACACACCCCCTTGAAAGTGAGTTTGTTTTGGGGAATTACTTTAAAATCCCAAATGGAACTCAAGGATATATATTATCTCTTGAGGGGGCTAAGAAACTTCTGCACAGGAAGCCATTTTTTAGACCTGTTGATGTTGATATGCAGTTTCATAGTGAAGTTGGGCTCAATATCGTAGGTATTAAGCCATATCCAATTGCCATTGATCGCCAATTTGAAAGTGAAATAGCAAAGGCAAATTCAGGTAGGCATTCTAATAAAAGTACATTTATTAGAAATTTAAAACACAGGTTAAACTTATATATGCAACGCAAAAAAATATCAGCTGATCTGTCAGTTATAACTAAAAAGTTATAACAGTAGTTGAATATATTGGCTGCATGACTGCGACCTACTATATGTTAATAATATCGGCTCTTAATGGCGCCATTTTTGACAAAATTTTATTCTGGATAGAGTGAGATATGTTTTGCTCATTCATGGCATTCACTAATAAATCAACAACATGATTAAAATCTTTTTCTGTTATATTCATGCCGGTGTGTATGTCTACCATTGAATCACCTGCGTAGCTGTATTTACACGGACCATCGGTAAGCATGCACAAATGCAGAATAAAACCTTGACGAAAATGCGCTATGTTTGTGTGCTCAAAGTAGTGAAATACCTGCTCGTCATTGCCTATTTGGTTAATAAAGCTATCAATTAGTTTTTCTATGCCGGCGTTACCGCCAATTTGGTAATATAGCGTAGGCGGTGCTTTATTCGCACAGCCCATTAAAATACCTACACATAAAAACCCAACTGCGATTAACTTCATTACCAATACCCTGTTACCGATAAGTACCAACCCGTTTGATCGTCTGCCCCTGCAATACGCCCTAAATCTAAATATGCGGCAGTTACACTCACGTTTTTATTAGGCATCCAGGCAACAAAAACGTCTTTCCAGTCTTGCTCACCCAAGTTTAAGTTATTCGCTTTTTGACGATACTCAATACCGATTGCCAATTCACGACTTAAAAATACAGCGGTGCTACCTTCAAATAAAAACGCGCTGTCAGCATTGGGACCAGCATAACCGAGTAGTCCCAATTCATTGGCTGCACTATAGCGTGTTGTTACATTCCAAAACCAGTTATAACCTGCAAGTGCACCTAAGTGAAGCTTACTGGCAGCCAAGTAATAATCTGTACCGCTGGTACCCTCTGCGCCAACAAGTTTGGCTACGGTGCCGTCATCTAGCGATTTATGCTGTATACCTAAACTTAACTGCGGCCATTGGCTGTAAACAATATCACCATATAAACGTATTTTTGCACTGGTAATCGATTGCTCTATTTCTGTGTTAAGCGCAGGCACGTCAAACTCTTGTTTTGCGTAACTTAGCTCTACCCGATTAAATAAGTTTAACTGCGCACCACATACATTTAATGCGTAATCACTTACATCCGCTCGGCTACAAAAACCATTTACCGAAAATTCATCTTCACTCGCATAACCTGCAAGCTGAGCCCAAGGCACAATACCGCCACCGCCGCTACCTTCAACTTGAGATACACCCGGTGTTGCTAGTAACTTTCCGCTACTGTTGGCAACCGTTGGCAAACTTATTAGCAATAAAACACTGGCAAATAAATGCTTAATTTTTACCATAGTATTCTTCCAGCCATTGTTCTAATAAGTCAGCTTTTAAAGGCCGGCTAAGGTAGTAACCTTGCGCATGGTCGCACTGCATTGTTTTAAGTAAAGCTAACGACTCTTCGGTTTCGACCCCTTCAGCCACCACCGAAAAACCTAACTGATGCCCAAGCGTAATTGAAGACTGCACTATAAATTGATCTTTTTGCGAGGCATCTAGTTTTAAAATAAAACATTTATCGAGCTTGAGCTCATCAATAGGCAACATTTTTAAACGCCCCAGTGATGTTTGCCCTACCCCATAATCGTCAAGCGATATTTTAACGCCAATTTGTTTTAAATCTTTAAGCGCTTTTATGCCCTTTTCTTCGTTTTCTATCATGTCGCGCTCGGTTAATTCAATGGTGATTAACCTTGCATCCACATTATGTTTTTTAAGCGTAGCGACTAACGCGGCATGAAAGCCCGGAAACGCAATATCTTGTGCCGATACATTAATAGCGGCTTGAAGCTCAATACCCTTCGATTTCCAGTCGGCAACTTGTGCAACTACGGTATTTATTACCCATGCAGTTAGTTCAACAATTAGCCCTGAGCGCTCTGCTAAATCAATAAATAACTCGGGATTAACCCAGCTGCCATCTTTACGCTGCCAACGAATAAGTGACTCAACCTTATCTATTTTTTGAGTTTGCATATGCAGCTTAGGCTGGTAGGTCATAAACAGCTGACCATCGTCGTCGCTAATAGCTTGCTTTAATTCATCAAGCATAATTAAACGATCTAAGTGGGCCTCGTCCTCGCCATCTTGGTAATAATGTATATGGTTTTGGTTATTGGCCGCATTTTCTACGGCAATAAGCACTCGCCTTACCAAGTCATCACTGGCAGTACCTTGCGATGGGTACTGCAATACACCGGTACTAAACTGTAAGTTAATTTTTAGCTTTTGAATGGTATAACACTCTTGAAGCCTAGCAATTAATCCCTCTATGCCGCACTTTTTCTCGCTAACCGCACTGCTTGGAAATACCGTTAAAAACTCATCTCCCCCAATACGCGCATGAATCCCACCAAACTCATCCGAAAACTCACTTATTCTGCATGCCACGGTTTTTATACATTCATCGCCAATGCGCGGGCCCAGCTTATCGTTTATATGGCGTAACCCTTTTATATCTATTGCGACAAGCGTATATTGAGTTAATTCGCTTAATTCATCATCCAACACCTCTAACATCGCTGAGCGATTATAAAAGCCGGTTAAACTATCGTGCCGCGCCTGAAAACTAATTTGCTGTTCACGCTTGTTGATGTCGTTACCCATGTTGTCGAACGCATTGACTAAGGTCGTTATTTCTGTACTTTGTTTTTTACCTTTAAACTCAAAATTATAATTACCCTGTGCAAACTGCTTAGCAATTACAACCAGCTGAGAAAGCGGTGTAGTTAAGTTATTTGCTAATAAGCTACTTGTTATTACACCTACAAACATCGTTAAAATAGACAAAATAATAAGAGTAAAAAATAGCTTTTCAAAATCGCTATAGCTTTGTGTTAAATCGGCACTTAACAAAATAATAATTGGGTGTGTTGCCAAAGAGGCTAAATTAATATCTCGGTTTCGGTAAACCGGGTACTCGCCAAATATTCGTGAGGTGGTGGCCGAGTTAAAATAACTCACCGGTTCAAAAGGCGTTGGGCGCTCATCTAGCGAGCTAATTACTAAGTTGTCGGCACTGCCTACAAAACTTACGTCCATGCCTGTTAAGCTTTTAAGTTCGCTTGCAACACTGTCGTCTATTTTAAAGCCCACTAAACTGTAAGCTATGGTTCTTGGGGCTTTTACAGGTAATAAAATGACTTGGTAAAGCTCATTGTTTAACACTACAAATGTGGATTGCTCTTGTGCGTTAAATAGCTCTGCGAGTAAAGGGCGCAAGTCGTCTTCAAAGGCATCTTGCTCTATGTTTGACGAAATTAGCTGACCCGATAAATCTATAAGCAACATTAATTGCGCGTCTATCCGTTGGCTGTGATTATACAAAACACTGCTTATGGTGCCGGCATCGCGTGTAGCAACCGCTTGTTTAAAACCAAAATCGGCAGTCAATACTTTAGCCGCAGTTAACAATAAGCTTTCTTTGGAGCTTAAATATTGCTTATAAACGTTTTGCGCAACACTTATGTCTTGGTCTACTTTTTGTTCTTGAAACTGACTTGTTGACCACCAAAAACTAGCAACACTCACCAGCGTTGTTAATAACACCAGCCCTACACAGAGTGAGGTAATTCGGTTTTTTAAACTATGAGTCATTACCAGCCTTAAATTTGCTACCAAAGGTGTTTCTTGGTGCTGGTGTAGATGTGTTTATCGTTATGGTGTGTTTGCTTTTAGCGCTTACTGTTATAATTTTTTTATTCTCCAAAGGTGCTGTTTGCAAAGCGTGCCATACGCTTAATTCAATCGGTAATAGGTTATTTGGCAAGGTTACTTTGCCTTGCTTATTTGTTTTATAAACATGTTTGCTACCTGCCACATAGATGTAGCCAACCATAGAGTCGTGAATATTACACCCCAAAACAACGACCCCTTGATTATCAAAAGTAATCGGTGCTTTTGGTTGCCCTGAATATAACTTTAGCTGAAAAGGCTTAGCTTGCGAAAAAGAATACACATGGTGGCGAATATTATCGCTATTTGGAAAGTCAACTTGCTGCCCTTTTTGCACAACTAATAGCTCTGGCAAAAACTGTTTATGAACTTGGTCCATAGTGGCTACTGGAAGATTTGGCTTGGCTAATTGCTCGGCGTTAAAATGTAGCTCAATAACAGCATTTGCTAGTTTACTACCGTGTTGATCTTCTACTACCAACTCCAGTGCAGCGGCGTCAAAAAAGTAACCAAAAAACAAACCCATGGTTAAAAAACGGCAACTTTTAGTTATTTTTTGCAAACAACGTTCAAACATAACAACACCTAACTATTAACGTTAGGTTAAGGTAATTAATTACAGGGGTTAATTGCAAGGAATATAGCCCAGTAACTAAAAATAAAAAGTTAGCCACTGGGTTTTTTAGTTCTTTAGTATGACTATTTTACAATTAAGCCATAATCAGCGTCTAAAATAGAAATGACCTCTTGGCGCGGATCCTCAGGAATAGTAATTGCTTCACCAACTATTTTGCTGGCAATGCCCACATAAGTATTAGACACTTCGAGCATGACTGATTCGGGTAAAATATACTCTTTTGCTAATTTTTCGCGCTCAGCCATGCGATCTTTGTTTAGTAATACGTCGCTTTCTGGCACGTTATTAATTAACAATTGGCGAAAGCCCTCTTTAGAGTTTTCAACAATTTTACCATCTCGATACGCAGCGCCATCCCATATACGCGATGAATCTGGTGTACCCACTTCGTCGATGTAAATAAGCTGTTGTGCGCCATTTAGGTCTTCTACGTAACCAAATTCAAACTTGGTATCTACAAAAATTTGGTCAAGCTTGGCAAGCTCTTTACTAATTAAGCCAAAGCCTTCTACTAACAGCTTTTCGTATTTTGCAACGTCGTCTTCCGACTTAAAATTAAATACGTCTAGGTTATTTGTTATGTTCTCGCGGGTAATGTTTACATCGTCTACTGGCGGTATGTCGGCAACGCCTTCAATAATCCCCTTGGTTGATGGCGTAATAAGTACATTATCGAGTTTTTGATTCGCGTTTAACCCTTCAGGTAAATCTATACCGCAAAAGTTACGTGTCCCTTTAGCGTAATCACGCCACATGCTACCCGTAATATATTGGCGCGCTATCGCCTCTACCTTAACGGTGCTTGCTTTACGCACAATCCATACATATGGGTGCGGAATATCCACAATATGATTGCCAGCTAAGCCTGCTTCGTCAAATAATTTAAACCAATATGATGCAACGGTGTTAAGTGCTATCCCCTTACCCGGCACACCATTTAAGCCATTTTCACCTTGCCAAATACAATCAAATGCTGAAATACGGTCCGAAATCACCATAATAGCCAGCTCAGTACCTGCGGGTACTTTGTAGCCTTTATCTTTAATTAATCGTGCACTGTCTTCGTCTGTTAGCCAATAAACTGAACGCACTTTACCACTGTGTACTTCACCTTTGGTGCGAATGGGTAAATCATCGTTTACGTCTAAAACTTTATAGCTAGTCATGCTATCTCCGGGGTTAGGGATGCTCTATGAGCAAAGTATGGTATGGGGTTATGTGCGGTATGATAATCCAGCCAACTTCAAAGCTCAATCTTGGGCTTGAAACTAAATAACTTGAACTTTGGTTAAGAGATTTAGCAAGAATATTTATATGGTTGTCACAATCGGGTAAACTAGCTGTGCTATTGAGTCGAGGAGCTAGCTTGAACCACTTAACCACCACCAAAAATAAAAAATACTTAATGTATATATCTCAAAATTATTCATACGCAATTTTGAGGCCTATTCAAGCGGCCATATTAGCGAATGGTGGTCAGGTACGCTGGTTTTTAGCTGGAAATGAAGTTGACCCCAGCTTTTTAAGTCTCAATGAGCAAAGATTACATACCATATCGGATATAAAAAACTGGTTTCCTGACGTAGTTTTTATACCAGGTAATATAATCCCAAAGTTTATACCCGGAAAAAAAATAGGTGTATTTCACGGCTTCAATTCTGGAAAGTTAAATAGGAAAGGAAAAGAAGATCATTTTACAATTCGTGGTTGTTTCGACTTGTACTGTACGCAAGGTCCGAATACAACAACTCGATTTAAGGAGCTCGCTGAGCAATATGGTTTCTTTAAAGTAACTGAAACTGGCTGGTCAACACTCGATCCACTTTTTATTAATACTTCAAACAATCCTTATGTTAATGACGACTCCCGTCCTGTTGTATTAATATGCTCTACTTTTTCACGAAAGCTATCACTTGCTCCTAAATTATATGAGCAAATAAAACATTTTAGTGAACAAGGTAAGTGGCGTATTTTGGTGCAGTTTCATCCTAAAATGCCTATCGAATGGGTTAATAAGTACAAAGCACTAAGTAACGAAAACCTAACATTTGTTGAAACCGATAACGTTTTGCCGTTACTGCAAGCTGCTGATGTTATGCTGTGCGATACATCTTCAGTTCTTTTGATGTTTTTATTACTACGCAAACCAGTAGTTACATTTTGTAATAAAAAACCTCTTCCCCATTTACTCGATATTACCAACGCAAATAAGGTAGAAGCAGCTATTGAACATGCGCTTACCAAACCTAACAAATTAATGCGAAGTATTGAAAGCTATTGTCAGGAACTTCACCCGTACACAGATGGTCAATCTAGCCAACGAGTATTAAATGCAGCGAATGAATTTTTACAAAGCGGCGAAAAACTGAAACCCAAACCAGTGAATATAATTAGGCAACTAAAAATGCGTAAAGATCTAAACTACTGGAGTTGGTAAACAAAACAATGATAAGCCTTAATAACGTTACTTTTAAATGGCATAAAAACGATAAATCGCCCACGCTAACTATTAGCAAACTTAACATTGAAAAAGGCCAACATGTTTTTTTACATGGCCCAAGTGGTTCGGGCAAATCAACGTTACTTGCCTTACTTGCCGGTATAAATACAGCTACCAGCGGCAATGTCACGTTATTAAACCACACCTTAAATACACTAAGTAACACTCAACGAGATGTATTTAGAGCTGACCACATTGGTATTATTTTTCAAAACTTCAACTTACTTCCTTACCTATCGCCTATTGAAAACGTGATACTGGGCTGCCAATTTTCAAAAAAACGCCAACAAAAAGCATTAAGCCACTCTGCCACGTTAAATAATGAGGCTACACGGTTACTGAACTCACTGGGGTTAACCGAGCAATACCATAATAAAAATGTGGCCGAATTAAGCATTGGCCAACAACAACGCGTGGCCGCCGCACGCGCATTTATTGGTAACCCTGAAATTATAATTGCCGACGAGCCAACCTCAGCCCTTGATACACAAAATCGCGAAAGCTTTATTAACTTATTGTTTGAACAAGCGAGTAATACAAACAGCACACTGATATTTGTAAGCCACGACGAAAACTTAAAGCCGCTGTTTAATCGCTCAATCGACTTAGTAAGTTTGCAGGAGGCATTATGATCCTTACAAAGCTTGCTTTAAAAAGCCTATTAAATAGACGTGCAAGTGTTGTTTTAACACTGTTTACCATTGCCGTTAGCGTTATGTTATTGCTAAGTATTGAACGTGTGAGAGTTGATGCTAAAAGCAGCTTTAGCAATACCATTTCGGGTACCGATTTAATTGTAGGAGCCCGCACCGGCGATATTCAATTACTGCTTTCATCGGTATTTAGAATTGGCCACACCAATAATGGCGTGAGCTGGCAAAGCTACAAATACATAACAAGCCAACGCGGCGTAAAATGGAGCATTCCCATTAGCCTTGGCGACAGCCATAAAGGCCAAGCAGTGTTAGGTACAACACCCGATTACTTTACCCATTACCGCTTTGCTAAAAAACAACATTTGAGTTTTAGTGCAGGGAATCCTTTTAGCACTATTCACGGCGTAGTATTGGGCAGTGAGGTAGCTACAAAACTAGGATATAAGCTGGGCGATAGCATTGTAATATCCCACGGTATGGGTAATACCAGTTTTCATCATCACAACGACAACCCGTTTGAAGTAGTCGGCATTTTAAACCCGACGGGTACCCCGGTCGACAAAACACTGCATATACCGCTTGCCGCTATTGATTTAATTCATGGCGGTAACACAAACCATAAGCACGATGAGCATAACAACCTAACTGGCCACCCTAAACAAATCACTGCATTTTTAATGGGGTTTGATTCGCCTTTATACACACTACAAATTAGGCGCAACATAAATCAGTATAAGCCCGAGGCCTTATTAGCCATTATGCCTACCGTCACACTAAAAGACTTATGGGAAATGCTCGCCATTGTTGAAAAAATACTGCTACTTTTCTCCTTTGTTGTTGTACTAGTAAGCCTGCTTGGTATGCTAACCACGTTGCTTGCAAATCTTAATCAACGCCGCCGTGAACTTGCTATATTGCGCTCAGTTGGTGCAAGGCCATGGCAGCTATTTACACTTATAAGTATGGAATCCTTGCTTACAACATTTTTAGGCTGTGTGTTTGGGTGTGTGTTATTTTACGCCACATTATTTTTAGGAGCCGACTACCTACAAAGCCATGCGGGTATTAGTGTAAATATAGCTATGCTTTCACGCTATGAACTCACCCTCATAGGCGTTATTATGGCGGCGGGTTTTATTATTGGTTTAATACCAGCCACTCGTGCTTATTTTTACTCACTCAGCGACGGCATGAGTATAAAAACATAATGTTTAGGAATTTTATGACACTTTTTAAAACAGCTTTTAATGCTTTTTGCATATTAAGCTTAGCCATTATCACCTTTACAAGTAATGCTAATCCACCTAAAGAAATTTTTTGGGAAGACTTAATTCCGAAAGGCCATGTGCAAATTGACACCCAAGCGCAAGCGAACCACGAAGGCAGCGATCAAAACTGGGTACAACCCGACTTAGACGCCCCTGTAGTAAAAGAACTAAACGGGCAATCTGTCAGCTTACCCGGCTTTGTTGTACCGCTAGAGGGCGATAGCGAAGTAATCACCGAGTTTTTACTAGTACCGTATTTTGGCGCCTGCATACACGTACCACCACCGCCACCTAACCAGCTTGTACACGTTACTATAAAAGGCGGCGTACCAATCGAAAGCCTATACGATGCAATTGTAGTCACAGGTATTATTACAACAGAAACCTGGTCAGGTGAATTAGCGCAGGTAGGTTACAAAATGAAAGCCGTAGGCGTAGCGCCGTTTGAGCTTTAAAAATTTGTCTGCTTTCTTGCACCGCTCCTTACCTTCTGCGCGGTGATAATAACGTCTCATTTAGTATATAAGTAGGTACAAAAACTAAGTTACAAAAAAATGCTACCACTGAGAACACCGAAGCGCTGCGCTACACAGAAAAGAGCATAATGCAATATATTTGTTTTAAAATGACTTCTCCTGCACTGCTCCTTGCCTTCTCTGTGGTGATAATAATGCCTTATTCACTTTATCAACTAGGTACGGCGCCTAAGTTACAAAACAAGTTTGACCACCGAGAGCACCGTAACGCTGCGCGCTACACTGATAAGAGCGTAATACACTTTGTTTAAAATGACTTCTCCTGCTCTTTTCTGTGGTGAATAAGTCACTTTTGTAAATAACGCTCATCATTACAAACCTTAATGGCTATTCTGATAACTGCCGCCAACTCAAACGGAAAACTAACATCTGTAACTGCCATCTAATACCTAGAAACTTCAACCTTATAACTAGCAACTTAAAACCACTACCTATAAACGCTTTTTTCTTTCTTACTAACGTATTTATTGCTAACCTCGCATTAACGTATTTACTTACTATAAAAATTGGCTAACGGAATAATTATGCTCAAAAAAATATCGTTACTTATCGCATTAGCATTAAGTACAAACGCTTTAGCTAAAGGAGGCGTATCGCCCTATTTACCTTTAAACCAAGCACCAGAGTTAGAGCATAATGTAGAGCGCCTTTTAGCAGTAAGTAAAAATACCCATATTATGAGCAAGCCTTATAAAGCGCACGACATATATAACGTATTGCAAACCATAAGGCATAGTTACCCAGAGCTTTACCAAACCCTGTCGTACCAAATAAGCCCGTATATTCAAAGTGATGCAGGCACATTTGCTAAAGTAACTCTTGCTGCCGGTACAAAAAACAAAACACTGCCAAACCAACGTGGGCAAACTACTAAAACCAACTTAATTGTTGAAGGTGGCGCTTACGCTAACTTTGGCCGTTACTTTGGTGTAAGTGTGGCAGGCATTGCAAACGAAGACGAAATACTTCCAACACAAAGCTTTATTTACCTAGGTTATAAATACGCCCAACTCGATATAGGCTACCGTGAACACTGGTATTCACCTTTTAACGACAGCGCCATGCTATTGAGTACACACGCTAAAACAACACCGTCAATTACCATAAGTAATGTTGAGCCAATAACCAGCTTTAATATTCGATACGACATGTTTATTAGTAAAATGACCGAGCAGCGTGGAATTTTAAATGAGGAAGAAAAAAACAGCACTGAGCGTATTTACGAGAAAGGCAAGCCATATTTATATGGCTTGCAAATAAGTTTTGCAGCAACAGATAACTTAACCATTGGCCTAAGCCGCTTAATGCAATTTGGTGGTGGCCCGCGTAGCGTAACATTAAAAGATTTTGCTGAGGGCTTTTTTACACCCGGCGCTAAAGATAACGTTGGTAGTAAGGACGCAAATGAAATTGGTGGCAACTTTGAGCTGGGTGACCAGTTAGCGTCAATCACCTTTGAATACAACAACAGCCTATTTGATTTACCGTATGAGATTTATAGTGAAATAGCGCTGGAAGACACGCTAGGTGGTACTCGTAATAACGCTTATAGTTTTGGGCTATACCTCCCCTTTATTGCAAACGATCACAGCTTACGTTTGGAACACAGTAATTGGCAAAAATTTTGGTATGCAAACAGAATATATCAAGATGGAAACCGTAACTCGGGTAATGTAATTGGCCACTGGGGTGGCGATGAGCATGACTACACCGACTATACCCCAGCTAAATCCATGAGTGTTAATTGGCATTGGCAGCTAAGCGCTAAAGAAAGCTTAAATACAACGTTACGTGGCCTTACAAACAAACGTGATGGTTACGAAACCAGTTATGAACTCCAAACAGCCTATACGCGTAAATTAAACAAACCTGTTTGGGGTGCTAAAAGCGTAGGCGCTGAGCTTTACCTAGGTAAAGGTGTGTATGGCGAAGCATTTTCGAGAATCGCCCTCTCAGCTAACTTTTAAATTTGAAAGCGCGAATTTATTTCGCGCTTTCAAACGCGATATAATACTTATCCAAGGCTAAACGTCACTAAATACCAGCAGAGTATCCAAGCTTGTTTTTGTAGGCGCCTTGCTTGCTGGCGCGTTTAATTTATACATAGTCACATTAACAACCCTTTGCGTGAGCAAGCTTCACGCCTACGTGGAAATAACTCTAAAATAATTACCACCGAGATCACCGAAGCACTGCGCGCTACACTGAGGAAATATACTATTTTTTAGTACCTTCTCCTTTACTTCTCATTATCTTCTCTGTGGTGCATGAATCACTTTTTGTTGTATTTCTTAATGGAGTTTAATTACCACCGAGAGCACCGAAGTGCTGCGCTACACTGAGGAAACATACTATTTTTTAGTATCTTCTCCTGCACTGCTCCTTGTCTTCTCTGTGGTGATAATAATGTTTTATTCACTTTATAAATCAAGTACAAAGCTTAACCACAAAGCAATTTCTACCACCGAGGGCACCGAGGCGCTGGGCGCTACACAGAGGAAATATAATATCTTCTCCTGCACTGCTCCTTGTCTTCTCTGTGGTGAAAACAGTGTCTTATTCACTTTATCAGCCAAATACAAAGCTTGCCTAAAAAACAAAAAAACCGTGTTTAAACTAAACACGGTTTCATAATTTTAAAATAAGCCAAATTGTTTATTACAAATTAACCACATTATTAAGTATTGGTGCATTTTCACCATTAACCAATGTATTTAAATGCTGTGCAAACTCTTTACCCAGCTTTTCATCGCGCATACCGTATTCAACAATTGCCTTTAAATAACCAAGCTTATCGCCACAGTCGTGTGCGCGGCCACTCATGTGAAATGCCTCTACAGTTTCTTGCGCCATTAACGCATCAATAGAGTCGGTTAACTGTATTTCACCACCAGCACCCACTGGGGTTTTAGCAAGTAGCGGCCAAATATTTTTACTTAATACATAACGGCCAACAACAGCAAGATTTGACGGCGCAGCATCAACCTCTGGCTTTTCAACCATAGTTTTAATTTTGGCGCTTTCACCAGCAACTAATTGCACACCATTAATGTCGGCAATACCGTATTTACTTACGTCATCCATAGCAACCGGCTCAAGCATTATTTGGCTTGCTGCGGTTTCATTAAAACGAGCTATCATAGCAGCTAGGTTTTCTGTTTTTTGGTTAGCCGTGTACGCATCAAGTATTACGTCTGGCAATACAACTACAAAATCGTCATTCCCTACAATAGGCTTTGCACATAAAATAGCATGACCTAACCCTTTAGCCTCACCTTGGCGAACGTGCATAATGGTTACGTCACTTGGGCAAATAGAGCGCACTTCTTCAAGTAATGTGCGTTTAACGCGTTTTTCAAGCGTTGCTTCAAGCTCGTAGCTGGTATCAAAGTGGTTTTCTATCGCATTTTTAGAGCTATGGGTAACTAACACAATCTCTTTAATGCCTGCAGCAACACACTCGTTCACAATGTACTGAATAAGTGGCTTATCAACTATAGGGAGCATTTCTTTAGGGATTGCTTTAGTCATTGGTAGCATACGCGTGCCAAGGCCAGCAACAGGAATTACAGCTTTCATGGGTAGTCCTTTATTTTTTAAATTAATTATTTTTAAACTAACAGATTAAATGTAGATGAGGGATGAACGAGGTAAAACCCCGAGCAAACTTATCGGGGTTAGGTCACTGTACAAACAGCTATTATTTAATTAGTCACTACCAAAAAGGTCACGCGTATATACCTTGTCAGCAATATCGCTTAACTCTTCAACCATACGGTTAGAAACCACAACGTCTGATATCTGCTTAAACTCGTTCAAGTCTTTTATTACGCGTGAGTGGTAAAATTCACTCTCTTCAAGCACTGGCTCATAAACAACCACTTCAATACCTTTGGCTTTAATACGCTTCATAATACCTTGAATAGCAGAGGCTCTAAAATTATCTGAGCCCGTTTTCATTACTAAACGGTACACGCCTACCACTTTAGGGTTTCGTTTAATAATTGAATCGGCAATAAAGTCTTTACGTGTCGTGTTTGCATCTACAATCGCGCCAATAATATTGTTTGGTACATCTTGGTAATTAGCACGTAGCTGCTTAGTATCTTTTGGTAAACAGTAGCCACCGTAACCAAACGACGGGTTGTTATAATGATTGCCTATACGTGGGTCTAAACCTACACCTTGGATAATTTGCTTTGAGTTCAAGCCGTGTGCTTCTGCGTAGCTATCAAGTTCATTAAAGTAAGCAACCCGCATAGCAAGGTAGGTGTTAGAAAATAACTTAATCGCTTCCGCTTCCGTTGAGTCAGTGAATAGCACTTCAACGTCTTGTTTAATTGCACCTTGCTTCAGTAAATTAGCAAAAATAGTGGCGCGCTCACTTTGCTCACCCACAACAATGCGTGACGGATGCAAATTGTCGTACAGCGCTTTACCTTCACGTAAAAACTCAGGTGAGAATAGTAAATTATCAGCCTTAAGCTGCTTTTTAATATCAGCCGTAAAGCCAACCGGAATAGTCGACTTAATAACCATTACCGCATTAGGATTATGTGCCACAGCATCTTTAATAACCGCTTCAACCGAGCGCGTATTAAAGTAGTTTGTTTCTACATCATAATCCGTTGGAGTGGCGATGATAACAAAATCTGCGTTTTCATAGGCCACTTTTTTATCGGTGGTTGCTGTGAAGTTTAAATCATCACGCAGTAAAAATTCACTAATTTCAGTATCAACAATTGGTGATGTCTTATCGTTTAAAAGCGCAATTTTGTGCTCATCAATGTCTAATGCCACCACTTCATTGTGTTGTGCTAAAAGCATTGCATTTGAAAGGCCTACATAGCCCGTCCCTACCACAGCAATTTTCATGGTATTCCTTTATATTTAAAAAATATTTTTACTATTTTATCAGAGCGAGGAGGGAAAACGAATAGCCAAAAGCATAATTTAAAATGTGCTTTTATAACATCTCTATAGCTCGAGTATGTATGTGTAGCTATCATTTCTCAGAACAGAGTACAAACCTAATTTAAAGCTAATGCGGACTGATACCTTGTTTGGCTCTTTACCACCCCAAAACAAATTTGAATTAGTTTTCTCATTGCTGCACCTAACGCTTGCATCTTTGTTTTCCCAGCAGCTAGAAGGCGATTTTGTTTGTGCTTTAATATCTGGGTTATGTGTTCCAGCACTATCTGCTGCTAAAAATATTTTGGATCGAATTCTGGATGGGCCAATTTTACTCAGTGTCGCTCTCCCTTTAAACGAACCTGATTCATTTAGCTTAGGTTTTAGGCCAACATATGCTGTAGCTTGCTTAGCTGTTGAAAAGCTGGGAAGTCCAATCACCCTAAATTAAAAAATAAAAATCAGGCGAAAATTATCTAAAGTTAAATTATCTAAAGTTAAATTATCTAAAGTTAAATTATCAAACATTGCGTATTTAAATTAAACTATACGACTACAGCCAATCGGAGATATCAATAAGCTAATGCTGAGGATATTAAACTCTAAGAATGTGTTGCTACACGCTTACTAAGAACTCCTTCCATTGCTTAGAATAATCTTCAAGATGTAATGGGAAATTTGGGCATTTATAGTTATATAAGTTTAATTTTCTAAGCAGATCTTTTTCATTTTCATATGGAATAACTATATCTCTAAAATGACTTTCTAAGGAAATAAAGGTATTTGATTTGATTAGTATAGGTTTTTCAGAATACAAGGATAAAGCAAAACGAGTTGGAAACCCTGTTGCAGTCCTCGCATTATTTATCCCATTATAAATCATTAAAATACCATCAAACATTTTCAAGAAATCTGATAACTCACCAGCTAACATTTCAGCATAGCTAAAAGGTTTAAAAGTCTTAATATTAAGGTTCGGTTGACTCTCCAATAAATCAAGAATATCAGTGGACTCTTGCAACCAGACTTCAATTCCTAAACTAGATATTTTCAATAGATCCATATAAACGTTATCTATTGTTCTTGAATTGAAATTAGTATTTCCCAAAAAGGCAACCTTTTTTTTCCCCGGTATGTGTCTAGGATCATTTGAACTGTAAATAGTTTTAGAAAAGTCACTAGTCAAAAAGTCAGGTAGAACTTGAGACTGTTTATATTTAATATTATTTTTGTCGAAAAAAAACTTCATTTCCTTTGATGGAAATGAAATAGCATCAAAACCTCTAAAAAAAGCTCTGTCAAAGTATGAAGCTAAATATCGCGACTCATAACATACATTACTTCGCACAGGATAGGTGTTAATTATTAATACGGATTTTACCTCCCCCAGTAATGAAATACTATCAATTGCTTTTTTCTCTGTTCTGACTGTTGTACTCCAAAAATAAACGATAATGCTTGGGTTGGCACTTAATAAAAAACGCTCCATCCTTTCAGCTTTGCTTGAATCTAAATTTTTGAATGACTCAACTAAACTCAGAAAAAAAATGAAAACAGGATTTCTATCTAACTTAAAAAAAGATAGAAATTGCTTAAGCCTAGAGGTACTGCTAGCTTTTTGTTTTTCTTCATAAAGCCTCAATATATTTTCCTTAGGCAAAAATTCGATGCTCTGTGAGCACTCCTTTCCAATATCTATAAAAGACAACTCATCAGAAAGTTCATTAAATAGTTTTAGATATGAATGGCTAAAAATAGTATTTGAAGAACCTACAAAACATATTTTCATTTAGAAAGCACCTTCTTAGCTTCTTCGGGGTCTAAATCCCACCAATTACTCTCATTAATGAATGCAGTATCTTTTTCATCAAATCTATATCGGATTATTTTAGCTGGAGCTCCGACTACTATTGCAAAGTCTGGAATATCTCTTGTAACTATACTGCCCGCACCAATAATAACTCCATTACCAATTTTAATACCACCTAAAATCAATACATTGGCACCTATCCAGCAGTCATTTCCAACTGTAACAGGCAGAAAGTCCTCATCTCGGCGCTTTTTAAATAAAGTATTATTATAAATATAAGGCGATGTTGAGAAATCTGTTAAAGGGTGATTACCTAGTCCAATTTTACAGCCTGGACCAATTGAACAATATTTGCCAATCTTACTATTTACAATAATTGACTGTGGAGAAACATAAGAATATCGCTGTATTTTCGTACTAATTATTCTACAATCATCATTAATAAGATTATTTCCCTCAAGCACGCTATCCAATGAAATCAAAACCCTACGACCAATTTTCATTTCTCTCTTAACACATGAAAGATAGAGTATGTTCATAAAATAAATAACGGTCTTTAAAACTCTCATAATTATAAATTTCATTTATCACCCTTAATAGATAGAACTAGTAAAACAAAAGATATAAAAAAATATCCACATAGAAACAGCAAAGACCCCTCAGGTAGTGAAACATTTATAACATACCCTAATAATAACAAAATAAATGTAATCAAACTTAGGCATTTCGACACTTTAGAAGACAGTGACTGAAAATCGAGTTTTTTTGAATATATAGAAAAAGTTAAAATTTCAAGAAAGTTAAAAGCCTTGAAAGCACTTATAATTATTAAGGCACTAAAACCTATATTGTCATTTTGTTCATATATAAGCCGAACACCAAAGTAATTTAACAAAAAAATTATTAATAATAAAAAAGGGAAAAATAAACACAATGCAAAACAGTATTTTTTTATTGGATAATCTACATCATAAGATCTCATCAAGACTTTAGATGCGACACTTAGAGGTAATAAAATCAGGCCCGACAAAGCTAAATATGGGTAAATAGACGCTTTTAAACTTAAAGCCAAAAAAACAAGCACAAAAACCTTATCTAAATAACGATTCAAAGTAGGTATAGACACTGAAAGAAAAAAGCTAAACCTTTTAAGACTAAGTACGAAGGAACTAGCGTTAAATTTTTTATAATCAACAATAAATAAAAAGACAATAAACGTAATTAAGTTAGCTACAGTATATGAGTCAAACACATTAATTGCACTAGTTGTATATAGAATATAAAAAGAAACTGCTTGAATAGTTAAAAGCATGCCAATCGCTTTATCTTTTTCAACGAGTCTAAGAGCATTAACACAAAAATCAACAGGGTAAAGAAGGATTAAAAAAATAAATATTGAGAATGAAGAATCTTGGAGAACAGAATAAAGGACACAAATAAAAAAATAGATTAAGAAAAAAACAAAGAAGCTTAAAATATCGATTTTTTGCCCATTACCTGAATATGATATAGCTTGTTCATTAAAGCAGGCAGTATTAAATATATGTATATACAATAATGCGGAGTATAATAGAAAATTGAAAAATAAATATTCGGATTTAGAGGTTAAGAATAAATCAGGCAAAATGAAAACCTGCATTATAAGTAGGCTCAAAATCATTGGAGTGAAATTAAACATAAATTTACTAATTGAGTTAATTAGCACAATTAATCCTACTGTTATCAATCATATGCAGGGCCATCATTAGAGATATAAGTATGAAGTTATCCTGTAGATTACCGGAAAACATACAACCTATAAAAATTATAAAAGTAATATAAAACAAAATTGACTTCAATCCAAAACCATCATAAATGATTTCAAAAAATGATTTTATAAAAGAAACTATAAGAAATGTAGAAAGTACAGCTCCTATAAAACCATTAAAATATATAAGCTCTAAAAAAATATTATGAGGATATGGAAATGTAGCAGTTCCGAACTCCAGCATAAATTCGTCATAAGATTTGCCTAAGGTTATAACCCAAGCACTTGGATTATTAATAAAACTATCCCAGGGGGCTAACCTTAATGCCAAGGACTGATTCCCTTCAAAATCAAAGTTTAAAAACCGGCTAGTCAACATAACCTCAGCACTGTAAAAGGAAGAATAAAAAATAAAACATAACAAGATTAAAAAGAAAACTAATAATAACTTAGAAAATCTTAAACGGTAGCAGTAGGCATGGATTAAACTTACAAAAAAAACAAATAGCGCAGGTAGCCCTCCACGTGATCCTGTTAGAAAAACAGCAAATAATACTAATGAAAACAGCGCTAATAAATATACTTTTTTATACTTTTCTGTTTGAATAAAATAAAAAAACAACAATGAAACAAGTGCTAAAATAGTAAATACTCTATATAAGATATTCGGGCCGAAAACAAATGACCCCCTTTCCCCCCCCCCAAAGAAAGTACCCAAAAGAAAAAATGCTAACAAACTGATAGATAATAAAGCGATACTCTTATTAAATTTATATGATTCTCTATTTAAATAGAAAATTTTAAATATCAGAATAATAGAAAAATAACTCAAAAAAGATTTTAAAACCCAAAAGTTATAAAACGTTGAGTAGTTAGTAAATGCACTTACAAAAAAACAAAGTATCAAAATGATAAAATAACAATAGATTATAGCTTTTTGCTTCATTACTTCTATTCTCAAAAAAGCAATTACTGTAACCAATAAAAGAAGCAGAAAAGGGAAAAGTGGAACATTTAGTAAACTAGCATCACCTGAAAATAAAGACCAAAAAAACAAAATAATTACAACAAGTGGTAAGACGTTAAACATTTTTACTCCGTAAACTTAATACTTCCTTCTAGGTGCCAATATACTACTATTGAAAATTACCTATTGATTTAAAATCCAGTATCAAATCTTTTAAATCATCTAAAAGGTTATTAGGTTTATAGTCTTGTATATAGTTTTTGATTGAAGATATATCAGTAATTGGAAAAGACTCACTTGGAAAGTCAATTTCGTGCCATATCACTTTACAGTTTGTATAGTTTTGAAGTACATCTGCAATCTGCTTCGCATTAATATTGTAACCAGAAGCAATATTAATTATTTCATGACGATTAAACTTTCTTGATACCAACTCTATACAAGCTTCAGCAACATTAGTAACGGATATGTAATCTTTACAATAATTTTGTGAGATATACATATCTATTTTTTTATTTTTTATTGCATTACGGGTAATAGCTGGTAAAAAAAGCGGGCTATTTATAGCTAAACCGTAGACATTACTTGGTCTCACTACACAAACATTACGCTCACTTTTAAAACATAACTCCTCGGCCAGTAATTTTGATAAATTAAAAAGGCGTCGATTATCATCCATACAAACTTTTAAATCTGCTTGCTCACTAGATATATCGTTATTCATATATACCCTAGTTGATGATACATATACTAAGCTTTCAAATTTTGAATTTTTCAATATCCGTGATAGTAAACTTACATTTGCTTCTAACACATCAAAAGGTTTACTACAATCACCATACCCAGCACAATAAATTACAAAGCCAAGATCTTCCTTAAAAATGCGCTCGTCATTTCTTATTGGCACAAAAACATCATGACCTAGGTTGTTTAACTGCTTAACAACCTCTGACCCTATAAACCCTCGCCCACCAAATACAGTATAAAGCGCCATTATCTTTCCCATCCATTAATCAACTGGTTTTTTATTTCATGGAAAGTTGGTTGTATTTTATCTTTTTCTGATAGTAATGGAGCATTTAAAGGCCATTGGATTTTTAATTCCTTATCGCTCCAGAGCAAACCACTTTCGTCATTTGGGTCATAGTAGTCTGTACATTTATACTGAAAATCAGCACTATTACTTACCACGCAAAAGCCATGAGCAAAACCTGGAGGAACGTAAAACTGTAATTTATTTTCACCTGTTAATAGAATACTTTCATACTGACCGAATGTATCTGAATTAGGCCGTAAATCGACAGCCACATCAAATACCTCGCCGTCTGTTACAGTAACAAGTTTGCCTTGGGGTTTGTTTTTCTGAAAATGTAGCCCTCTTAAAACACCTTTCGATGAACGAGAACGATTATCTTGTACAAAATCAGCATTAATTCCAGCTGCCTTATAGCGCTCTGCTTGAAACGTTTCGTAGAAGAAACCTCGTTCATCACCAAATACTTTGGGTTCGATAATAAGTAAGTCTTTTATCTTGGTTTTAATAACATTCATATTTTTTAAACTATTTTGTAATGTTTAATAAGTATTGACCGTATCCGGTTTTACTTAGGCTATGTCCAATTCCTTGCACTTGCTGCTTACTTAACCAACCTTGGTGTAACGCAATTTCTTCTAAACACGCAATTTTAAAGCCCTGACGCTTTTCCACTGTTTGTACAAACTGCGATGCCTCAAGCAATGAATCATGAGTGCCAGTGTCTAACCAAGCAAATCCACGACCTAGTTGCTCAACATTAAGCTTGCCTTGATCTAAATACGCTTGATTTATACATGTAATTTCGAGTTCGCCACGTGAAGACGGTTTCACATTTTTGGCTATTTCAACCACTGCGTTATTATAAAAATAAAGGCCTGTTACTGCCCAATTCGACTTAGGCGCTGTTGGCTTTTCTTCTATTGAAAGAGCTTTAAAGTTTTCATCGAACTCAACAACACCAAAACGCTCCGGGTCCATAACTTGATAACCAAACACACTTGCACCGGTTAAATTTTCAGCCGCGTGCTTTAACTGCTTACCAAATGATTGACCAAAAAATATATTGTCACCCAACGCCAAGCACACATCATCTGAACCAATAAACTCCTCACCTATAATAAATGCTTGCGCTAGCCCTTCAGGATTAGGTTGAATTGCATAGGTGATACTAATGCCAAATTGAACACCGTCACCAAGTAAACGAGTAAAGCCTTCTTGCTCTTCCGGTGTTGTAATAATTAGTACTTCTCTTATACCTGCTAGCATTAAAACTGAAAGCGGGTAATAAACCATTGGTTTATCATAAATAGGTAGTAATTGCTTCGATACACCCTTTGTAATTGGGTGCAAACGTGTGCCTGAACCACCAGCTAAAATAATTCCTTTCATGCTATTCTCCCTCAAAAGTTAATTTCGCCTAGACGTTCTCGTTGATACGATCCATCCTGAACATTTTTACACCACTGTTGATTTGCTAAATACCACTCGATTGTTTTACGTAGCCCCGTTTCAAATGTCTCTACAGGCTCCCAATTAAGTTCTTTACTCATTTTTGAAGAGTCTATAGCATATCGGCGGTCGTGACCTGGACGGTCAGAAACATATGTTATCTGCTCGGAATATTTAGAAGCTTTAGGTACCAACTCATCCAAGATGCTACAAATAGTTTGCACCACTTCGATATTTTGTTTTTCGTTATGCCCACCTATGTTGTAAGTTTCTCCAACAACACCTTCGGTCACTACTTTATATAAAGCACGTGCATGATCTTCTACGAATAACCAGTCACGGATTTGGTCGCCTTTTCCATAAATGGGTAAATCCTTACCTTCTAGCGCATTTAGTATGACTAGAGGTATTAGTTTTTCTGGAAAATGATAAGGCCCATAATTATTTGAACAGTTTGTTACAATTGTTGGAAAGCCATACGTACGAAGCCATGATCGAACTAGGTGGTCACTCGATGCTTTACTCGCTGAGTAAGGGCTGCTTGGCGCATAAGAGCTTGTCTCTGTAAATAAAGGAAGCTCACCTTCTTGCTCACTTGGGTGAGGTAAATCACCGTAAACCTCATCAGTAGAGATATGATGGAATCTGAACGATTTTTTTGCATCGTCTTCTAATCCATTCCAATATTCACGGGCCGCTTCGAGTATATTATAAGTGCCAACAATATTAGTTTGAATAAATTCACTCGGCCCAGTAATTGAACGGTCAACATGGCTCTCAGCTGCTAAGTGCATAACGGCATTTGGTTTATGTGATTTAAAAACACGGTCGAGCTCTGTGCGGTTACAAATATCAACCTGCTCAAAAGAGTAACGATCATTATTTTCAACACTTTTGAGTGATTCTAAGTTACCTGCATAAGTTAGTTTATCTAGGTTGATCACTGAATCTGTCGTATTATTTATTATATGGCGGACGACAGCTGAACCAATAAAGCCTGCACCGCCTGTAACTAATATTTTCATGTGGAGTGTTTTAAAAAACCTTTTACTGAATAAATACAAAAATGATAAGTGGCCCTAAAAATATTTAATTCCAAAACATCGCGATAAAATAACCACTGCCATTTCAATATTTTAAATTTATTTTGTGTCATACCAGAGTCAACTCTATATAGAGCTAAAATATCAGGTAAACTATATGACTTATGTACTTGCTTTAATATGCTAAGCCATAGACCCATATCCTGCCTTTTACGAATTAAAGGCATATAGTGTTTCCCTAAAACATTTGTGTCATAGACCGCAGTTAAACAGCCAATAACATTACCACTGAGTAACTTTTTATAAGTTGTGAATTTAGGTGGTATTACAGTCCCCCTTGGATTTCCACCTTCTAGTTTTTGATATCCAGTGAAAGTAAAGGCGTAGTTATTACTCAGCATAAAACTAATTTGAGTAGTAAGCTTTTCAGGTAACCACAGGTCGTCTGCATCTAAAAACGCAATAAAACGACCAACTGATTGCTTTATTGAATTATTTCGTGCAACACCAGCCCCGCCATTTTGCTCATTTATGAACAGTTTTATTCGAGAATCCTTATTAACGTATTCAATAATTATTTGTTGGGTTGCATCTGTAGAGCGATCGTCAGTTATTAACAACTCCCAATTACTGTAAGTTTGGCTAATAACAGACTCTATAGACTCGGCTATATGAAGCTCCGCATTGTAAGCAGGCATTATTATAGACACTAATGGCTGTTCAATACTCACTTAGCGGCCCATACCAAATATAACTGTTCGTACCGTCATTAATAAAATTTTGATGTCTAGTAAAGCAGAGTGATGCTTTATGTAATGAATGTCATATTTGTGCTTCCATATAGCATCTTCTACCGATGCGCCATATGGGTAGCTCACTTGTGCTAACCCCGTTACACCTGGTTTAACTGCGTGCCTAAAACGATAATAGGGGATTTCTTTTTCTAGATCTTTTATAAATACTTCACGCTCAGGCCTTGGGCCAACTATAGACATGGTGCCTTGTATGACATTTATTAGTTGCGGAATTTCATCTATACGTGTTTTACGAATAAATTTACCTACTTTTGTAACGCGTGCATCGTTTTTTGATGCCCATTGGGCCCCATTTTTTTCAGCATCGTTTCGCATAGATCTAAATTTATACACTTCAAACTGTTTGTTATATTGGCCAGTACGCTTTTGCTTAAATAGTATGGGCCCTGGGCTTTCTAATTTAATAAACAAAGCAGCAAATATTGAAAATGGAATGGTGACTATAAGGAGTAAAATAGCACTCACTATATCTACACAACGCTTTGCGACTTGAGTACGTTTATTTGATAAAATAGAAAATGCTTTTTGGTGTAAAAAATAACTGCTATGTAGTAAACGCACCTCTGTATATTTTAGCCTGTCGTCTAAATAACTTACTAAAGGTTCAACCCATGCACCACACTCTGTTGCATTAACTAAAAACTTACGTTGTTGCTTACTTAAATGCGCACTTTGGTAATGACATACTACTTTTTTAGTGAAGTCAGTAATACTGTAATCGTTAACTATTATATCGAATGAATAATCATCAATAATTTCACCTATATTATTGGCGCACTCTTCTGGGCAAAATACATAAATTACACTTTGCTTTAGTGCTTCTGATTTTGATTTAAAGCTTTCAGTTATGAATATCGATTCTAGCTGTTCTTTATTGTTAATAATAGGCTCTTCATTCATATCTGGTGTACCTACTTTAAGGTTCATGTACTGCTCTTTTTATTTATCTGATTTATATTCGTAGTTGTAGTAGCCGTAATAGCCATAAGCATTACTCGCCTTTTTAACTACACCGTTAAATACTAGGCCTTTTACGTCTATGCCATTTTGCTCAAAACGGTTACGGGTTAGGTCTATTTCACGCAAGTGGTTTTGGCCAAAACGCGCTACTAATAAGGTAGTGCCTGTATGTGCACTCACTATAGCCGGGTCGGTTACTGCCAGTATTGGTGGGGTATCTATAATTACTATGTCGTAAGCGTTGCTTACTTCTTCAACTAACTTGCTAAAGTTACTGTGCATTAATAGCTCCGATGGGTTAGGTGGTATTTGCCCGCGGGTAATTACATTTAAGCCTTCAACTTTAGTTGGTTTGGTTATTTGTGCTAAGTTTAAACGGCCTGAAAGGTAATCACTTAGGCCATTGTCCCATTTTAAGCCAAATTGTGTTTGCAAATAGCCTTTACGCATATCGGCATCAATAATTAGTACCTTTTTACCACTCTGTGCTAGTACTGCCGCTAAGTTAACCGATATAAACGATTTACCTACACCCGGGCTTGGGCCCGATATAGCAATAATGTTGTTTTTAGCTTCCATCATCGCAAAGTGTAAGCTGGTGCGTAAGCTACGTAGCGCCTCAATTGAAAGGTCAGCTGGGTTATCAAGCGCTAGTAAGCTTTTTGCCTTACCTGCTTTGTTTTTGCGCCCTGTAAAACCGGTTAGTTTATCTTGGTAGTCTGAGTGGGGTACACTTGCGTATACCGGTATGCCTAGGGCTTCTATTTCGCTTGGGTCTTCCACCCCTTTGTGCATGGCTTTTTGTATAAGTACAATAGCCACTGCAAGCATACCACCTAGCATAGTTGCCATTACTACTATTAGCGCTTTTTTAGGTTTTACTGGTTTACTGGTATTTACCTCGGCGTAGTCTATTACGCGTACATTACCCACTGTACCGGCGCGCACTATGTCTAGCTCTTGGGTTTTGCTCAGTAGCAACGTATAAATTTGGTTGCTTACTTCAACATCGCGTTTTAGGCGCAGCAGCTCTTGCTGAGTTTCGGGTAAGTTACCTACTTCGCCAATGAGTTCATTTTTTTGGCTTTCTACCGCTTGTATTTGCTCAACAATACCTTGGTATGCAGGGTGGTCTTTTTTAAATTTACGGCCAAGCTCTAAACGTTTTAGGTTTAGCTCTTGTAGTTTTGTTTCAAGCTTTACTACTTGCTCAAGCACGCCTTGAGTCTCAAGCGTTATGTTTATTGACTGGCGTTTTATTTGGTAGTCGTTAAAGCGTTGTTCTGCATATTCAAGCTGTTTTTTAATTTCAGGTAATTGTACTTCTAAAAATTCAAGTGACTTTTGTGCCTCAGCGCTGTTGCGCTCTACATTACGGCGTACATAAATAGCGGCTACTTTATCAAGTACTTTTTCCGCATAACTTGGTTTTGTGCTTTGTAGGCTTAGGTTAATTATGCCTGAGTCTTTACCTTTTTCGCTTGCGCCAATGGCTGCTTGTAAATCAAGTATTGTATTTAGGCGGTCTTTACGGGTAATTATAAACTCGGTACCTGGGCGCGCATTAAGCTCGCGTACTGTTAGGTTAAATTTACCATTAGTAAGCTCTTCACCTACTTTACCCGCTAGTATTTGCTCGCCATTATCATTTAAAAGCGCAACACTGTTACCTGCTTGTGCTACAAGTACAAACTCTTGGTTTATAGCATTACGTGGTACGCCAAACCTAAATATATTTATGCTTTCGCCGCCCCATGCATAACTGCTTGCACCAAAACTTGGCTCGGCTAAATCACCCTCTTCCATTGGAGTAAATTTGCGGTACGCGCGATTACCAATAAATGGGAAGAGCTTAGGCTCGGCCACAATGTCTAGTTTAAGTGAATCTACCGCCTCGCCAATGATACTGCGTGATTTAAGTAATTCTATTTCGGTTACGGCGGCCGATGTACTTTCGAACATGCCTGCCATGTCGTCAAACCCGGGGACCGATGCACTGCCGTCTTCAACTTGTATCATGGCGGTGGCTTGGTAAACTGGCGTACTTAATACTGCATAAACCACACCTATAACCATAAACAGTGCTGTTATGCCTGCTATAAAGAATTTACGGTCGAGTAATGCCCCTAGTAGCGCCATTAAATCGATTTCTTGCGTGGGTTGTGCGGTGTTTTTGTTTTTACTTTCAGGCTGGGTATTCATTAAATTAGCCATTCCTTATAAATACTTTTGCCAAGCGCTGCATGCGCTATCGATTAATGTGTAAACGTGTTCAAATGCTTCGGTGCTTTGGCGGTAGGGGTCGGGTATTTCGGCGTTGTTAATCCATTTACCTAGCAAAAAGGTTTTACCGCGTGCCTCTGGGTAGCGTGCGTGTACGTCGTTTAAATGGCGCTCTTCCATAACCAATATTACGCTATTTTGCGCAACAAGCGCAGACGATAACTGCCTACCTTGGTGCTCGTCCATGTTTACACCATGTGCTTGGGCAATTTGTTTTGCTTTTGCATCGGCAGGTTTGCCTTCAAGCGCTGTTAACCCAGCCGACGACACTTTAATATTTTTACCTTTAAGCTTTTGCTTTAATACATATTCACCAGTAGGGCTGCGGCAAATATTACCGGCACATACAACTAATACAGAATCGAACATTGTTATGCGCCTTAGTTATTTATGTCGTTTAGGTTATCAACAGTTGCTACCGACGGTAGTAATAAGCTTATTACGCGGTTCCAACGGGCCAATGGTGCCGATGTTACGTATACAATGTCGTGCGGTTGCAGTTCAAACTGCTCGGCTAATACCATTGCTGTAATATTTTTAGCGTGCAGCTGGTATACGTTTGCAATAACGCCTGTTTGCTCTACGTTGCTTTTACGCAGTACAAACACGCCGTTGGCGTCGGCTGTGGTTTCGTTTAGGCCGCCGGTGTCGCTTAGTGCTTCGGCTAGGTTTAAGCCGTATCGGTTTAATACAATAGACCCTGCACGTTTTACGTCACCCAGTACAAATACTTTTTGTGCGTCGTTACGCGTTACATGAATTATGTCGCCGTGTTGCAGTAAACGGTTTTGCGAAATGTCACCATGTGAATAAAAGCTGTCGAGTTGTATGGTTTCTGTTTTGTTACCACGGGTAAACGTTACTGTGCGCCAATCGGCGGCTTCTGTTAATCCACCCGCTTGGTTTAACGCGTCAATTAGGGTGAGTGGTATTTCGGTAACTGGGTATACGCCAGGTTTGTTTACCTCACCAGTTACGTAGGCTTTTTGGCTTCTAAAGCCCACGACTTTTATGTCTACTTGTGGGTCTTCTATTACGCGGCTCAGGCGTTTAACTAGGTCTTCGCGTACTTCACTAATGGTACGCCCTGCGGCAGGAATATCTGGGGCGTAAGCATAGGTAATGGTGCCGTCTTTTTGTACGCGAAAGCCGTCAAATTCTGCGGTACGTTGCACTGCTGCGGGTATTGTTAGCTCGGGATGATCCCACACGCCTATGGTTAGTACGTCACCTACACCTAGTTTGTATTCGTAATTACTTACGTTTACGCCCGCGGTGTTCGATATTGGTTTGGCAGATGCACGTGCTTGTTTTTGTTGTTTAATTAACGACGAGTCGATAATTTGAATATTTACTTTTTCGAGATCTTGCTCAAGGTTTTGTGTTTGCTCGCCAGTTTCTATGCCTTCAAAATGGCTGCCTGGCACTATGGTGCAACCGGTAACTGATAGTAATGCGAGTGAGGTGATGAGTGATTTACAGCTTAACGCCATTGTAGAATCCCAAAATTATTTTAAATATTTTGTTCCTCACCGACCTTGGTGAGTACTTGTATTTTTGTGCGGTAATTAAAGCATGAGAGGGCTATTCACGCAAGCCGAAACGTGCTTTTACATTACTGCTTTCTTTTAAATAAGTATTTAAGCTTACTCAATGTTTTATAAAATAAAGGTAGCAAACAGGGCTGGTTTATTTTGTGATATTTTAGTGTGTTATTTTGCACTTTTATATTAAACGCTTATTCGCTTTATACCTTCAATGAGTTTTACTTGGTTAAAGTTTATGAGTAATCCTGTTTTTATGCCGCTTAACTTTAAGTATGTTATTAGTTGTGCTGTATATATTGGCAATAGTTTATCAACTGTTTTTATTTCTATTATTAATTTATTTGGAATTAATATATCGAGCCTGTACCCTGTATCAATCGTTGTGTTTTTGTAGTTGATTGGTAATTTTATTTGGCTTTTTAATGATAAGCCTGTTTGCTGTAGTTCATATATTAGGCAGCTTTCGTAGGTTGATTCTAATAAACCTGGCCCTAGGTTTTTATGTACTTCAATGGCGCAACCAATTACTTTTTGAGTTAGTAAGTCTTCCATGGCGATCCTTTGCAAATTTATCACCTTGGAATATAGACTAATTATTTTAGTTACACGTATTTTAATATGCTACGTAGGTGTTTTCTAGCGCGTTTAGTTTGCTTGGTTATATTCACAATCTTTCGAGTGAGCAAGCTTTACGCCTACGTATAGATAATTTTAAATATTAATTACCACCGAGAACACCTAGGCGCTGCGCTACACTGAGAAGAGCGTAATACCAATGAGTTGGTTTTAAAATTACTTCTCCTGTACTTCTCATTGTCTTCTCTGTGGTGATAATAGTGTTCCAGCTCGACTAGCCCTTCGGGCACGCTCCACGTTCCAGCTCGTCGCAGAGCTCCTCTCGCTCTAGCTTGAAAGCAAAACTTTTTGCTTGTCTAGCCCTTCGGGCACGCTTCCGCCCCTAGGTTGCAGTTCCTACTTACTGATGATTTATATATTTTTTAAAAATTACCGAGCCAGTGGGTTAAGTGCCTAAAAACCTTTAACCAAATTCAATATCTGTGTTATCTACGCTCATTTCTACCTGCTTATTAAGCAAGTTAATTAACAAAATGCTTCGCATATCACCATCAGGTTCTTTAAATATGGCATTTATGTTGTTAAATGATTTATTATTAACGTTTACCACATCACCTAATTTTGGCAGCTCTGATTTAGCTGTTTGTAAACGCTCACATTTTAACTGTTCTATTATTTGTATTGGTACAATTTGGTATTTAGCGCCATAGGCAACAAAACCAGCTACACCGCGTGTGTTTTTTACAGCAGAAAAACACCCGTTTTTAGGGTCAAGGCATACAAATAAATAATTTGGGAATAAAGCAGATTTTTTGATGTTCTTACGACCTTTAACTAGCTTTTCAGTAGTCAATTGGGGGTAAAATGCTTCAATCCCTTGATTATCTAAGTTGGTTTTTGCCCGCTCTTCCTGACGAGGTTTACACACTACTAAATACCAACTCTTCATAGCAATCCTACATAACAAAATTGCAATAAATACAAGATTAAACTAAATCAGGGCTGCATTATAGCTAATACTAAACATCTATGTAAACTGGCAATTAAAGTAAACAATGCCAAACTTATGCTTTGAGTACTAAGTTTATCATTAAAAATAAACTTAACTAATTATATAACAGTCACTTAACATTAGAAATACTTTAAACTGCTTTTGTAAAATATTTTCACGTATATTATTTTAAATTTTACGAGTTAACTTATTTTCATAAAAACTTAGTTCAACGACTATTTTTGCACCTTTTACTTCAACTAAATATTAACTAAATCTTAACTAAATCTTAACTAAATCTTAACACGAGGAAAGGGGAGTGTATGCATTTTTTTCACCACGGCGCGGTTTGTTCTGCACAACTAAATCAGGACACTTTTCTTAAGGAATTTTGCTCATATTCTATTGGCGATAGATCGCCATTAGCTGTATGAAGTCGTTCTAAGTTGTAATAGCGCATATACGCTGTCACATCATTTCTCATATGCTCACGAGTTGGTTGTGGTACTTTCAACAACCAATCATATTTTAAGCTGCCGAAGAACCTTTCAACAACAGCATTTTCCCAACGCGCACCAACACCCCCCATACTTGCTCTAATACCATAGTTAGCTAACAGCTTACGATAGTATTTGCTGGTATACTGCGAGCCTCTATCAGAATGAAACACCAAGCCTTTTGACGGCTGACGCAAGTTATAAGCTTTTATCATCGCTTTACTCACCAAATCAGTCGTCATGCGTTTATCAATATGCCAGCCAACAATGCGGCGAGAATATAAGTCCATCACAATCGCCAGATACATCTAGCCTTCACCAGTCCGTAGATACGTTATGTCATCAGCCCACACCTGATTAGGAGCAACAGGGTTGAAGTTCTGATTCAATAGGTTATCAGTAACCGCATCACTGTGTTTTTGTTTTGTTGTTACTTTGTATGCAACGCGCTGAGTAACAATCAAACCAAGTTTTGCCATAAGCTTTTGAACGCCATAACCACAGACTTTAAAGCCCTCCTTGCATAACCGTTTACGTAGCTCTCGATAGCCCAAGCTATTTCTACTTTGTTCGAATATAGCCTTGGCTCTTAGGTATAAATTAAGCTGCTCTGCTGTAATGATTTTGGCTGGTCGTTTAAGCCATGCATAATAAGCACTACGGCTTACTCTCATCACTTTGCAAAGCTTAATTACTGGAAATACCGAAGAGAGCTGCTTAATCGTTTTAAACGCTACTTGGTTTCCTTTAGCAGGAGGGCGCT
>NZ_JBHNYT010000015.1:0-117125 GCF_054960575.1 Pseudoalteromonas sp. PSi26 | reverse complement strand
AACTAAGTGGTTTGCCTGCAGCTTAAGCGTTGCCTGCTCTGCCGTCTCAGTGGGGTCGTATTATAGGGAGATCCGAAAACAGATCAACCCTTTTTTGTAGAAAACTTGAAAAAACATGCTGTTCGATGAGTATTTGAGCTAAACGCTCATAAACACAACTAAAAGTAAGCTTTATTTACCTAACAACGCCATTTTTACTAAGTTTACAATAATGAATATCTTCCAAGTACTTATTTGAAAGGTAATTATGATAACAAACGTATCAGCTTATGATTTTTTCTTGGTATAACGTTACCGCTTTTGTAGTAATGCTACTCACTTCGCTGAATCATTAATGTAATAGAGCTGTGTTTTGGATGACTTGAGATTAGTGGTAATAGGTAAATATAATAATGCAGAAGTTTAATTTGTAAATTTTAGCCATTAAAAAGCCGAGCATAAGCTCAGCTTTTAGGTTTCTTTAAGACTTACTCTGCAGACTGTGCGTCTTCTTGAACTTCTTCGCTAGTCGCTGGGCGACCAACTAGTTCAATATAAGCCATTGGTGCATTATCACCAGTACGGAAGCCACACTTAAGAATACGAGTGTAACCACCTGGACGATCCGCGTTACGTGGACCGATTTCACTGAATAATTTACCAACAACTTCATTGTCGCGCGTGCGAGCAAACGCTAAACGGCGGTTTGCTACACTGTCAGTCTTAGCCAGTGTGATTAAAGGTTCAATTACACGACGTAACTCTTTCGCTTTTGGCAAAGTTGTTTTGATGATTTCATGTTTCACCAAAGAACCTGCCATATTGCTGAACATCGCTTTACGATGGCTACTGTTACGGTTTAATTGACGACCACTCTTACGATGGCGCATGACCCTATCCTTCTAACTAAACTAATATAGTGATTTAGATTATTCAGCTAAACTTGCAGGTGGCCAATTTTCTAGGCGCATACCTAGAGAAAGACCACGTGAAGCTAGCACGTCTTTAATTTCAGTTAGAGACTTCTTACCTAAATTAGGCGTTTTAAGAAGCTCAACTTCAGTGCGCTGAACTAAATCACCGATATATTGAATTTGCTCGGCTTTCAAACAATTTGCTGAGCGTACTGTTAGTTCAAGATCATCGACTGGACGAAGCAGAATAGGATCGAATTCTGGTTTCTCTTCTTTCTCTTCTGGCTCAGTTACATCACGTAAATCTACGAATGCATCTAATTGCTCAGCTAAGATAGTAGACGCACGGCGGATCGCTTCTTCAGGATCTAATGTACCGTTTGTTTCCATATCAATGATTAATTTGTCTAAATCTGTACGTTGCTCAACTCGAGCTGATTCAACCGAGTACGCAATACGTTCAACTGGGCTGAATGATGCATCAAGCAACAATCTACCAATTGGACGCTCATCGTCATCAGAGGATAAACGACTAGATGCCGGCACATAACCACGACCGCGCTCAACACGAATACGCATGCTGATCTCGCTGTTACCTGTAGTTAAATTACAGATAACGTGATCTGGATTAGCAATTGTTACATCGCCATCGTGCTGAATATCAGCCGCAGTAACAGGGCCTACACCAGATTTAGTCAGGGTCAGAAAAACTTCATCTTTGCCTTCTAACGTTACTGCTAAACCTTTAAGGTTTAAAAGTATTTCAATGATGTCTTCTTGAACGCCTTCTTTCGCGCTGTACTCATGTAATACACCGTCGATTTCTACTTCAGTTACTGCACATCCAGGCATAGATGAAAGTAATATACGGCGTAAAGCATTACCCAGAGTGTGACCAAAGCCACGCTCTAATGGTTCTAAAACTATTTTAGAACGCGTTGGGTTTATAGCGTCGATGTCGACTAACCTTGGTTTTAGAAATTCTGTAACAGAACCCTGCATTTTATCCTCTCTTAACTCTTAACTTTACTTAGAGTAAAGTTCGACGATTAGTTGTTCATTAATGTCCGCAGACAGGTCTGAACGCTCAGGTAGACGCTTAAAGCTGCCTTCCAATTTCTTACCGTCAACTTCAACCCAAGTCGGCTTTTCACGTTGCTCAGCCAACTCTAGAGCAGCGATGATACGTGCTTGTGTCTTAGACTTCTCACGGATTACTACAGTATCTTCTGGAGTAATTACGTATGAAGGAATGTTCACAACACGACCATTAACTAAAATCGCTTTATGGCTTACTAACTGACGTGCTTCAGCGCGTGTGCTAGCAAAACCCATGCGATATACAACATTGTCTAAACGTTGCTCTAAAAGCTGTAACAAGTTTTCACCTGTATTACCTTTAAGGCGAGCAGCTTCTTTATAGTAGTTACGGAATTGCTTTTCTAGTACACCGTAGATACGACGAACTTTTTGCTTTTCACGTAATTGTAAACCGTAATCAGATAGACGACCTTTACGAGCGCCGTGCTGACCAGGTGCAGTCTCAAGTTTACACTTAGAGTCGATAGCTCTTACGCCGCTCTTAAGGAACAGGTCAGTACCTTCACGACGACTCAGCTTGAGCTTAGGGCCCAAATATCTTGCCATGTTATTTCTCCTAACCTATTGTTAAACGCGACGTTTCTTCGGTGGACGACAACCATTATGTGGTATTGGCGTCACGTCAGTAATGTTGGTAATACGGTAACCAGCAGCATTCAAAGCACGTACAGCAGATTCACGACCTGGACCTGGACCTTTGATGAAAACTTCTAGATTTTTTAAACCGTATTCTTGAGCAGCAGTACCTGCACGCTCTGCAGCAACCTGAGCAGCAAATGGTGTAGATTTACGTGAACCACGGAAACCTGAACCACCGGCAGTAGCCCATGATAGTGCATTACCTTGACGGTCGGTAATCGTTACAATAGTGTTGTTGAAAGAAGCATGAACATGAGCCATACCATCAGCAACTTGTTTTTTAACCTTTTTACGACGAATTGGTGTCTTAGCCATAATACTATCCCCTTATCGCTTAATAGGCTTACGAGGACCCTTACGGGTACGCGCGTTAGTCTTAGTTCTTTGACCACGTAGTGGTAAAGAGCGACGGTGACGTAGGCCACGGTAACAACCAAGGTCCATAAGGCGCTTGATATTTAATGTAACTTCACGACGAAGGTCACCTTCAACAGTGTACTTGCCAACTGCATCACGCAGTACGTCAAGTGTTTCGTCAGAAAGTTCACCGATTTTTGTGGTTTCGGCGATACCAGTCGCTGCTAAGATAGCCTTAGAGCGAGTCTTACCTATGCCATAAATAGCTGTTAAACCAATAACTGCATGTTTATGATCAGGGACGTTAATGCCAGCAATACGGGCCACTAACACATCTCCTATATTCGAATTTGGTAATCAAAAGTTTGAAAAGCCCGTAAGGATACTCAAACGAAGACCAAATCACTACTAAAAACACAGGCCGAGAAATCTCAGCCTGCACGACTGTTTACTTAGCCTTGCCTTTGCTTATGCTTAGGCTCACTGCAAATTACGCGTACTACACCAGCACGTTTAATAACTTTACAGTTACGGCATATTTTCTTAACGGAAGCACGTACTTTCATTGCTCAACTCCGTAAACTGACCTTATCGACCGTAGCCTTTAAGGTTCGCTTTTTTCAGCACAGAATCATACTGATGAGACATCAGGTGAGTCTGTACTTGTGCCATAAAGTCCATGATTACAACAACGATAATCAAAATTGATGTACCGCCGAAATAGAATGGCGTTTGCCATGCCATAGTCATGAATTCGGGCACCAGACAGATAAAGGTTATATACAAAGCACCTGCCAATGTCAGGCGTGTCATCACTTTATCAATGTATTTAGATGTCTGCTCACCTGGACGAATACCTGGGATAAATGCGCCAGATTTCTTAAGGTTATCTGCAGTTTCACGCGGGTTAAATACCAACGCTGTATAGAAAAAGCAGAAGAAGATAATAGCCGCAGCTAAAACAAGTGAGTACAAAGGTTGACCTGGAGTCAACGTTGTAGCTACAGCTTGTAATGCATCAGCGACAGGACCTTCACCTTGGCCGAACCAGCTAGCAATTGTACCAGGGAACAGAATTATACTACTAGCAAAGATTGGTGGAATAACACCCGCCATGTTTACTTTTAGTGGTAAATGCGTGCTTTGAGCAGCAAATACTTGACGACCTTGTTGGCGTTTAGCGTAGTTAACAACAATACGTCGTTGTCCACGTTCGAAAAACACTACAAGATAAGTAACAGCGAATACTATAACCGCAACCATAAGTAGTACAAAAACATTCAAATCACCTTGGCGCGCCATTTCGACTGTCGAACCAATAGCAGACGGCAAGTTAGCTACAATACCAACAAATATCAGAACTGAAATACCGTTACCGATACCACGCTCTGTTATTTGTTCACCCAACCACATAAGGAACATAGTACCAGTCACTAAGCTCACCACAGCGGTGAAATAGAAACCCATACCCGGATTAACAACTAACCCGTTCATCATGCCCGGTAAGCTAGTAGCAATACCGATAGATTGAATAGTAGCTAGCACAAGCGTGCCGTAGCGTGTGTACTGGCTAATTTTTTTACGCCCTTGCTCACCTTCTTTCTTAAGCTCTATAAACGGAGGATACATATGCGTTAATAGTTGCGTAATAATCGAAGCCGAGATATACGGCATAATACCCAGCGCTAACACTGAAGCTCGCTCAAGTGCACCACCACTGAACATGTTAAACATTTCAACAATGGTGCCCTTTTGTTGCTCGAAGAAATCGGCAAGTACAGCGGCGTCAATCCCAGGGATCGGCACAAATGAACCTAGACGGTAAATTATGATAGCACCTAATACGAAGAGTAATCGACGCTTCAATTCCGAAAGCCCACTTTGTGCACTTTGTGTATCTTGACCTGGTTTAGCCATTTGTACTTCCTTAGTCTTCTACCTTGCCTCCGGCAGCTTCAATAGCTTCGCGTGCACCCTTAGAGGCTTTAAGACCTTTAAGTGTAACAGCGCGTGAAACTTCACCAGATTTAACAACTTTAACGAAAAGAACGTTCTTTTTAACTAGACCAGCTGCTTGTAACGCGCTTAGGTCTACCACATCGCCTTCAACTTTAGCGATTTCAAAAAGGTTAACTTCTGCAGATACTAACGATTTGCGTGAAGTAAAACCAAATTTAGGTAGACGACGTTGCATAGGCATTTGACCGCCTTCAAAACCAACGCGTACTTTACCGCCAGAACGTGACTTTTGACCTTTGTGACCACGGCCACCAGTCTTACCAAGACCAGAACCGATACCACGACCAACACGTTTAGGGGCAGTTTTTGAACCTGCAGCAGGTGAAAGTGTATTCAAATGCATGAAATTAACCCTCTACCTTAACCATGTAAGAAACCTTGTTTATCATACCACGTACACATGCTGTGTCTTCTAACTCAACAGTGTGATTGATACGACGTAAACCAAGACCGCGTAATGTAGCTTTATGCTTCGGTAAACGACCGATAGAGCTTTTTACTTGTGTTACTTTTACAGTTTGATTAGCCATGGTTACCCCAGTATTTCTTCTACGCGAAGGCCACGTTTTGCAGCGATAGACTGTGGAGAATTCATATTCTCAAGAGCCGAAATCGTTGCACGTACTACGTTGATTGGGTTAGTAGAACCGTAACATTTAGATAGTACGTTCTGAACACCAGTCACTTCTAGTACTGCACGCATAGCACCACCTGCGATGATACCAGTACCTTCAGAGGCTGGTTTCATGAACACTAGTGAGCCAGCATGACGTCCCTTAACAGGATGCTGTAATGTATTGCCATTTAGGTCTACATTGATCATGTTGCGACGTGCTTTTTCCATTGCTTTTTGAATAGCAGCTGGAACTTCACGTGCTTTACCATAACCAAAACCTACTTTACCTGCGCCGTCACCAACTACAGTTAGTGCAGTAAAGCTAAAGATACGACCACCTTTAACTACTTTAGACACACGGTTTACCGCGATTAGCTTTTCAGCTAGATCAGGCTGTTGTTGCTTTGCTTCTACGTTAGCCATTGTCTACTCCTAGAATTGCAAACCGGCTTCACGCGCAGCATCAGCTAGCGCCTTCACACGGCCGTGATATTTAAAGCCACTGCGATCAAAAGCAATCTTTTCGATGCCTTTGTCAGCCGCACGTTCAGCAACCGCTTTGCCAACTGCTTGCGCAGCTTCAACGTTACCGGTGCCTTTAACTGTTTCGCTAATAGCCTTCTCAACAGTAGAAGCAGCAGCCAGTACATTACCCTCAGCATTAATTACTTGAGCGTAAATGTGACGTGGCGTGCGGTGGATAACAAGACGCGTTGTGCCTTGTTCAATATAATTTCTACGAGTGCGTTTAGCACGACGTAGACGAGCTGTTTTTTTATCCATCGTCTTACCTTACTTCTTCTTAGCCTCTTTACGGCGTACATTCTCATCTGAATAGCGAACACCTTTACCTTTATAAGGCTCAGGTTTACGGTATGCACGAATGTTAGCAGCTGTTTGACCAACTAACTGCTTATCTACGCCCTTAACTAGAACTTCTGTTTGGCTTGGAGTTTCAATCGTAATTCCTTCAGGAACTGCGAAATTAACTGGGTGTGAGAAACCAAGTGTTAAGTCTAAAACTTTACCCTTAGCTGCAGCACGGTAACCAACGCCTACTAACTGAAGTTTCTTCTCGTAACCTTCATGCGTACCAACAACCATGTTGTTGATTAGAGCGCGAGCAGTACCTGCTTGTGCCCATGCATTTGCTACGCCTTCACGAGGTAAAGTTGTAATAACGTTGTCGTTAACTTGTACTTCAACTGCGTCGTTGATAGTACGAGTAAGTTCACCGTTTTTGCCTTTAACTGTGATTTCCTGGCCTTTCAATGTAACTTCTACACCGGCAGGAACATTAATTGGTGCCTTTGCTATGCGAGACATAGTTCCCCTCCGATTAAGCTACAAAGCCAATGATTTCACCACCAACACCAGCACTACGTGCTGCGCGGTCTGTCATTAGGCCTTTAGAAGTTGATACGATAGCGATACCAAGACCACCCATTACCTTCGGTAATTCGTCACGTTTCTTATAGATACGTAAACCAGGGCGACTTACACGCTGGATATTTTCAATTACAGCTTTGCCTTCGAAGTACTTCAACTCGATAGAAAGCTCAGGTTTAACTTCACCGTTAACTGCGTAGTCTACGATGTAACCTTCGTCTTTTAGTACTTTAGCTAATGCTACTTTCAGCTTTGAAGTTGGCATCGTTACAGATACTTTCTTCGCTGATTGACCGTTACGGATACGTGTGAACAAATCCGCGATAGGATCTTGCAAGCTCATAGTCTTACTCCCATGATTCTATTACCAGCTAGCCTTTTTAAGGCCAGGAATTTCACCGCGCATAGCTGCTTCGCGAACTTTAATACGGCTCATGCCGAATTTGCGAAGGAAACCATGTGGGCGGCCCGTAATGTTACAACGATTACGTTGACGTGCAGGGCTAGAATCACGAGGTAAAGCTTGTAGCTTAAGTACCGCGTCCCAACGATCATCTTCAGATGTATTAACATCACTGATGATAGCTTTTAGTGCAGCACGCTTTTCAGCATACTGAGCAACTAGTTTTGTGCGCTTTGCTTCGCGCGCTTTCATAGAATTCTTTGCCATAACCCTACCCTTATTTCTTAAATGGGAAGTTAAACGCTTCTAACAACGCACGGCCTTCCTCATCAGATTTCGCAGAAGTAGTGATAGTGATATCCATACCGCGTACACGGTCTACTTTATCGTAATCGATTTCTGGGAAGATGATTTGTTCACGTACGCCCATGCTGTAGTTACCACGTCCATCAAAAGACTTAGCACTTACGCCACGGAAGTCACGAATACGTGGGATAGCGATTGATACCAAACGCTCAAAAAAGTCCCACATACGCTCGCCGCGTAGGGTTACTTTACAACCAATTGGGTAGCCTTCACGCACTTTAAAGCCAGCAACAGATTTGCGTGCTTTAGTGATTAAAGGTTTCTGACCAGAGATTGCAGTTAAATCAGCTACAGCGTGATCTAAAATTTTCTTGTCAGCTAGGGCTTCGCCCACGCCCATATTTAATGTGATCTTTTCGATCTGAGGGACTTGCATGACAGAGCTGAAACCAAACTTCTCTTGAAGTTCAGCTACTACTTTGTCTTTATATACTTCATGCAGTTTCGCCATCATTCTACTCCAACTATTAGATAGTTTTACCAGTAGATTTAAAGATACGTAATTTCTTACCATCTTCAATCTTGAAACCTACACGATCTGCTTTACTCGTTTCCGAGTTGAAGATCGCAACGTTTGATGCGTCCATAGACGCTTCTTTCTCAACAATGCCGCCAGCTTGGTTCAATTGTGGAACCGGCTTTTGGTGTTTCTTGATCAAGTTTATGCCTTCGACAAAGATTCGACCAGATTCAGTAACAACTGAAAGCACTTTACCGCGCTTACCTTTGTCTTTACCTGCTAGTACGATTACTTCGTCACCACGACGGATTTTTGCTGCCATGATTGGCTCCTTACAGTACTTCTGGGGCTAGTGAAACGATTTTCATGAACTTGTCATTACGAAGTTCGCGAGTCACAGGGCCGAAAATACGTGTACCAATTGGCTGCAAGTTATCATTTAAGATAACAGCCGCGTTGCTGTCGAAACGGATCAGAGAACCATCTGGACGGCGAACACCTTTTCTGGTACGCACAACTACCGCGTTTTTAACATCACCTTTCTTCACTTTACCGCGAGGAATAGCTTCTTTTACAGAAACTTTAATGATGTCGCCAATCGCTGCGTAGCGACGGTGTGAACCACCAAGGACTTTTATACACTGCACTTTGCGAGCGCCGCTGTTATCAGCAACTTCCAGCTGAGTTTGCATTTGGATCATGTTAATGACCTCCGGTGTAGTAATTACAACGTGTCTTAAAATTGTTTAAAATCAAGACATTTCGATTAAATCCCACTCAAAAACAAACGAGTTGTCTCTTAAGGGCGGGCAATTGTACCAGCATTGAGCATGCAGCGATAGGTTATTTTTTAATTAATTTAAGGACTGAAGAAATTTTATTAACCTTGGTGAAGCTATGTGACTATTTTTTAAATGGTTATAAAATAAACAAGGCACTTAAAAAGTGCCTTGTTTATTTTACTAGTAGTTATTTAGCCAAATAGTCCTTTTAATTTGTCTTTTACTTTATCTTTGGCCTTCTCTTTCGCTTTTTCTTTTGCGTCATCGAGTTTCTTTTTAGCTTCATCTTTTAAGGCATTACTTACATCTAAGTTTATACCCACATCGTGAAATGGTCCTTTTATACGCAATGGTATTTTAAAGCCTGTACTGTCATCGGTTGTGCCTTGACCCTCAATTGAATCCACAATGCCCGTTACCAAGCGGTAATCTACTTTAGTCAGGGGTAAATCCACATCCCCTTCACCGGAAATACGAATTAAAGGACTTATTAGCGACAGGTCTTTATTCTTACCTACGCCGTTTATAAAATTAAAGCTACCAGTGAGCGCAGAAAAGTCTGTTTGCTCAGCGTCTTCAAAACCAGTATCTAAACCCTCTGAAGCTGCGCCAAAGTTCCCTGATATAATTTCTTTACCTTTGCGAACCATTTCAGCGACATTCGCTCCTTTTACCGCACCATCTGCAAATTTAAATCCTAATTGGCCATTAAGTGCACTTATAAACGATTTTTGACTTTGCCCAACTGTAGATAAATTCCAATTTAAAGAGCCTTTACCGAGTAACTTGTCAAAACCAGTTGCATCAGTTAATAACGGCTGTGCATCAATATCTGTTAAATTAAAGTTTGTAGCTATCTTATAAGGAGCATTTTGAGCATCAATAGTAATTACACCTTTACCAGCGCCTTCATACGCTGAAAAACTGTCTAAGCTTAATTTAGCCACACCCTTGTTAATCGCCACTGTAAATTGATTTGCACCAAGCTCAATATCGTTTGCTTTTAAACCGCTTGAACGAATAACTACATTAGCATCTAGTGCATTTAATGCACTTAAATCAATTTTCGTATCGTCCCATACAATTGGCTGAGCAGGCGTAGATTCTTTACTTTCGGGTTCTTGCTGTTTTGCTACGGCTTCTGGTAAGTAAGGGTTTAAATCGAGCATGCCCAAGTCAATATCAGCATTAACGGCCAATCGACTTCCTAAATTGAGCTCACTCTTACCTTTTATTTCTAGCTCATCTAATGTAGCGATTAACTGTTCAAGATTAAAAGTTTCACCTGCAAGATGCATTTTACCGTTTACACTAAAGGCATTAAACGCGTTTTCTTTGGCGTTTAAGTCTACCCCTTGCCAAGTTGCTAGGTCTTTAACAGAGTTACCACTGAGCGCTAATTCGCCTTTTATATCTTGCCCCTGCTGAGCAATATCCCCATTGAAAGTTAAGTCAACTAAGCGTGAGTCAAGACTTTGCGTGACTTTGAATGTAGAGCCTTCGATTGCTTTAGCTGGTGTATCTAATGTTATATCCAGCTCAAAACGCTCTTGCATATAAGTAATACCGCCTTTAACTTCTAATGTTTTGCGAAGAGAAGGGAGTAAAATAGCTAACTCTAAATCACTAATTTGTTGCTTGGCGCCCGTTTGACCATCTAGATATGTAAATGTACCGCCATAAATAGCGACCTCACCCAGCTCAATATCAAAGCTAGCAGGTAGCTTAATTGCCTCACCAGGCTCAGTTTGCTCTGTTGGTTGCTCTGCTACCGCATCAAACAACTGCCAGTTAGCTTTACCATTTTTATCTGTCTCTAATAAAATATCTGGTTCGTTAATAACAAACTTATCAAGCTTAAATTCACCGCCAAATAATGAAAACCAAGGTATATATATCGCTAACTGCTGCATACTTACCATATCAGCTCGCGAACCTGTTTGCATATTAGCAAAGTGGACATCATTCAACTCTAACTTTAGTGCAGGAAACACACTAAGCGTTTTATCACCATTAATTGTTAGCGTTCTTCCCGTCGTTTTTTGTACTTCCTCTGATACTTTATTAAAAATGGTATCGGTAGGAATTAAAAAAGGTGCTGCAACAATTAACGCAATACAAAGTAAGAGTATTACACCAAAAATTTTGATTAAGGTTTTCATGTTCGTCCTTTAAGCGGTCAAATTATGTTTTTATCATAGCGAGTGTTAAGCCTAAAAGCATTGCTATAGATACAAAAAAGCTCATAAAAGCAGTTTACTTATTTGATATGAATCGTTCCTGAAACATTTTGATACCTTTAGGTTACAAAAAATAATTGACTCATTGATACCCCAAGGTTACATTGATACCCAGAGGTTACATAATGTTAAATTTTAAAAGGAAATGATATATGTCAAATCATGATATTAAAAATGAAGAAAAGTTTATGGGCCAAAATGCTTTGTTCTCATTATTCATGGGAGTCACTTTATTAATCATCAGTGTTTACCCACTGCTTACTCAAACATCAGCCCCACTGTTGTTTTTTGGCACTGCTGCTTTTTTAGGTTCATTCTGTATGTTTATGATCAGAGGCGGGTTTACATGGAAAATGAAATACCACCTTACCTACAAAGATGAGTACTTAAACACCATCGACACCATTGCCTATAAACATGTAGTCCTTGGCTTACTTTTTAGCATGGGTGGCGTTTACTTATTCTCAGATGATTTGGCTTTAGAAGTGTCTCACACCATGATGGCCTCGTTTTATCTTGCTGTAATGTGTTTAATATATGGCGTATCAATTCTTTGGCAAAGCAAAGATTAGGAACAAAAGTGCAAAATAACATAGCAACATTTCGTAAAGAGGCAGGGCTTTCGCAGCAAGAACTTGCCGATGCTATTAGCGTATCGCGTAAAACAATAAGCACTGTAGAAACAAATCGATTTACGCCGTCGGTCATTATAGCGCTTAAAATTGCAGCTAACTTTAACATGCCCGTTGAGAGCCTCTTCATTTTAGAAGAGACTGATTAAATCAAGACAACTCATTGACTTATTCTTACCAATGAGTTGTTTCTATTAGTAATTTTAATTTAATACTCTATTCATTTACTAATTCATTTAATTCTTTCAAAGTAGAAGCTATTTTTATACCAGGTACGTTACTTCCTAATGTTGCTATAAATGAGCCTTCTACCTTTCCTTTTTTATAAGTAGTAAAAACCACACGATATAGGCCTCGTACTAGAGCTTTATCAGGTCTGCTAAGGTCAGTTTCTATTCTAACAAGTGAATTGTATTTAGCGTGTCTTTGCTCGTCGTAAGTATCATCACTATCATCATCTTTTTCGAGTATGTTAATTACTTTACTTGCCATTTTAATATTATCTGGTGATACAATATCCATGCGCTCAACACGAATCCAAGTATCAAACCAAGTTTCCTTATCAGATTTTACTTTTTGGCCGTAATTAGCTTGTACGAAGTCTTCTTTTTCTGGTTCAGCTAAATTTCCAACAGGTGAAATCATCCTAACTCCTAACTCATCGATAGCTGCCGGTATCCATATATATAAGTAGTATGCATCCTTACCTTTAACAACAGCATCAGGTTTTGATTTATCATCAATAAAACCAAAGTAATTAACCGTATTCACATAAGGTACGGATACACTAGCAAAACCAATACCTGTTTTTTTAGCTGAAGTTAAAACTGGCAAACCATCATCATCCATTAAACTGTTCAAGCTAAATCCAGCATGAGCCGAACTGGTTGTTAGTAGAAAAGTTAAAAGAGTTGTCCTTATTTTCATTCTAGAAATCCTATTTAAAATTTAAATTAACCACTCCAATGTGATTGATCAAATAAGCTACAATGAAACACCTTTTTTTGCTATAGAAATTTAACTAAGTAGCTAGATTAAGCTACTTCTGCTATAATAAAGGGAATTACCCTACCAGTTGCTTTAAGCCCTGAACACTTATATGAAGCAGCCCAAAATCGTTAATCCGGAGTATCTACAAGGCATGAAAAAACTGCTAATTTCACCGTCAAAAATGACACTAGGCGAGCAAGAAAATCAAATCTATCAGAACATTCTGAAACAATCTTCAGAATTAAGCCTTAACCTTATGGCCGTGAAAGTAGAAAACCATCCTGATGATTTTTTACCTTGGTGTTATGAGCTATTAAACGCAAGCAGAGATCGTATTAACTACGATTTACTTGAGCCGCAACAGCTACCTGTTCTTAAAAAACTACATGATCAGCTTATTTCGGCTATCAGCTTTTTACAAGTTAAAACGCTTCGTGTAGCCCCTTGGCCTGTGGTAAGTGTATTTATAGAGCAACATAAAGACGTTATTGCACTTGATGAACAACTTCGTTTAGCAAGTTACGTAAAAAGTATTCGTGAGCAATCATTAAAAGACATGATCCCTGAAGACCTTCTTGCTTTTACTGGCAAGCATATGGCTTCACTTGATCCAAGCACATACGATTTTGATGTTGAGTGGTTTGCATCAACTAAGAGTGCTAAAGTTTTCCACCAACTCATTGGTGATTTACCGGGTGCGTTTGATGACGCACTGGCTAATATTCCTCTTGAAGGTGACATTACCCATTACGAGTACCAACAGTTTGTAGCTGCTTATAGCAAAATATTTACTGATAGCAGTGAAAAACCAACACTTGCTCCGGCAACACGACTACTTGCAATGCGTCGCCCTGATATTTTTACGCCAATTACAAATAGCCGTTTAGACGCATTGTGCTCAGCACTTGCGGTTACAAAACTTAAAAATAGTGATTTTGAGCGTTACTGGCAAGATATTGTAAAAGGCATTCAAGCTATGTCATGGTACAAAATGGCAAATGCTTCAAATGAATTAGAAGAGCAATTAGTGTCAATTAAAGCGCTTATACCGTGCTTTTTTTATTACGCAGATAATAAAACACCAGATAGCTCTAACTACATTAAATTACTCAATAAACCAAAACGTAGCGCCACTAAAACGGGTAAAACACAACGCAGAGGTAAAGAGTCGGCTGAAATTTTAGTTGACCGCGCTTTGGCCGCCGATGATATTCCTGAGCATATTCGTAGCAAACGCGACTCAATAATCAGCGAAGTTCAAAAAGGTCGCAGTGTAAACGAAACAATTAGTCTAATGCGCACCATATTTGGCTAAATAATTCTAAACAAGCTGTACTTTCATGGTGCAGCTTGATTATTTTATGCACCAGCGATGTGCGATAGAATATTTCTTCCTCATAATCTTAACCACCCATCCAAAACACAAGTCATTGTTAATAAATAATAAAACTTAAATTTTAAACAAAATAAATCAAGCTGGCACACACAGTGCAATTCTATTCTCAGTTAAACAATAAAAACGCATAAATCAAAAGGCTACGGTCATACATAATAAAAGCCTTCCTATGCAAAAATTCATATAACGGGAAATGGAACATGTTAAAACTAAAAAAAACAATCGCTTTTAGCGCAGTGGCATTAATGGCTGCAACGTCACTTACATCAACAGCAGTAAATGCTGAAGTATCTGCGAATGTAGCTGCTACCTCAAATTACTTATGGCGTGGACAAGAACAAACTGGCGGTGACGCAGCTATCTCTGGTGGTATTGATTACGCTGACGAATCTGGGTTTTATGCTGGTACATGGGTATCTAATGCATCTTGGGCTGACGAAATGACCTACGAGCTAGATTTTTACGCAGGCTTTGGTGGCGATATTAGCGAAGGTGTTAGCTACGATGTAGGTTACATTTATTATGCTTACCCAGACGCGGCATCAAGCGCAGATGCTGATTTCTCAGAAATTTACGGTAGCATCAGTGTTGAAGGCTTTACCTTTGGTGCATCAGTGCTTGCTACATCTGCTGCAAGTGGCGACGGTACAGACTTTGGTGACTCACTTTATTTGACAGCTGATTACGGCTTTACCGTAGGCAGCAATGGTACAGAAATGGCTTTACACATAGGTCATTACTCTGGCGACTTTATTGGTGACGAAGACATCATTGATTACGGTGTGTCTGTATCAAAAGATGGATTCACATTTGGCGTATCAGACACTGATATGGACGAGTCAGATGTAAAAGTTTACGTTGCTTACGCTGTAGACTTCAGCCTATAGACAAACATGTGTTACTTGCTGCAACTGAAGGGCCATTTGGCCCTTTTTTTAGCACCTAGCATCTTTTCTTTGTATTGGGTTGTATTTAAATTATTACTCAGATTTAAAAGGTACCTTAGTGCAGCTCACTTCAACTGTTTTAGGGTACCAAGCCGGGCCTATCTGATTAACTACAACCTCCGCTACTCCATTACTAAATGACTTATACGTGTGCACCGTTTGCCATTGTCCTTGTGGACAATGCTCACTCAAATCAACCGCATCAGATCCCTCATACAAAGCTAACGCAAAATTATGATGCCACTGAGAACTATTGTGCGACTGGTTATTAACTTTTTCAGGTACACCATTATCAAAGTAAATATTTGTGCAACCAGTTAACATAGCAAAAGTAATACTGCCTAAAATTAATTTAAGATTCATAACGCCTCCTGCGTATTTTGCTCTTCACACCATACCTTTATGGTATGTGGTGAATAAATGCCTAGCGTAATTAAACTCAATGCACCATCGCTAAATGTTTGCTGCGACTGCATTTGAGCAGCTTGTGTATCTGTACAAATCTCTTTTACATCCACACGTTCCTCTCCTACTAATCCCCATAAATAAAATGGACGGCTATCTTCGTAGGTCGCTTTACTTGTAATTTTTGCGATAGCGTGTGGCTGTATGGTAACCGCAGAACAGGCGCTTAAGCCTAACACTACAAACCCCATTATTAATGATTTCATGTTTGTCCTTACTTGGTACTCACTTTCAGTAAATAAACCTTACAGTAAACCAGTTAAATAATGAGTAAAAAGCTGTGCGAAAAATGTAGCCAGCCTTACAGATTTCAAACAGTTTTTTACACAAAAAAAGGCCGCAAAATTGCGGCCTTTGAGTAAATGTGCTGCCAGCTATTAAAACTTAGCTAAGTTATTTACGTTATCTTTATCAACCAGTTTTACGTACGGATCGACTCCTGCAAATAAAGGTTTTTCTTTTACCTTTAACTCAATAATATTAGTACCCGTTACTATTTGATGTTTTTGTGAGTAAATCACAAAATCTTCAGCCAGTAGATTTTCAGGATCGTCACTAAACAACACAATATCAATTAACTCATCGAGTGGCTGCTCTGTTTCTTCACCTTGACCATCAGCACGTTGCTTAACAGCTTCAACGTTTAACGTAACACTGTAAAAGCCATCACTGTCGGCTTCGTCTGAAACCGAAACCTCTTTCATTTCCAGCTCATACAAAGTGATATATTTAAACTGATCGTCGATAAAGTTTTGTTCAGCTTGGGTTGCGTCTTGTTTTAAATAAGTAAGTAAATCAAGTGTTGTTGGGTATGGCTTTGATTGGTACTTAAACTCATTCAAAAATGCCTTAAGTGCAGCGTTTAAGCGTTTTTCACCTAAGCGATCATATAGCGCCATCATCACAACAGAACCTTTATTGTAGTGAAGATACTGCTGAGCCTGCGTTTTATACAGCGGCATTTCTTCAAACGCTTCCCCTGTACGGCCCATTAAGTATTTGTCTAGCTCGTATTTTAAAAACTTACGTAGCTTCTCGGCGCCAAAGCGTTTTTTTAGCACCATAAGCGCACTGTATTGGGAGAGTGTTTCTGATATAACGGCACTCCCCTCTACATTAGCACCTGATACTTGATGACCCCACCATTGATGCGCCACTTCGTGTGCGGTTACATAATAAGGAAGGTCAACTTTACTCTCATCCCTCAAATCTGTAACAAAACCAATACTTTCTGAGTAAGGCACTGTATTAGCAAAACTTTGCGCAAATGAGCGATATTTAGGAAACTGAATGATACGTAACTGCTTATGCTGATACGGGCCAAATGCTTGCGTATAGTAATCTATCGAGTCTTGCACCGACTCAATCATACGATCAACATTCCATGCATGATCTTTGTGGTAGTAAACCTCAATATTAACACCGCTATGCTCAACCTTTTTACTTTCAAGCTCTGCCGAAAGCACAGAATAAAAATTTAAAATGGGCGCATCCATTTCATAAACAAAGGTGCGGCGTCCATCTTTTACACTTTCACTTTTTAAGTAACCAGGTGTAATAGCAAATTGCGACTCATCGGTCGTTACCGTTGCCTTGTAGCTTATAAACCCATTAGCAGGACCCAAGTCACTTTGTGTATAGTACCGGCTATCTTCTAGTTTATGTGCACGTTCAAGTTCAGGTAAATCGTGCTTACGACGCTCATACTTATCCGCAATTTGAAAATACTTTTGATAACCAAAATTCGGTAATAGCTCCAAATTATTTATAAAAGTACCGTTATGCACGAGCTGAGTATCTGAAAACCTATCAACAAAACCGTTATGTTCACGAGCAACTGAAAGCTCACCTTTGCGTACTTCATTAGGCATTAGCGGTTGTTCAAACTCAAACCATACCATGTCAAAGTCAGGTAAACGCTCTACTATTTTGCCGCCCGCCATTTTTACATCCCAGCTTTTAGCTTGGTTTGGCTTGTTGATTAATACACGGGTTATTGGCTCGTTTGCGGTATTGGTAAATTTAATGTTAGCAACAGCGGTTAAAGCACGCTTTTTAGGGTAAATATCAATATGTAAATCGACACCGGTTATTACAGGCAGTGGCAAATCTTTGTATTGTGAAAATTCTTGTTCATACCTTACCTGTAAAGCTTCGTTATCATCACTTGTTACAAACTCGTTGATTACTCGGGTGTTGTAATAAATATTGTAACCCGCCCCCACAAATACTAATAAACTTATAACGGCTACAATCTGGCCTTTTAAAGACATATTGTAACGTATTAAAGATAGGCGAGTGCGCAATGTTTGCGATGGACCGCGATGCCATAAAGCAAACCCAACTATAGCCAAAAATACACTTAACGCGCCCCAATATAGAGTGTACCAATGCGCGCCTTGTAAAAAGTGTCCGTAACCATTTATATCAGAATACGGTACGCTACTACTTTGTGAGAAATGATACATGTGATGTTCAAACCCATAAGCACCCATTACCATTTGGGCGATGTAATACAGAATAAATAACCCCATACCTATGTATTTATTAGGGCTAATTATTTGTAAAAAGAACGCCAAAATAGCCATCATAATTAAAGGCAGTAATGTAAGATAACCTAGTCTAAATAAGTACTGCCCAAGCTCTAGATTAAATTGCCCTTTAAATAGTTGCACCGCAATGGTAAACATCATACCTATTAAATAAAGACCACACACCGCAGTGATTAACGCGATAATTTTAGATACCCAAAACACACTGTTATGAACCGGGAAGCTGTCAACAATATCACCCATACCACTGTGGCGTTCTCGCCAAACTAGCTCAGCGCTGTAATAAGCAATAATAATAAACATAAACAAAGCGGAGGAGTTTTGAATAATGCTCACCATATTTTGCGTAAGCGGCCAATCCGTCGTGCCATACGCGCCAATAGGCGCAAAGAGCGGCACAAGCAACATAGTAATACTTACACCCGCTAAAATCATAAAAGGAGCACTTAATGTAACCTGCTTAAGCTCAAATAAGCTGCGCATTACTAATTGCGACTGCGTATTGACCCCTTTTGACTTGTAATTTTTAGCGCTGCTAATAAGTGCTGCCTGTTTGTTTTTTACAAACGTAGAAACAGCAAATTGCTTTTTCTGTTTTTTACTTACTACGCGACTACCTAACTTTCCAAGACCAAAAAACATTGCAACACTTATTGCCACCCACAATATACGGTTAACTAAAAGGTCACCTGTGAGCGTTAGCACTTCTGTGTTTTTATCACTCACAGTCCAGTAACGCGTTAAATCAATTAAAGACCCCAAGCCAAATGGGTCGGCGTAAACAACTATATTTCTAAATGCTAAATCATCAAAATAAGCACTGGCTATTTGATAGGTTATAAAAACAACAACGGCCGTTACATATACCGCCATCATGGTTTTAAAATAAACCGCCACACTATTAAAGATAGCACTGAGCACCAATAAGCTTGGCACCGCTAAATATAAAAAAGGCGCAGCGTAATATATAAACTTATTAGGGCCTACTAGCTCACTATCGAGCCAGCCAACCAACAAGCCAAACTGAGATCCTAAAAACACGCCTAGTGGCACAGTTAAAAAAACAACGAGCACAACCAAGTAAGCACCAAAAAAACGTCCTGATTGATAAGCAAGCGGGTTAACGGGCTTGCTAAACACCAGCTCATCCATTTTGGTCTCACTATTGCGAATCGCTGAGCTGGCAACAAAGTTAACCACTAAAAACATAGCAAGCGTACAAAAGGTAACCGTTAAAACCATAATGGTATAAGGCGAGTTCATATGAACATTAGCCCCACCTAACGGAAACTTACTACTGGAGCTTAAAAAAAACGCCATAAAAAAGAAGATTAATGAGGTTACATAAAATGAAGGCTGGCGCACAAAATAGCGCAGCTCAAAAGCGAGCATATTAAAAAACATAGCGCCCCCTTATGCTACTTGGCTGTTACGATGATTAAGCAACGTAGAAAAATACACATCTTCTAGGTTTGCACTGCTGAGCTCAAAACCTTCAGGGGCTTCATTGGCTAATACATGCAATATGGTTTGCCCAGCAAATAAGCGTTTAGAAATAACAGGTAGCTGTGGCTCAAGCTCTTGCGCTTCTTCTTGGCTCATGGCTTTGCGCCAAATTTGCCCTTGCAGTTTATCGGTAAGCGCAATGGGGTTACCCTCTAATAATATTTTTCCGCCTGCCAGTACTGCCATATTAGGGCATAGTTCAGCCACATCTTCTACTATGTGGGTTGATAATATAACGACTTTTTGCTCGCCTAAGCTTACTAACAAGTTATGAAAGCGATTTCGCTCTTCAGGGTCTAGCCCTGCAGTTGGTTCATCAACGATGAGTAAATCAGGGTCGCCCAATAACGCTTGAGCAATACCAAAACGCTGGCGCATCCCGCCCGAAAAGCCACTTACCGCTTTTGAGCGATGTTGATATAAATTAGTATGTGCTAGTAGGCCTTCAACCGACTCTTTACGCTCCCCTTTATTATGAATCCCCTTTAAAACAGCCATATGGTCTAGCAAGTCGTAAGCACTAACACGCGGATAAACACCAAAATCTTGCGGAAGGTAACCTAAACGTTGGCGTAGTGCCTGTGGGTCTTTAAATACATCAATACCATCAAAGGTAATTGAACCCGCGTCGGCAGATTGTAACGTTGCAATAGTGCGCATTAGCGATGACTTCCCGGCACCATTTGGCCCAAGCAGCCCAAACATGCCTTTACCTATTGATAAATCAACACCTTGCAGAGCGTGCACGCCGTTGTCGTAGGTTTTTGATAACCCTGTTATTGATAGCATTTTTTACTTCCTTGAATTGTAAGTATTATTTTTATACTGTTTTATACCACATTAAAAACGGGAACATAAGTTACGCAGTGGCCAACTTTGTAACAATAAATAAACAGCAACACACTCTAATAACACTTGCTTAGCAGTGAGCCTCTCGGTATAAAAAGCACACACGACTTACAAGAAGCGAAAAGCCATGCAAGAACATAAAAGCCAGCCATTGACCGATTTTATAGAATACTCACACGATGAAATGTTAGCCCGTGCAAATGAATTTTTACAAACAAGCCAGCGCCGCCATAGTATTCGCAGTTTTAGTGACCGCCCAGTGCCAAAAGAGATTATCGAAACCTGTATAAAAGCAGCAGGTACAGCACCTAGTGGTGCAAACCACCAGCCTTGGCATTTTGTGGCTATTAACAGTAGCGATGTAAAAAAACAAATACGCGACGCGGCTGAAAAGCTAGAGCGCTCTTTTTACGAAGGGCGAGCAGGCGAGGAGTGGCTGGATGCATTAAAACCATTAGGGACTGACGCGAACAAACCCTATTTAGAGCATGCACCTTGGCTTATTGCTGTGTTTAGTCAAAAAAAGGGCGGCGTGAGTACTGACGATAAAAATACAAATTACTATGTGCATGAGTCTGTTGGGTTAGCAACGGGGTTTTTAATACAAGCTCTGCACCGAGCAGGCCTTGCAACGCTTACTCACACCCCAAAACCTATGAGCTTTTTAACAGACATTTGTAGCCGAGATAAAGATAACGAGCGCCCTTATATGCTATTAATTGCAGGCTACCCGGATGAGCATGCAACAGTACCAATGCACGCCCTAGATAAAAAATCGATTGATGAAATAGCCAGTTTTATTTAATACCGTGCAAGGGGGAATAATCAATAGCAAGTACATCCCCTTCTTTCAGGCCAGCAATTACATGGTGTTTGTGATTAACCATTGTACCTAACCTTACGAAACGTTTAACTGGCGTTTCGTTTTCTAGTACATACACCATGTTTAATTGCCCAAACTCATGTACCCAGCTTGGCTCAATTAAAATACCTTGAGTGCTTTTTGTAGGCAACTGCAACTGTGCGTAAAGCCCAGGAATTAACCCTAACTGTGTATTCGTGTCTAGGCGAATAAGCAAGCTACGCGCGCTACTATCGGCAACAGGGACTATCTCGCTTACTACGGCAGGTGTTGTTATTGCCAAAGATGGAAGAACCACATTTAAGCTATCTCCGAGTTTTAATTTTACAGCTTGTTGTTCACGCACATTAAATTCAAGCTGTAATTGCAATGGGTTATACACAGTAATAAGTGGCTTACCCGGTGTTGCGGTATCGCCAGGCTCTGTTAAGCGCTCAACCACAACCCCTGAAATGGGCGCTATAATTTGAGTATAATTTAGCGCCACTTTTGCTTGTGCTTGCTGCTGCTGAGCGGCGGCTAAATTAGCAGTAAGGTTATCAAATTTAGCCTTAGCATCATCCAATTCACTAATAGACACCAACCCCTTAGCATTTAAATCACTCATTCTAACTAATTGCTTTTGAGCTTGCGTCAACGATGCTTGCACGGCGTTAATATTAGCGTCGCTTTGTGCCAACGCCGCTTTAAAATCATCTTGCTTGAGGGTAATAAGTAAATCGCCCTTAGTGACTTTATCGCCCGCTCGTACCTTTAACTGCTCAACCTGCGCCATCACATTTGATGAAATTTGCGTATTTTGTTTTGCTATTACACTACCCGATACCTGCTCAATACCGGTGATGCTTTGCAGGGCAATGGTGACACGCTCACCCTGATAATTACTGTGTTGTGATTCTTTTAAACCAGCAGTTTGTTTGTCAGAAAAGCTGCCCGCCATGTAAAGCACAGCCATAATAATTACCAATAAAGCGATTAAAGCACCGATTAGTTTTGATTTACCCTGCATGCGCTTCACCCTCTGAACTTGCAAACACTAAATAATAAACAAGTGGCACTACAAATAACGAAAATACAGTAGACGCCACAATACCAAAAATTATCGCAATCGCGAGCCCGCTGAATACCGGGTCAAGTGTGATCACTAAGTTACCCAATAAGGTCGTGCCTGCGGTTAGTAATACAGGGCGCATGCGCACTGTTCCTGCAGCAACCAGCGCATCTTTTATAGCCATGCCTTGGCCTCGGGCTTGATTAATAAATTCGACTAAAATAAGCGAATTACGAACCACAATACCAGCAAGGGCAATCATCCCAATCATTGCTGTGGCGGTAAATAATACCGGCTCAGGAGCGCCAGCTATAGCACGTTCTCCAAACTGATTTAATAACCAAAAACCTGGCATAATACCTATGACCGTGAGCGGAATAGCCGACATAATAATTAACGACAAGCTCGCTGATTGTGTTTGTACACGTAAAATAATAAATATGGCACTAAGTGCGAAGGCAAATGCAATTCCCATATCCCTAAACACATCTATGGTAATACGCCACTCACCCTCACCACTAAAGTTAGCATAAGTGCCTTTAGGTAATTGCCATGGCACAGTACCGCCATTATTAAAAAAGTGGCGGTTTATCCACGGTGTTTTTTCAAAATAGTTAGGCTCGGCGTTAAAATCAGCATTTACGTCTGCAATAACCTCTGCTGGCGTTCTCCCGTTTAGCTCAGCCATAACATAAATTACATCGCGTTGATCTTTACGAACCCGAATGTCAGCAACCTGATGTTGCGTAAATTCACCTAATTCTGAAAGCGACACTAATGGCCTAGGTGCACTTTGTAAGCCAAATTCATTGCTGGTTTTAGCTAAGTCTCTATCACCTCTGACTTGCAGTGCAAGTAATTGCGAAATTTGATTACGCTCGCTGTATGGTAACTGTAATTTAATATCAACAGGCTCTGTTTCGTTACTTACGTAAAGCACACCCACGGTTTCACCTTGCGTGGCAACACTTAACGATTGGGCAATATTTTGAGTAGAAATTGCACTGATTGCCGCTTTGCTCTTATCGGTTATAAAACGCTGTAAAGGTGCGGGCGCAACCATAGAGGTATCCACTTCGACTACGTGTGGCTCTTGCTTTAAACGTTCAGCTAATTGTTTAGCTGCTTGGTAATGAGTTTGCTCATCAACAAAATCATCTCGGTAAACCTCAGCAACTAAAGTACTTAATACGGGCGGACCAGGAGGCACTTCAACAACTTTTATTACTATGCCTTGTTTTGCTAAAGGTGCGAGCTGTTTACGTAAGCGCATAACCACAGAATGTGATTGATGCTCGCGCTCAGACTTATCAATCAATAACACTCTTAGTTCTGCTAAATGTGAAGCTTCACGGCGATAATACCCACGCACCATGGCATTAAAATCCATACTTGAAGGCTTACCAACGTAGGCTGCTATTTCACTTACTTCGTTTAATTGCCAAGTGAGTGTTTGCACTTGTTTGGTAAAGGCTGCGGTTCGTTCTAAATTTGTGCCCTCTGGCATGTCTATTAATACTTGTAGCTCATTTTTATTATCAAACGGTAATAGCTTTAAAGGCACTAAACGCATCACTGGCAGCATTGCGCTAATAATAAACAAAATTAATGTGCCCCATAATACCCATTTTGCGCGCTGCTTTGAGACAAGCAGTGGGCTTAATAACGTTTGATAAATACTGATTTTGGGCTTAATTTCAGTGTGGGTATCTGTATTGGGCTTGAGTAACTTCATCGCAAGCCATGGCGTTACAAAAAACGCCACAATGGTGGATACCATCACGCTGATTGGAACGTTAAATGCCATAGGTGCCATGTACGGTCCCATCATGCCGGTAATAAATGCCAGCGGAATAAATGCCACCATAATCGTTAAAGTTGACATAAGTAACGCACCGCGAATTTCGCTCATTGCGCCAACTATTTGCTGCTTTTTGCTGCCTTTTTTATTTAAAAAGCGGCTTATATTATCAATGCCTGTAATTGGGTCATCTACCAATAAACCTAACGATAAAATAAGTGCAAATAACGTTACTCGGTTAATGGTATACCCAAACGCAAAATCCAGTGCTAGTGTAATGCCATAGCAAATAGGCACCGCTAATCCAACAACAATGGCGGGTCGCCAGCCCAAAAACACCCCAACAAATATCACTACCGTAAATACTGCAAACACCAAGCTTGATGTTAGATTATTTACTTTTTCATTGGCGGTTTGCCCGTAATCTCTTAATACCGAGTAGCTCACTTCTGGCGGTAAAAGCGTGCGTGATAACTCGGCCATCATTTGATGAACATCGTTTGCCACCGCAACGGCATTCGTGCCTGTTTGCTTAGCGACACTTAATGTGACCATGGGTAACTGTTGAGCATTAGAAGATTGTGCAAGCCATTGGTAATGTTCGCTCTCGCCAGGCCCGTCAATCACGCTTGCAATATCAAGTAAGTAAACGCTCTTACCGTTTACTACATTCACTACAAGCTGCTCCACTGCAGACTTATTACGTAAAACGTCACCCGCTTGCAAAGCTATTTTTTGCTGATCATTTACAACACTGCCTAGTTGCGTAAGTTGATTAGATACACTTAATGCATAAAGTACATCGCTTATAGTCGTTTGGTGAGCAGCCAACGCGCTGGCATTTAAATTAATAGTGAGCGTACGTTTACGCCCAGCAATCACTTTTACCTCGCTGGTGTTTTCAATACGCTGTAAAGCACTCGCAATTTCGTTTGCAAATCGTGTTAATTCGTAATCGCTATAGAGTTGTGGATCTTTACTGTACAGCCCAAGCATAACAATGGGAACATCATCGACCTCAACGGGCCGAATTTGCCAATTTTTAATAACAGAAGGCATTGTATGCTGGTAACTATTAAGCTTGGCGTAGGTATCTAAAATAGCTTGTTCGCGATCATGCCCCACCTCAAACCTAAGTGTCACCACGCTAGCGCCAGTTTGTGTGGTTGAATAGATATGTTCAACACCGCCAAGCTGGGAAAGTAACTTTTCAAGAGGCTGAGTCACCAGCCGTGTTACTTCGGGCGCTTCTACATTCGGAGCCGATACATATATATCAAGCATAGGCACCACTATTTGCGGCTCTTCCTCGCGAGGCGTTTGTTTTAAAGCAAACAGACCAAACAAAATTGATAACACAAAAATAATAACCGGAATACGACCCGTTAAACTGCTTTTTACTGCGTTATCAATCATGTTCATTACCACTACCCCTTACAAAACAAACCATACAATGTGCCTAAAAGATGAATAGCATTTTGATCAATCACACGGTAATAAATAGTTTGCCCCTCACGGCGAGTCGCAACAATATTCGTTTTTCTAAGGGCAGCCAAATGCTGAGAAAGTGCCGACTGCGCTAACGGCACCGCTTCATTAAGCTGTGTTACACTCATTTCGGTATCTTGCAACGAACATAAAATCATTAAACGATTTTTATTAGCTAAAATTTTTAATAGCTGCTCTGCTTGCTCAACGTTCCCCGCCATAGCAGTAAAATCAATATTCATATAAAGCTCTAATAATCTAATGTGATCGCAGTATAAATTGTTACATTAGAAAAGTCTAATATTAGGATTTACTAATATATGAAATGCGATTATAGTAATTAGGTATTTAACTGGATAAGTGACCTACTATAATGAAACTCAATAATGCGCTTCGTCTGATCGCTGGCATAATGATTGTGATCTCAATTTTATTACAAACCTATCACGATCCTAGGTGGGTATATTTTACAGTGTTTATTGCCCTAAACTTGATTCAATCGGCTTTCACTAGCTGGTGCCCTATGATTACACTACTACGCAAATTTGGCGTTAAGGAATAAATATAATGCTTACTTCTATCCCCGATTTACTCAAAGTTATTACACCTAACCAACGACGTATCGACGCTGAACAAGCAAAACAAGAGATTAGCGAAAACAAGGGCTTACTTATTGATGTGCGCGAACCCGCAGAACATGCCACCAATCCTGCTGTAGGCGCTATTAATATTCCGCGTGGCTTACTTGAAATGAAGTTGATGGAAATAGAAAAAGACGCTTCCCGCCCTATTTATCTGCACTGCGCTAGTGGCGCACGCGCCACATTAAGTGCTGAAGCAATTACACGTATAGGATATGAAAACGTCACCGTTATTACTTGTAACGCAACGCAAGTGTGTGAAGTTTTTTAATTATGGTAAACCCAAATAATTAGGGCCTTAGTTAGTAGACTCGACGATAAAAATCGTCGAGTCTACTGATTCAAGTTGGCTTAATTTGTTTGAAAATAAAAACGCGTTTCTGTTATTTTTTCAATAATGTCATATTCTAAGCCCATGTGATTATACTCGCCTTGAGTTGGTATTCTTGAACTGTAATTAACAACAACACCCCAATGGTTATCACTCACTCCTCCAAAAATTATGCTCATACTTTTGTCATCATTTTTAGTGATAGCAGCAACATTATAAGCACTCATTAACTCCCTAACTTGCTTAGTTTCTGCTGATAACGTCATTAACTCTTCATTTTCACCTAACTCAAAAACTTTATAATTAGCTGAGGGAACAAATCCCGCATACTTAGATGGATAATAAGTAACAAGTTGAGCTGGCGTGAAAAATGTATTATTTATTCGATAAACAAACATGTCTGTTTGCTGAATAAGATTTAGATCTGTTGACTGATTGAATTTAATAAGCTCATTCATCGTTACTTTTAAAAAGTCGTCAATTAAGCCTAACCGTTCTTCTTTGCATGCCTGTTTTTTACATATCGTAACAGTAGGTAATTTGGAGAGTTGTGTCTTATTTATATTTAAAAAATTACGACCCAAAACACCTAAATTAAAGTTTGCAAACGCTTGTTTATCTTTGTCTTTTTTAAATTTAGTCGGATGAACATCAAGAAAACCAAAAGGATAAAATAACGGCAGATACGCGAGAGGTAGATCACTTTTAGGTAATATATCTCCAGCATGCTTTAGCAATGCTCTATATTCTGCGTCTATATCCTCATTAAAATAAGGTGGCATGCCACTGGCCTTAATCGTAGCCGCATTAATCAATAAACATAAAAACAGTCCATATCTCAGCATATTTTTTTAATTTCCTTAATAAGTGCTTTTTGTGTGTAGCAAAAGCTATTTTTTCTCATCAAGTAGCGTAACAAGCATGTTTTCTATGTTTTTTACGCTATAGGTAAGTGCACGTATTAACTCTAGTTGGCTTTGCGGGGTTTCTTCATTTGATGATTTTACTGGTGTACTTGCGGTTAAGTTATCTTTTTGCTCAAGTATGGCTTCTCTGAATTCACTGGCATTTTCAACACCAAGTAATGACACCAATGCACCGTGGCTAGACTGCCCAGCCGTTTCAAAACTTAAACGATACAGCCCAAACATGCGCATTATTGGGCCTTGACTTAGGCCTACATCGGTTATTTTTTCAAGTGGTATTGATTTTTCTTCTTTAAAAAATATCCCGCGTTTTACAACGAGTTTTTGCGTGAGCAATTGTGCCGACATAGCCGCCAATATTCGCCCTCCCACCAGCCACACAATCGCCAAAACAATAGGTAATAACGGAATGGTCACCAGTGCTAACACACTAAAAAAAGCGGCCATTAGCATCCAGTATTGCTGCACTTTAGGGTCGAAAGATGCGCTTTTTAAAACGTGGTTATTCATAAGTTTATCCTTAATTTAATGAGAGCGTATCCCCTGTACTAGGTCGTTTTTACGCCTTTAGATACTCAAGTTACGTGAACAGTAACTTTAATACAATTTAATTTCTTACATTGAAATAAATTGTCACACTTCCTTTTATAATCTCCCTTTAAACAAAAAAAATCTTCAACCTATGCTCTGAACTGGCTTCACTTTACATAAAGTTTATTTTCACATTGGAACGCGAATACCATGGGTTAACACCAATTTTTAATATGCATTTAATAAGGCATTAAAAAGCCGAGCATACAAAGGTATGCTCGGCTTAGGTCTGGGAAAATATAACTGCTACTGTTTATCTATAAGTATGCTCACATTTTCTCTATCTGGACCTATTACCTTAAAGGTGTAAGTACCTTGTTCGGTAATATTGAGTGCTATATTAGCGCCTATAGCTTCGAGTGAAGTAAGCTGACCAACAGTGGCTACAGGTGCATCACCTGTACCGCCATAATCAACGGTGCTCCAATCTTCAGACGCTACTTTAAACTCATAATCCCCCGCTTCTAACTCTATGGATGTAGAGTAAACCGCATTACCTTCGTACATCAGTGGGTTGTCTGTACCCCACCCATTTAAACTGCCGCGAATAAACACCGGTGTTTGTGCAAACATTTCAGCGTTAAGTACTTTCAGTGCTACGTTATTTAAATCACTGGCGTCAAATATAAACTGGTATTCACCTTCTTCTGCAATATCCATGGTCATATTTGCGCCTGCAACCGATAACTGCTCTGCAGTGCCTATCATTACACTTGCATCACTCTCGCCAGAGCCATAATCAACCGTACTCCAATCTTCAGACGCTATTTTAAATTCATAGCTTGCAGCACTCAGTGTTTTAGTAAACGTATAAATACCTTTACCTTGATAGCTCAGCTCATCGGTTATTCCCCACCCATTAAGCGTCCCACGCACATAGATGGCAGTGCCTACAAATGGCTCTTCATTATATAGAGTAAGCGTTGGATTTTCTGGGTTTGAAGCATCAAGCGAAAATACATAAGTTGCATCAATAGCAGCACTAAAGGTCATGTTTGCACCTGAGCGCGTTAATGGCTCGCTTTGGTTTTCAACAACGTCTTTATCGGCATCAGAAAGCGCGCCAAAATCAACCGTTGACCAATCTTCAGAGGCAATTTTAAATTCGTAGTCGCCAGCGCTTAACGCAATTGCTATACGGTATTCACCTTCGCCAATATAGTCGAATGCATCGCGTGTGCCCCAGTCGTTTAACGTACCACGAATAAACACTGCGGTGCTGCCATAAGGTACAACATCAGGTGCGCCTACGGTTGCATTTGCACTTAAGCCAGTACCTTGGCTCTCACCTTGGTTTTTAGTAAAAACAGCTAGCGTATAAGGAGGTACAGTAAATGTGCCTTCGTTTTCGCCAGCAGCAAAATTGGCGCTGGCCATGCTTGCATCAACACTGTTTTTTAATACGTCATGTAATTCAAAACCCGCTGCAGTGGCAATGTTATGGCTAAGAGTTTGCTCGGTTGCGTTAATCACCACAACAAGTGCATCAAATGCTGGATCTAAGTCTGTTAGCCCTTCACCATCATCAATGCTCATTACTATTAAGCCGTGTTGCTGGTTTTTACCCACATTATGAAATCCGACACGGTCAATAACATCTTGTTCAGTTGTTAATCTAAATAACGGGCTTGCGCTGCGGATAGCCAAGAATTCTTGAAATACATCACCTGCATACGCTATGTCTTGCGGCATTGCCTGTGCATCTGGATTAGCAGAGATAGGCATAATTTCAGACCATTTTTCTTGGTTCTTCTCCGCGTTTGGTAAACCAATGTTCCAGTTATTATTTTCCTTAGTTAAATCAACAGCATTAAACCAATCACCGGCATTATAGCTATCACGGTCCATTGACTTAGAACGCAGTAAATCAGCGCCCAATTGCATAAATGGAATGCCTTGGCTAATAAGTGGAATAGACAATGCCATGTTGTGCGCGCGCACACGTTGCTCAATACTCATGCTTGATGCATGTTTGTATTGCAACTGATCCCACAGTGTTTCGTTATCATGCTTAGATACGTAGTTAATGCTATCTGCTGGGTCTAATGCATACGCTGTGGGTTGTGTATTCCAAGTAAAGCTATTCCCTTTCGATGAATTACCTTTAAAGTCTTTTAAAATGTAATTTTGTAAGTTGCCCGCCAGCGATAACCGTAACGTATCTTGTTCAGCTAGGTTGCCATCTGTCGGGTTATTGCTAAACATTGCACCACCACGTACAGCTTCACGAATACGGTCGTTAAAGGTACCGACTTCTGAGCCTGCCATATCAGCCTGTTTAGCTTGTGTGAATAAACGATTGTTAGCTACTTCACCAAAATCCCAGCCTTCACCGTAAAAATAGTTATCAGGGTCGACTGCTTGCACTGCTTCACGCGCAGCTAATATTGATGATTTAGGCATATGCCCCATTACATCAAAACGAAAGCTGTCATAACCAAAGTCACGAGCAAGAATAACCATTGAATCTGCAACAAACTTATCCATCATTACATGCTCTGTCGCTGTGTTTTCACAACAGGTTGAGCGCTCTATTTCACCACTTACTTCGCTATAGCGGTGGTAGTAACCCGGCACTAGCTTATCAAATACCGACTTATCCCAAATACCCGACGACGTTGTATGGTTATAAACCACATCCAGTACAACACGAAGTCCTACTTCTTGTAGTGATTGCACCATAGCGCGTGTCTCAACTACGCGAGCAATGCCATCGCTGCTTGATGCATACGAGCCTTCAGGCGCAATAAAATGATGAGGATCATAACCCCAGTTAAAGCCATCTAAATCACGCATCGCACTAGCTAATGCTTGTGCATCATCTGAGCCAGGTAGGTAACTTTGCATAATATCGACAATCGTGCTGTTTTTATCTTCGATTTTACATGCATCAGCTTCATCGTTAATACGCTCACATAATTTACCTAAGGTGTCTGTAATTTCCACACGCTGTGAAGCATTTTCTTCAATGGTGCCAATATCAGTCACTGGCAGTAAATGAAAGTGTGTTAAGCCTTTATCTGCTAATTGCTTAAGGTGCTGCATTGGCACGCTTTCAAGTTCAGTGAATGCAAGGTATTTACCACGGTTTGCTTCGCTTACTGACTGGTCGCGAACACTAAAATCACGTACATGGCCTTCATAAATAACCGCATCTTCTGGGTTAGTAATAGTAGGCACAATACGCTCATCCCAACCTTCGGGTTTAGTGTCGTCGTCGCTTAAGTTGATTAGTTGCGAATAAAGCCCATTACTCGATACATTGAGTGAGTATGGGTCGGTACTCCATAAGCTTTCAATTGCTTTAGTGGTTGGATGATAAACATCAAATGCAAAACGGAAATAATGACGATCGTATTTGCTATCTAAACTGATAGACCAAATACCTGTGTTGCTATCAAAAGTCATCGCACTGCTATCAACTTGCGTTTTATCAGCATCGAAAACCGTGATCATCATATTATTTGCAGTGGGTGCCCAAACCGATACATCGATTGCATTGTTATTATAATGCACACCTAGCATGGCTTCATTCGCGTCGCTTTCACCTTGAGTGTAAAGTGCGTCTAATGCTTTTGCTGATTGTACAAAGGTCGCTTCTAGTAGCTTGCCATCGGCATCGTAGCCTGCAACAACAAGCTGTTGCTTTATAAGCTGCTTTGCAGCGTCTGCATCCCAATTTCCTTGATAAGCAGTCCAATCCATTAAATGCGGTACTTTTACAGCTTGCTCATCACTTAACTCGGTTGCAGTCAGCTCAACAGTTTCACCATTTAGTCCAGTGTCTAAATCAACCACCAAGTCAGCGGTTGCTGAAGAATGCAACTTAATGATTTGTGTAAGCTCATTACTTGGCTTATACAATACTGTATTTAAATCAATCCAATGTGCTGATGCACCATCTATCGCTACCGGACGTTCACCCAAGCTTAAAATAGGGTATTCAAACACCGAAGGCTCACCATGAATGGTAAAGTTCATACGCTGAAACTTTTCATCGTCTTGCATAAGCGGCATGGTTAAATCAACATCACCAAACGCTTTACCCGATCCTTCGGTACCAATGTGCACAATAAAATTAGCACACTCGTTATAACCTTCTTTGAGGTTAATTATCCAGTAGGCACCGTAGTTTGGGTCAATGCCATCATATTCATGGCCGTTAGCCCAATCGCTCGTGTCAAATGGAGGTGCATAAGCATCACACACATCATTATTCCACGAATGTAATCGGTAACCTTCGTAGTTATCGTCGGCTAAACGGTTATAAAATAAAACCGCCTCACCTTCACCAGCAAATACAATAGGATCAGGCAGGGTTGGGTCGGCGCCCACTACACAGCTTTCGTTTTTTTCATCCGGTACAGTAGGCGCTGCACACGTTATAGGCTCAGGGTCCACACATTGCGAGCCTGCTTCGTTTGGTACTTGTGGCACATTACAGGTTAAAAGCTGCTGCCCCGACTCAACTTCATCTGTCCCACCACATCCTGCTAATATCATTAACCCTAAGGCTATTAGCAAATATTTAGACATTGTTATAATTTTCATTTTTAAACGCTCCGTTTGCTAATTAATGACTGTATGTAAAACCAAGATAAAACTGACGACCAAAGTACTGAGTAGTCCCTGTTCGCTGCTGCGACCCAAAGTAACTTTGAGTTGGTTCATCGGTTAAGTTATTAACTTGCAAAAGCATGGTGAGTGAATCGCTAAAGCGATAAGACGTTTGAAAATCAATGACGGTTTCAGCATCAAAATTAACCACTTGTTCGTTAATGGCAACCTGCTCTGATACAAACTCATCGCGGTAACGCACATTAAGGCGCGTTTCAAAATCGTCTAAGGCATAAAATAACGTGGCATTTAGCACATTATTAGACAACCCAGGCAAAGATTGAACGAGAGTATCGCCCCCTAAACTGGTGATCGATTCAATTTCACTTTCGGTGTATGAGTAGCTTGCGTTAGCGCCCAAACCATTAAATGGTTCAGGTAAAAAGGTAAACACTTGCGTATAAGCAAGCTCTAGCCCTCTAATGTAGCCACCCTCGCCATTATTAACTGCCGTGGTATAAATACCGTTGGTCGTTGCAACTTGCTCACCACTGACTGGATCTTCTATTGAGTCAGGTACGTTAAAGCCATTACCTTTAAAGTCGAAGTTTTCGATTGATAAGGTTTCTACAAACGAGTCTATATTTTTATAAAATAGCGCCGCAGCGATAGTACCGTTACCTTCTTCAAAATAATATTCGTAAGATAAATCGTACTGGTCAGCATAAAAGGGCTTTAAAAATGGGTTGTTATTACTTGAACCGTTAATAACACCATCGTCACTTACGTTTGCGCTGGCATCGCCCGCTAAGCGGTTAATTGGCGCACGCGACATAACTTTAGCCGCAGCAAAACGTACAAGTGAATTGTCGTTAAGTTGCAGGTTTAAATTTAGCGAAGGAAGGTAATCTGTATATTTAGTGCCTAATATATTTGGCGCGTATAAGTCATTTACAATGCCGTTCTCATCAACAATATTTTGCGCACCTAAGCGCGCATCGCCTGCTACGTTTTCAAGTACGGTTGCTGATTGGTCGGTTTCGATACGGCGCACACCCACATTACCTGATAGGTCAAGGCCTGCAATTTGCGTGTTAATGTTTACCATCACGTACGCGGCTAGCACATCTTCAAACACCGAACCGCTTTGTAACACTGACCACGAGTAGTTCGTTGTGTAACCTTGCGCGTCGTCAACGCCATCGGCATTGCCCCAGGTTTGTACTGGCTGTGGCGTACCATCTGGAAACCAGGCATTAAGTGCTTTATCTAAATCAATGGCTAAATACGATGGAAAATAACTAAAGTCGCCCTGCCAATCAACTACTGATGCCATATCGTCGGTTAAACGCAAAGGGGGCTGCGTTGATGAAAATGCCCCGTCGTTACCGTACTCAAATACCGAACGCTTTCTGCTGTATTCTCTATCTGAATAGCGTGCACCAAATTCTACTGAGCTAAAAATATCGCTTTCTAGCTCGTATTTAAAATCGAGTCTAAATGCCGTTACTTCATCCTCGGTTTGATCAGGGTAAATGCCATATTTACTGACCATTACTCGGTCTATATCACTAAAGGCGGCCGCCTGATTAAACCCAACGTCAGGTAAATTTAAGCCATTTAATTGATAGTTAATTGCAACGTTGTTATCAAATACCGGCGTTTCTGCATTGGCATCTTCAGCTACTAAGCTCCACAACAAACCATTTCTAAAATTACTTTTTGCGCGAGAAAGCGCTACATCGGCATTAACATTTAGTCTATCGGTTACTTGCCAATCGGCATTAACGCCAAAGCTGTCTACTTCGTCAAAATCTTGGTTGTCGTCATTCACTATTTCAACACGGGTATAACTTTTCGAAGTACGATTAACAGCAGCACCAATTACAGCATTACCATCAAGTTGCGCATTTGCGTATGCTGCAGATGGGCCGCCTAATTTAACCCTAAAACCGCGGGCAAATGACTCTTTATCAAAGCGCGATAAAAACGCATCACCTTTTAATTTAAAATTATCTACCGGTGCCCACTCTATGGTAGCTAAATAGCCATTACGGGTTTCTTCACCGCCCAAATGCTGTAGCTCAAAGCCTTCGCTAATGTATTCACTTTCTGGGCTATCTATGGGGCCATTTGTGTCGTTTGGTGCGCCATCAACATCTTTTCTATCGTTGTATGCAAGGCCAATGAACTGTGTTGCTACACTTGGTTGAAATAAACGCGCAAACCCCAGTGCCACACCTAATGTATCGTCCAAATATTTACCTTGATACGAAAAGCTAATACGGTCGCCAAATTCAGTGGCATCGGATACCTCTGATGCACGGTCGTTATACATACCACGCACATTAGCTACAAATTTATGTTTTTGATCATTATTAAGTGGGCTGGCAGTTTCAAGCTCTACCGTACCGGCCACACCGCCTTCAATAAGCGATGCCTTTGGCGATTTATATACCGCCGCAGAGCTAATTAATTCTGATGGGTATTGGTCAAACTCAATACTGCGGCTACCACTTGTAGACACCTGCTCACGACCGTTAAGTGTTGAAAATACAAAGCCGCCCGAAAGCCCGCGTATATTAATTTGTGCAGCCTGCCCACCAGTACGCACAGCTGAAATACCCGGTAAACGAGTCAGTGCATCGGCCATTGAAATATCAGGCAAGGCGCCTAAGTCATCAGCAGAAATTTGTTCTGACACCGTATCGCTAAATCGCTTTTGGTTAAGCGATTGAATTAAGCTGCGACTAAAGCCGCGCACTTCAATCACTTCTACATCGGTTTGAACTTGAGCAGGTTTGTTCGTGTCTTCAGGTGGTTCTTCAGTAGCTGCAATAGCACTATTAGCGGCAAATAATGCCAGCATGAGCGCATTTAATTTAAACTTTTGCATGTGTGTGCCTTTTGGTTATTGTTTTGTGTGGTGTGTCAGTGCAGTAAAAACACACCCAACAAATTGTAACCAAAAGGTGAACATTTTGTGATGAATACGTATGCAGTATAGCCTGCTTAGGCTGTAGCTATTTTGAGCAATTTAGCTAGCAATAGCTTAAATACTCACTACCACCCTAATGGCTAAGGCAACAAATACAAAACCCAGTACTTTGTCTAACCATGGATTGTGTTTAGTAAACCCAAAACGGTTTTTAGAAAACTCTGTTAGGGCGGCAACAAGTAAGTACCAACCGGTATCAATCACAAATACAGTTAAACACATCACCATTGCAATGCTTAAGGTAAGGTTTTCTGGATCGATAAACTGCGAAAACAAGGCTAAAAAGAAAATAGCAAGTTTGGGATTTAAAAAGGCAATGGCAAACCCATCTTGCAATGCTTTGATGCTACTCACTTCGCTTTTTTGTATTTTAAGTTCATCGTTATTGGTTTTAGACAATAAAATTTTAATTCCTAGGTAAGCTAAATACGCAGCACCTAAATACACTAATACCTGATACACAGTAGGAAACTGCAGCATTAATGCGCCCAAGCCAAGTAATGAGGCTCCCGCATATAATCCCACTCCAATACCATGACTTAGCGCCGCTAGCATGCCGTTTTTCATACTGCCGTTGAGCGAATGCTTTAATACAACCGCAAGGCTTGGACCCGGCGACATTGCGCCCATCATACAAATAGCCACTAGGCCTAACCACATAGAGAGTGTCATTTACAGCTCGTCAATTTCAATAAGTAATGTATAACCATGCACTTGCCCATAAAAACCGGTTATTGGCACTGCGCTAATTACTTTCCAGCCATCTTGATTTAATTCCTGTATGCGATCATTCAGCGCCGCTATATTTACCCCACCCATAAAGCGGGTCTTTCTAAATTCGATTACTTTTTGCATTTAAATCCCTGTGTATTTTATAACGTGTATTGAAAATCGTAGTAGTGTACACCGTTTTCAATGCGTATTTTCATACTGCCGGCTAATCCTTCTAGCTCATCAGTGCCTGAGTCGGGGATTACAGTTAAAATTAGGCTGTCTTGGCCTTTATCCATAGTGCCAAAATGCTGCAATACAAAGCTGCCTTTTTTGTCTTCAAGCTCGCCTATTACTTGCTCAATTGCTACATAACCGGCACTTCCTTGCACTGGCGTCATGGCACTTAACATTTCGCCTTGGCTGGAAGCATTAAGTGCGCCTTTAAATGTTTTATCAATAGACATACGTCCTAAATTAATGCCGTTTTGACCTTTGGCATAGCCATCTAGTGGGGCTAATGCCACCGTAAATTGGCCTGTTATTATGTTGCTTGTCATAACGATTCCTTATTGATGATTTTTAAAGCTATTGATTTTTAACTCAATGATGCCATATCTATACCTCAACTTATAAAAAGAATCCACTATGCCAAACAGTACCCCCGCAACCGAAAAAGCTGCATTTAGCAGTTTATTGCCTATTTTTGCATTTATTAAACCCTATAAATGGGTGGTTATAGCAGCCCTTGGCGCTTTATTAGTAACGGCTGGCGTTAATTTATCGTTAGGCCAAGGGGTTAAATTTGTCATAGATCATGGCTTTATTGCGGGATCTCAAGCGCAACTTCAACAAGCTGTATTGGTACTTATTGGTTTAATTAGCTTATTGGCTGTAGGCACCTTTAGCCGCTTTTATCTAATGTCGTGGATTGGCGAGCGAGTGAGTAACGATATTCGTAAAGCCGTGTTTAATCGCATTGTTACCTTGCATCCAAGCTACTTTGAAGAAAACCGCAGTGGCGAGCTAATATCGCGTTTAACAACCGACACCACTTTACTGCAATCTATTATTGGCTCCTCGTTTTCAATGGCGCTGCGTAGCGCGTTAATGCTGGTTGGCGGTTTGGTCATGTTATTAATTACCAACTTAAAGCTTACGCTCGTAGTGGTTGCGTGTGTGCCACTAGTATTAGTGCCGATGATGGTATTTGGCAAAAAGGTGCGTAAGCTTGCAAGCTCGAGTCAAGACGCCATTGCCGATATAAGCACCTATGCCGGCGAGATCATTCAAAATATTAAAGTGGTACAAAGTTATAGCCACGAAACACAAGAGCAACATGCTTTTGCACTTGAAACCGAAAAAGCCTTTAACGTTGCCAAAAGCCGCATTAAACAGCGCTCGTTTTTAATTGCCGCTGTAATATTTTTAACCTTTAGTGCCATCAGCGCAATGCTGTGGGTTGGCGGCAGTGATGTAATGGCAGGCACTATGACCGGGGGTGAACTGGGTGCATTCGTGTTTTACGCTATTATGGTGGCAATGTCGGTGGCAACGGTTGCAGAAGTGTACGGCGAATTGCAAAGAGCGGCAGGCGCAGCCGCCCGCTTACTTGAATTACTTGCGGTTAAAAGTGAAATTGAAAATCCTGAAAACCCGCAAGACGCTCAGCTACAAAATAACGCAAGTTTACCTGCAATCTCGCTTGAAAATATCAGCTTTAATTATCCGTCTCGCCCGGATGTCAGTGCACTTAACAAAATAAGCTTAAGCATTTCGCAAGGTCAAACAGTGGCTATTGTTGGCCCATCTGGCGCAGGTAAAACAACCTTATTTGAGCTACTACAGCGCTTTTACGACCCAGCTAGTGGCGCAATAAAATTTCACGATATTGATATTAAGTCGCTCTCTTTAAACACCCTGCGTGACAAAATGGGCATGGTGGCACAAAACCCTATTTTGTTTAGCTCAGATGTAATGCATAACATTCGTTACGGCAACCCAAACGCCACTGACGAGCAAGTATATGCAGCCGCCAAACATGCTCATGCCGATGAATTTATTAAACAATTACCAAAAGGTTATAACAGCTTTTTAGGCGAGCAAGGTGTTAGGTTATCCGGTGGTCAAAAGCAGCGTATTGTACTTGCTAGGGCTATTTTAAAAGACCCTAAAATACTCCTTCTTGATGAAGCAACCAGCGCACTCGATGCGCAAAGCGAGCACCATGTTCAAGCCGCGCTTGAGCACTTAATGCAAAATCGCACCACGCTTATAATTGCGCATAGACTAGCAACAGTTATCCATGCAGATATGATTGTAGTTATGGAGAATGGAGAAATTATTGCAACGGGCACTCACCAAGAATTAGTCGCAAGTAACCCGTTGTATCAAAAGCTGTGTGAATTACAATTTAATAAGGATTAACCTTCTGTATTAGGTACTATTTGAATTTCTACACGGCGGTTTTGAGCACGACCGTTTGCAGTGTCGTTAGTGGCAATTGGGCGTGTTTCGCCAAAGCCGCTAGTGCTAATGCGTGCTGCCATAATATCTTGGTTGGCTAAGTAAGCTTTTACACTTTGAGCACGCTCGCGCGATAAGTTCATATTGTAGCTATCTTGCCCTGTGCTATCTGTATGCCCTTCTACGCTTAGGTAGGTTTTTTCATACTTATTCATAACTTTAGCAATGGCGTTTAGCGTATCGTTAAACCCTGTCGAAATATACGATTGGTCGGTTGCAAACGTAATATTAGAGGGCATAACCAAGCGTAAGTTATCTCCTTCACGTACTACCTCAACACCCGAACCGGCTAATTCATCACGAAACGCTTCTTCTTGCTTATCCATGTAGTCACCTACAGCAGCACCTGCTAATGCGCCAATAGCAGCACCAATAAATATACGCTTGTCTTTGTGGTTACCCGTTGCTTTACCTAACACGCCACCAGCAGCTGCACCAATTGCTGCGCCTTTGCCAGTGTTATTCATTTCGCAACCTGAAAGTAATACGGCTACCACTGTAACGCTTAAAAGTGATTTTGATAATGTCATGATGATGTCCTATTCATTTAGAATTTAGCAACAGTATGTAATTACCTGTATGAACACACTATGAAGTGCGTAACAATCACCTTATAATTTTGTTATTAACCCTACAAAATTGAGTTTTAATAAATATGTCATATTCCTTTGTGACAATTTAATGAATTCAAAAAAGGATAAAAGCGCAATGCTGATTGCTATTTTTAGACAGTTTTTTTTACTTGGCTGCATGAGTTTTGGTGGTCCAGCGGCACACTTAGGCTATTTTAAGCGCCACTTTGTAGATACATTAAATTGGATCACCAACACACGCTACGCGCAATTAATTAGTTTAAGCCAAGCATTGCCGGGGCCTGGGTCGAGCCAAGTAAGCTTTGCTATTGGCGTTGAACGCGCAGGGATATTAGGTGGTATTACCGCATTTGTTGGTTTTACGCTGCCGTCTTTTTTAATTATGGTAATACTGGCCATTAGTGCGCACCAATTTGATGCCGTTTATTATGCCATTATTGCGGGTTTAAAACTATTTGCCGTGGTCATCGTAGCTGATGCCACACTGTCTATGGCTAAAAGCTTTTGCACAAGTGCAGTGCTTAAGTTACTTGCGCTATTTAGCACCTTAGCGCTTGTTCTACTGCCGGTATTGAGCACACAAATTGCAGTTTTAATCATTGCTGCAACTATTGGTGCTATATGGCCTTTATTAAAATTAGGCGAGGCAACTCAAAATACTAATACCAACACAAAAAATAATATTAATTGGGTTGCTCTAAGCTTATTTGCACTACTACTGGCAATTAGCTTTATCCCGCTTGGAAAAGAATTTGCGTTATTTGCTCCTTTTTACCAAGCAGGCGCTATGGTGTTTGGTGGTGGGCACGTTGTATTACCCGTATTGCAAGCAGGTGTACCCGCGCTAAGTGATGACCAATTTTTAAGTGCTTATGCCAGCGCTCAAGCAATCCCTGGCCCTATGTTTACTATTGCTACTTATTTGGGCGCACAACTTAATACTGCGCAGCCTTTATTTGGCGCACTGGTTGCCACGTTATTAATTTTTTCACCCGGCTTTTTATTGATGTTAGCATTTCAAAAAAGCTGGCTTAACTTGGCTAATAAACCGCGTTTTGCTAGTTCAATTGCAGCACTTAATGCTGCCGTTGTGGGCTTTTTGGCCGCAGCTTTATACTCACCTATTTGGACATCGGCAGTGCACAGCTGGTTACATGTTGGGTTAGTTGTTGTAGCTTTTGCATGGCTACGACTGAAAAAGCCACCTATTTGGTGGCTATTAATAATCTTTATTAGCGTGGGTCTTGCACAGCATTATTGGGCACTTTAATACTGGGCTTTTCATTTTGCCCCGCATTGGTTGGCGGGCTTAACTGCCCACTCACACTTTGATAAGCGCGTAATCCAAAAATAGGCAGCACGGCAAGTAAATGATCCATTATTTCGGCTTGTAAATGTTCGTAAGAAATCCAGCGCTTATCTTCACTAAAACAGTAAAATTCAATAGGTAAACCGTGGTTTAACGGTTGAAGCTCTCTCACCATTAAAGTAAGCGAAGAGTTTATTTTACTATGCTGCTTTAAATACCCTTCAGCATAACGACGAAACAGCCCTAAATTAGACACAGGCTCTGGTAATGCCGACACTCGAATATACTCATGTAGCGGAATAGCTGCATCAATTTGCGCTCTAAACTCGTCGTTTACTAAGCAAATACTGTTCATATCAATATTGAGTGAGCGCTTAATCCGCCTTCCACCCGACTCTTGCATACCTCGCCAGTTTTTGAACGACCCGGCCACCAGCATGTAAGTAGGAATCGTCGTAATGGTATTATCCCAATTACGTACTTTTACCGTGTTTAAGCCTAAGTCTATTACCTCACCATCGGCGCCGTAATTATCAACTTGGATCCAATCACCATAAGTTACTAATCGGTTAGCCGCAATTTGTATACTGGCAACAAACCCTAAAATTGTATCTTTAAATACTAATAAAGTGACGGCGGCAATAGCACCAAAACCCGAAAGAATATATGTCGGTGATTTTTCAAGCACAATACTAACAATTAAAATGCCACACACAATAAAGGTAATTAGTTTTACAACTTGAACAAGGCCTTGAATGGGGACTTCTCGGGCAAAGTCTAATTGGTTATAAATAGCAGCAGCTATACTGACAATGCTGCTGATAATAAAACCGGTATAAATAATTAATAAGGCTTGGCCTATGGTTTTAAGTATTTCAGCCGCTAACTCACCAACCGGATAAAAACTGTCGAAGGTGGCTAAAAACAATACACAACACAGTAGCCCAGCAATACGCTTATTAAGCTTAGTTAACATTGGAGAAAGCGCGCCAATACGCTCAGGCGATAACTTAGTAACCACCTTTTGAATACCTGGCAGCATAAGCCTGCGAGTAAATAAATACACAACAAGTAACGAACAAATGCCAATGGCGGTAGCCGTTAGTGCACTAAAAAAAGCAGCGTCGGGAACATTTTCAAACCAAGGAGCAATTAGCTCTTGTATATGGGTGTTGGTCATAGTGTTTTGGCTTCCTTACTAATTTGAGCATCTGGCACTGCCTGCTGGGCATAAATACCTGCCAATTGCTTATCTTTTGCAACCCATAAGTCGTTCACATATTGTTGAAAGTTAGCTTTGAACGCTTCATCTGTTTGATAGCTACCTAACATAGTGTCGGTAATAGCCATTACATCAATTGATACGTGAATAGAGTCTAGCTCACCTTTTAATAAGTTGCGGCACACATGATCTGACTTACCGCTATAGACCAAACTGGTATTTAACATAGCATCAAACTGAGTTCCGAGTACCTCAAGTGCAAATGCAATTCCGCCTGCTTTTGGCTTTAGTAAATGCTTAAACGGGCTTTGCTGTTGTGCATGTTTAGCGGGGGTATAACGCGTTCCTTCAACAAAGTTGATAATAGTTGTTGGGTAGTTACGAAAGTTACGACAGCTGTTTTTGGTACGCTCTATGTCTAACCCTTTCAACTTTGGGTTTTTAGCTATTTGCGCTTTGCTTACACGCTTCATAAATGGCATTCCCATCGCCCATGCGCCAGTGCCAATAAATGGCACATACTTTAAATCGTCTTTTAAAAAAAACTTAGGGGCGGGTAACGCATGCATAGAACTAAGTACCGTAATATCTAACCAACTCATATGATTACAAATTAGTAAGTACCAACTTTTTGAGTTTAAATCACCTTTTACATCAATTTTAATGTCTGGGCAACCTAGCCATAAACCTAACCGATTACCGTTACACCATCCCCGATAAGCGCTATGTAATAAACGATTAACAGCATGAATAGGCAGTAATAACTTCACTAATCCTAAAAGTAATACCAATACACCAAAAATTATAAGGTTAGTAAATAATACGCAGCCTACTATTAGGCCATTTAGCCAATTTGGTAACCATTTTTTTAGCATAACTGTAAGCTCACCGTGTTATTTTGTACTTGTTGGGGCGTCAAGTGATTGCAACGTTTGTTCTTTTTCTTCCCATAAACGATTTAACTCGCTTTGAAAACGAACCCTAAATTCAGAATCACCCGTGTAATCACCAATTAACTCATCACTTACCGGCATGACATTCACGTGTACATTAATATTTTTTACTTTCCCACCAGCAAAGTCCATAAACGTAGGAATACCGTCGGGGTAATGCAAGGTAACATTCACTACTTGAGAAATTTGCTCACCCATTGCTTGCATAACAAAGGCAATGCCACCGGCTTTTGGTTTTAATAAATGCGGAAATGGGCTTTGCTGTTTTGCATGTTTACTTTGTGTAAAGCGCGTACCTTCAACAAAGTTAACTACCGTTACAGGCATTTCTTTAAATTTTTCGCAGGCTTTACGTGTTGTTTCTAAGTCTTTGCCACGTAATTTAGGGTTCTTTTTAAGCTGACTTTTACTCGTGCGCGTCATAAATGGAAAGTCGAGCGCCCACCAACATAAGCCCAAAATAGGCACATAGATAAGCTCTTTCTTTAAAAAGAAATTTAAAAACGGAATTTTGCGATTAAATACGCGCTGTAATACTAAAATGTCTACCCAGCTTTGATGATTGGCAATCACCAAATACCAATCTTTTAGTTTCAGAGAATCCAAGCCCGTCACGTTAAGTTTTGTTGGTGTAAACAGCCGCTGGTTTAAGGTATTAAACGACACCCAAATAGTGGCGCACTGTTTAGCAATCCAGCTCAATAACTTTTGTAATGGTTTAATAGGAATAAGCTTTAACAAGCCACATATAAAAATAGGTATAAACCAAAAAAGTGTGTTTAATGCATAAAAAATAAGACTAAAAACACTACGAATAACTGACATTACTTCTATTCCTTTAACGGTGCGCAGCAGCAAACACTGCGCTTTTATACTTAAAAATTAATCTTCAAAATAGGTATAACCTTCAAGGCCCGCATTGAGCTCGGCTAAATAACCCGCTTTACACTGCTCTGAGGCGTCTAGTTTATTAATTTGATAAGCAAAATTTTCAGCTAAAATAGCACTATCGTAATCAACAAACTTTAATACATCCTTAACGCTATCACCTTTTATGGCATTGGTTAATACATAGCCGTCGTCGTTTAGCTCAACATGCACTGAATCGGTATCACCAAAGAGGTTATGTAGGTCACCTAAAATCTCTTGATACGCGCCAACCATAAACATAGCAAGGTGGTATTGTTCGCCATGCTTATATTCAGGAATTGGCAAGCTGGTTTCAATACCTGCACCTTCAACGTATTCGCGAATTTGCCCATCCGAGTCACAAGTAATATCTTGAATAATGGCGCGCTGAGTAAGCGGTTGCGTTAAGTTTTCGATTGGCATAACCGGAAACAACTGCTGTATGCCCCACACATCAGGTAACGATTGAAACAGTGAAAAATTAACAAACAGTTTATCGGCTAATTTTTCATTTAAATCGTCGAGTACTTCTCGGTGTGCGCGGGCGTTATTGCTAAGCGACGCACGCACGCGATGCAAAATAGTAAAATAAAGCTGCTCTATTTTCGCCCACTCTAGCATGCTTACTAAACCGTGTACGTACTGATCGTGTGCTTCGCTAAATAAGTGCATCGCATCGTGATAAATTTCGAGCGCCATACGCGGATTCAAACGCTGTAAACATTGCCACATTTCATCAAGCACTAAAACACTGTTTTCAAGCGGTGGTTCAGGGTTTAAATGATTAGGTGCTTTTTCAACGTCAATCACATCGGTAATGAGTACCGCATGATGGGCAGTTAAAGCACGGCCTGACTCGGTAATAATAGCTGGATGGGTTAAATCGTGTTGGTCGCACACTTCCGCAAACGCATTGACTACGTTACGGGCGTACTCTTCCACTGTGTAGTTCATTGAGCACGCACTGCGAGAGCCCGACCCTTCATAATCAACGCCTAAACCGCCACCTACATCAACCGTATTCAGTGGAACGCCTAGTTGCGTTAACTCTGCAAAGTGACGCGCACACTCACGAAGTGCGCGGTGTATATCACGAATATTGGCAATTTGAGAGCCAATATGAAAATGTACCATTTGCATTAAGTGTAATTTATTGTGTTTTTTAAGTACTTCTACTGCGCTTAATACTTGCCCTGCAGTTAAACCAAACTTACCTTTTTCGCCACCGGTATTTTGCCACTTACCTTTACCCACCGAATTTAAGCGTATGCGAATACCAATTGCAGGCTCTATGCCTAAGTTATCTATTTCTTCAAGTAAGGTGGTTAGCTCTGATAGCTTTTCGACCACTATTTTTACGCTGTGCCCCATGGCCTGACCAATGCACGCTAAACGTAAAAATTCGCTGTCTTTGTAGCCGTTACATACAATGGTAATTGGCTCTTTTGCCACACCTAAAATAGCCATTAACTCAGGTTTTGAACCCGCTTCAAGACCAACTAAACCACTTGGGTGCGCCAATAATTTACTCACCACAGAGCGCTGCTGATTTACTTTGATAGGATAAACACAGGTGTATTTGCCATTATATTCGCGGCTACTCCGCGCTTTAGTAAAGGCATTAGTAAGCGTATCGACACGATTTTTTAAAATGTCGGTAAAGCGCACTAAAACAGGCAGTGTTAACCCTTGCTGTTTAAATTGCTCAGTTAAATCGGTTAAAGAGATTGCAGCTTTGCTTTGATCGCCGTCGGGGTAGGCAACCAATTCGCCTTGTGCATTGATATCAAAATAGCCATCACTCCAATGAGCAACATTATAAGTGGCACGTGCTGTTTCTAAACCCCAGGTCATGGCAACTCTTCTTTCGTCAATTAGGTATAAAGGCGCATTTTAATACGTCGCTATCTCCTAGGCTAACAAAAATTGAACTTTCACTCACTCCTCACTAACTTTATTCGCTAAATCAGTTAAAATGTCATTGAGCAAACCGCCAAGCACTGGCAGAATTGCCCTTTTTTTACCTTAACCTAAAAAGTGTATCAGCAACTATGGCAAACTTAGATCAAAGTAAGTGGTTTACTGAAATTAGCGATCGTGACGGCAGCGCATTTTCATTACGTATTAACAAAAAGTTAGATGAAAAACAGTCTCCTTTTCAAAAAGTAGAAATGTTCGAAACCACAGACTTTGGTAATTTAATGATCATCGACGGTTGTACCATGGTCTCAACCCGCGAAAACTTTTTTTATCATGAAATGATCAGCCATCCTGCACTTTTAGCACACCCAAACCCTAAAAATGTGGTTATTATTGGTGGTGGCGACTGCGGCACGTTACGTGAAGTATTAAAGCACCCTGGCGTAGAAAGCGTAACGCAAATTGACATAGACGAAGTAGTTACGCAAATGTCGTTAAAATACTTCCCTGAGCTGTGCGAATCTAATAACGATGCACGCGCTACAGTTATGTTTGACGACGGCATTAAATATATGCGTGAAGCCGCTGGTGAGTCTATCGATGTTGTTATTGTTGATGGTACTGACCCAGTAGGCCCTGGTGAAGGTCTATTTAACCATGCATTTTACACAAGCTGCTTAAATGCACTTCGCCCTGGTGGTATTTTAGTACAGCAAAGTGAATCGCCACTTATGCATATGCCACTACTGGTTGAAATGCGTGAAGCGATGCTAAGTGTTGGCTTTAACGATTTACAAACATTACCATTCCCACAACCAATTTACCCAAGCGGTTTATGGTCGGTAACACTTGCTCGTAAGTCTGAAACATTTAACGGCTTCAGAGAAGATGGCGCAGCGCAAATTGCCGAGCAAAGTGAATACTATAACAGCGGTATTCACCATGGTGCATTAGCAACACCTAACTTTATGAAACGCGCGTTTGATAAAAAATAATCAGTGTTAATATTCTAAAAAGGGAGCTCTACACGCTCCCTTTTTGTTACGTTAAACCTTAAACCGGTTAACTAATCGATTAAGCTCGTCTGTTAATTGCTCCATTTTATTTGATACATCTTGCGTTGTGCGCGCCAGCGACCCGCCTTCTACGGTTTGATCGTTAAGTGACGATAAGTTATGGCTTATTTCATCAGAAACCGTTGTTTGCTCTTCGGTAGCTTGCGCAGTTTGCATAGCCATATCGTTTACTTTAGTCGATGAACTTTGCATGGCATTGAGTATATCGTTAGTTTGCGAAAACGATTCCACAGCATCATCTGCAAATTGCTTACTCTCACCTATGGCATTAATCGACTGCGATACACTCGATGCAAACAACTCAATCATTTGTTGAATATCGTTGGTACTATCTTGTGTGCGCGTAGCGAGCGTCCTTACTTCGTCAGCCACAACCGCAAAGCCTCGTCCGTATTCGCCAGCACGTGCCGCCTCTATTGCTGCATTAAGTGCTAATAAGTTTGTTTGTTCTGCTATGGCACGAATCACCTCAAGGACTTTGGCGATGTTGTCAGAACTTTGTTGCAGCTCAGTAGAGCGCGCCATAGCTTGCTCCATGTTGCTAGAAAGAGAGGTAATTCGCGAACTAGAATTAGCCACCGCACTAAGCCCTTGTTGCGCTAGTTTTAACGAATTATCGGCTTCGCTTGATGACTGCTGTGCAACCCCTGCAACCTCCTTGCTAGCAGTGCTCATTTCATGTACTGCGCTTACAATAGATTCCGACGCTTGCCCCAAGGCTTGGTTTACACTGTTATTTTGGGTGGCCACTTTGCTAAGCTCAACACCTAAACCATTTAACTCTTTAGATTGCTCTAATATGTCGCGTATCAATTGCTGTAAGTTATCTAAAAAAGTATTAAATTCGGTGGCTAAGTCAGAAAACTCATCTTTAGACGTTACTTGTATTCGACCAGTTAAATCGCCATCTCCTGAGGCAATATCACTAATACGCTTAGTTACATAATTAATTTGGCGAGTAAGTTGTTTAGGTACACTGTAACTAAACCAACTCGCTGCAATTAAAATAATAGCAACCACTGTCAGCATCATCATTTTTGTTGAAATGATATTGGATGAAAGCGTGATGATTTCTTGCTCCGAGGTTTTTTCAGCCAGCTCACCAGCTTTATCAAGCTTAATCCTTAAAGTGGCAAATGCTTGCTCTGAATTCGTTTGTTTAGCTTGGCTATTTTTATCAGCCATGTAGCTTTTTGACGCTGTAAGCCAGGCATTAAAGTCGTTTTCAAAGCCATTTAGCTCTTTAGCTATACTGGGGTAATCTTTCATTAAAGATAAATACTGATTAAGTTTATCAGTAACTTGCATTGCATTTTCTTCGTGCTCTGCCTGGTACTTTTCTGTATTTTTTGAACTAGTTACTAAATTTAATTCGGCCACTTTAGCTTGATATAGGTCGCGGTCTGCGTTTAAAGCAAGAGACAGCGCCTTAATAAATTTTTCAGACTGCACATCAAGTGCATTTTTTTGTAAGGTTATTAAGTAGGTATACCCCACAATTAACGAGAGTATGGCAAGCCCTAAAACAACTATCGGAAACGACACTTTAACGCGAATACTATGCAAATTCATTTTATCATCCTACAAGACCCTAAACGCCTCTTACAAATTAAACCTAAAATTGCAGTAGGTTGATAAAACCTAAAACTTCCATTGCGTGTTAATCATTACTTGCTGCTGCGAAGCTCTCTGCTGCAGCCCCATTGCAGCTCTATTGTCTACAAAACTTTTTAGTGCTGAGCCTTCAATACCAATTTGACCATGTTTGCTAAACGCGTAACGCCAAGAGGCTGTTACCCCTTCGCCATTGCTTGCATTTGGGTCAAATACCGTCGTGTCGTTATCGGTTACTTTAAAGTAATCGTACCGCAACGATATTCTATGTTTACCTTCTTTATGGCTTAGCATTAAATAATGGCTGTAAAAGTCGTTATCTATTAATTTGCTATGCCCCATTTCGGTTTTACCGCTTAGTACCTGTGTTATAAAACGCGTTTTATTATTAAATTTATATAACCATGCAGCACTGGTAAAACGTGTATGCCATGCATATTGTCCTGAGCTAATGTTCAGTTTAGTTGGATCGCCATTATTGTCATAATAATAAACTCTAAATTGTGATTGTTTTAAATAATCCCAGTGTGCACCTAGGTAATAACCAAAGCGCCCATCAACTTCTTCAAATGGTAAAACCTGATTTGCCTGCCAACGCAGTGAAAAGTCATCAAGTGCCGCAACGGGTGCGAACCTAATACCTTCGTTAAATGTAGTTTGCCTGTCGTGCATGGCAAAGCCACGCCAAGATAGTAACGTGCCTGTAGGGTCGTTACCTTTAAATGTTGCCCCCACTAAACTAAAACTATGCGGGCTGTTAAAACGTTTAGCGGGGCGTTTTATTGTTACCTCTGCGCCAACGGTTCTAAGCTCTTCACCTATCCAACTATTAATTGCTGAATTGGTATAGTTGTAAGGAGATGTCCAGCCAATATCTGGGTTCTCTAACGACATTAGCGGATAAAACCCACCCACTCGTACATGCCACTTATAAGCGCTACTAGTTAATGGTTTATATGTAAAATAGGCTTGTGTTAAACCTAAACCTACATCAGGGTCCTGATTAACGTTTAACACCCCATGAGCAGACCAACTTGTTGCTAAATCGGCGCGCACGTCAATAATGCCTTGCGATAATAAAAAGCCATCGTTTTTAGCATCGTGTCGGTATAAGCCGGTGCCTCCTTCTTGAAAACTTTTTAGCGCATCACCTTGAACTGCACGTACTTGTAGCAGCCCCTTAACCTGTGCACTGATTGACGCGCTAAATAAAAACACACCACTCACAACCGCATATTTAAGCATGTGGTTAATAGTCATCAAATTCATCCGTAGCAAAATCAAACTGCTCAGTTATCGCTTGTTTAATTTTATATATAAATGGAGCTTGCCCTATGGTTACTTTTTTAGACTCAACATGACTTATATCGCCAAACCCTGAATGCCACACATTAAGGGTGTACTCGCCTGGCTCTACGGTTAAATTTACATGTCCGCTGTTATCGGTAATAGCAAAAATAGGGCTATCAACAACCACAATATAACCAAGCATCCAGTCATGAATGTTACATCCCAACTCAACAACACCGGTTTGATCAAACACTAATGGCGCCTTGGGTTGTTCCTTATATAACTTTAATTCGAACGTTTTTGCCTCAGAAAACGAATACACATGATGCAAAATTGAATCGGCGTTCGGAAATTCCACTTTTGCATTTTGTGGTACAACTAAAATACGCGGCGTAAACTCCCTATCCTTTTGCACCATAGAATAAAGTGTATCTGCTTGGCTGGGTTGACTAGAAAGCGCATCAGAAGTCAGCCACACCACGGCGTTAGCCATAGGCTCATTTTTATTATTGTTAATCGTGATAGAAACTGCTTGTACCTGCCACGTTAACAGCATGGCAGTCATTAACGTTAAATATTTGAACATCATCTTACTATTCTTATTTTTCAAATTATTTACAGTATAGACCTATTAGGTAACTTATTTCTTTCTATTTTATTGATAAATGAATACGTATGTAGATATTCGTATTTGTTAACAACAGCCTTTATTCTGATAAGTCACACTGACACAGTAAGGATCTCTTAAATGAGAATATCAGCACTTTTGCTTTTCGCTTTTTCGGGCAGCTGTTTTGCACAAACAGCCACATTACAATCGCCCAACGGCAATATTAAAATAACTATTTCTGACGAATTAACGACCCCAAGCTATTCAATCGACTTTAAAAACAAACCGGTTATTAATAGCTCCGCACTGGGGTTTAAATTTAAACAACAAGCCCCTTTTAGCGAAGGCTTTAAAATAACCCATACACAAAAAAACACACAAAATACCCAGTGGCAACAGCCCTGGGGCGAGCGACAAACCGTTACCGACAATCATAACGAAGTTGCCGTTACATTTAAAAAACCACAAGGCGGCGTATTTACCGTTAAATTTAGAGCGTTTAACAACGGTATAGGGTTTAGGTACGAAATACCTAAACAACCCGGTTTTGAAAATATAGAAATCACAAAAGAACTTACCGAATTTGCCATTGCCGATAGCCAAAGTGCAACAGCGTGGTGGATCCCAGCCCGAGGCTGGAACCGTTACGAATATGTTTATAACACCAGCCCAGTTAACGACGCTCCCTTAGTACACACCCCTTTTACGTTTAAAAACAAAGAGGGCGTTCACGTTAGCATTCACGAAGCAGCCCTTGTCGATTATGCAGGTATGACCCTTAACCAGCGTCGACCAGGTATTTTTCAAGCTGACTTAACACCGTGGTCTGACGGCATTGCAGTAAAAAAGCAAGGCGCATTTAATACACCGTGGCGTACAATTCAAATAGGCAGCAAAGCGGTCGACCTGATTAACTCCGATATCATTTTAAACCTTAATGAGCCAAATAAATTAGGTGATGTTTCGTGGGTAAAACCGGGGAAATACGTCGGTATTTGGTGGGGGATGCACATAAATACGCAAACATGGGGCAGTGGTGAAAAACACGGTGCTACAACTCAAACAACCAAATACTACATGGACTTTGCCGCAGAATATGGCTTTGACGGCGTGTTAGTAGAAGGGTGGAACATAGGCTGGGATGGCGACTGGTTTTTTAATGGCGATGTATTTAGTTTTACACAACCCTACGACGACTTTGATATTGAGGAGCTTACCCGCTACGGTAAGCAAAAAGGGGTGCAGTTAATTGGCCACCACGAAACCTCAGGCAACGTAACTAACTATCGCAATCAAATGGAAGATGCCTTTGCCCTATACGAAAAGTCAAACGTAAGCCAAGTTAAAACGGGCTATGTGGCCGATGGCGGAAACATAAAACGCATAGATAAAAACGGCATTGCCCGCCATGAGTGGCACGACGGTCAATTTATGGTTAACGAATACCTTTATAACGTAAAGCTCGCTGCTAAACATAAAATTAGTATTAACACTCACGAACCTATAAAAGACACTGGCCTGCGCCGTACCTACCCCAACTGGATTGCGCGCGAAGGCGCACGTGGGCAAGAGTTTAATGCATGGGGCACACCGCCTAACCCGCCAGAGCATATCCCTATGCTTGCGTTTACCCGTATGCTGGCAGGGCCAATGGACTTTACCCCCGGTATATTTGATATGAGCTTTAATGGCTTAGGCGATGATACAAACCGCCCACAAACAACGCTTGCCAAGCAACTTGCACTTTATGTTGTGCTGTATAGTCCGATTCAAATGGCTGCCGACCTACCTAAAAACTACTTAGCTAAGCCTGATGCATTTCAATTTATTCAAGATGTACCAACCGATTGGCAGCAAAGTATTGCGCTTGATGGCGAGGTGGGCGACTTTATTGTATTTGCCCGTAAAGAACGAAAACGCGATAAATACTCAGGAAACGATTGGTACTTAGGTGCAGTCACTGACGAAAAAGCCCGCACTATTGAGGTAAAACTCGACTTTTTAGAAAAAGGTAAAAAGTTTGAAGCGCATATATACCAAGATGGTAAAAACGCCGAATGGAAAAACAACCCGTACGATTTAAGTATCCAAAAACGCATGGTGACCGCAAACGACAAGCTAACACTAACACTTGCCACCAGCGGCGGCACTGCCATCCGCTTTAAAGCACTTTAAGCTCAACGGTTATATCAGTTTTACAGATATATAAGTGTTACAAATACAAAACTCCGCACAGGTTACTGTGCAGAGTTTTGTATTTTTATAGGCAGATAAATTTGTGCACTTAAGCCGCCTTCAGGCCGGTTTTCAAGTTTTACTTTGCCGTCGTGCATATCAACAATGCGCTTAATAATGGCAAGGCCTAGGCCACTACCCTCACTGCCTCGCGCAGCATCACCTTGCTTAAACGGTTCAAATACTGACTCTAATTCACTTTCAGGAATACCTGGGCCATTATCGTTTACCGCAATGACCACATACTTTTTATTGGAGTTATAATAACTAAGTACCTCTATATCGCCGTCAGAATAACGAATTGCATTTTCAATCATGTTAGTTACAACACGCTTTATAGCCACGCTGCTGAGCGGAATACTCTCTATACTAGGGTTACTTTTAAAGGTAATAGAACGCTGATGCTTTAACTCGCAATTAACGACTTCACCCACTAACGCGTTTATATCTTCACAACTGAGTTCTTCGCGTTTGTGGTGACGTAAATATTCAATAAATTGATCGATAATACCGTTCATATCTTCAATATCGTAAATAATCCCTTCGCGAAGATACTCGTCTTGATCGCTCATCATCTCGGTTGCTAAACGAATACGTGTGAGTGGTGTGCGTAAATCGTGAGACACACCCGCCATAAGTAAACGCCGGTCGTTTTCAAGGGCAGCAATACCGCGCGACATTTGGTTAAACGCACGCGTCACTTCTATTACTTCAGTAGAGCCTTCCTCTTCTAGCTTGGTGCTAAAATCGCCTTTACCCACTTTTACAGCCGCTTGTTGCAGTGCTTTAAGCGGGCGGTTTAGGTGGCGTGCAAATAACCAACCACCTAGTACACTCAAAAAGCCAATACTTGATAAGTAAAACGTTAAAAATTCGAGGTTGTTTTCTTGATACCCTGAAAGCGGAATTTTAACCCAATAGCCAGGCGCTTGCGGGGCCTCTATCCAATAAACAAGTGGGCCAGTTTGCGTAATACGCACTCTCGCCGAGCCATTTAACTGCGCAGACATACTACGTGAAAGCATCGGGTACTCACGGGTTTGACCAAGCCCTTGGCGCATGGCTTCGCGCTGGGTCATGACATCAATACCGGTTATTTCAAAAAACTTTTCTGATAAGTCGTCGTTTATTTCTATACCGTCTTCCCAGTCAATAAAAACGGTTTTAACTTGCTTAGCAAGCATTAAGTTAACTTGCTCTATGGTGGGTTTTACAACATATAAACTAACTGTTACGTAAGATACAACTTGGTTTATAAGTAATAACGCCGCGACCAAAAATACAGTTTGCCCAAACGCGCTACGTGGAAAAAATCCCATAAAAACTACTTTTCACCGTCAGGAACAAACACGTACCCTAATCCCCACACGGTTTGAATATAACGCGGGTTAGCCGCATCTATTTCAATCATGCGGCGAAGGCGCGACACTTGCACATCAATACTGCGCTCTAGGGCACTGTAATCTCGGCCACGCGCTAAGTTCATGAGTTTATCGCGGCTAAGCGGCTCTCTTGGGTGTGACACAAGCGCTTTAAGTACGGCAAACTCGCCACTGGTTAGCGATATTGTTTTATCGCCTTCGCTCATTTCACGAGTGGCTAAATTAAGCGTAAATTTACCAAAGGCAATTAGGTTTTCTTCTGCGGCGGGCGCACCTGGCACTTCTTTAGCGCGGCGGCGTAATATGGCTTTAATGCGCGCAAGTAACTCACGAGGATTAAATGGCTTTGGAATGTAATCATCTGCGCCAAGCTCTAAACCAATGATACGGTCGACTTCGTCGCCCTTTGCGGTGAGCATAACAATAGGAATTTCGTTTTCTTTTTGGCGTAACCTACGGCAAATAGATAAGCCATCTTCACCGGGAAGCATTAAGTCGAGCACCATTAAGTGAAAGTTTTCGCGCTCTAAAAGCCTATCCATTTGCTCTGAGTTTGCAGCGGTTCTTACAATAAAACCTTGCTCTACTAAATAACGCTCCAATAAGCTGCGTAAGCGCATATCGTCGTCTACAACCAATACTTTTGTCGTTTCGTGTCCCATTACCTGTTTCTTATTTTTATATCCAATTAAGTATTAATATAAATGAAAAACCAAATAATCAAAAACTAATTACGGCCTTAGATTGTTACTGAACATTTCAAACAACAATAATGGCTGCTTTAAACACTTTAAGCTCGACAAATTTTTCTAAGTTTATTACCGTGCCCATCATTGAAGCTAATAATTAAAAGTCGATGAAAACAAATTTAATTACCCGTGAAGGCTATTTGCAACTGCAACAAGAACACGACCACCTGTGGAATGTAAAACGCCCTGAAGTAACAAAAATAGTCAGCTGGGCAGCAAGCTTAGGTGATCGCTCTGAAAACGCCGACTATCAATATAATAAGCGACTGCTGCGCCAAATAGACCGACGTGTTCGCTATTTGCGAAAGCGTATTCCCGATTTAAATATTATTGATTACTCCCCCGTGCAAGACGGAAAAGTATTTTTTGGCGCGTGGGTCGAAATAGAAAATGAACAAGGCGATATAAAAAAGTTCAGAATTGTCGGTCCAGACGAAATTTACGACAGAAAAGACTATATTTCTATCGATTCACCCATGGCCCGGGCGCTTATTAAAAAACAAGTTGATGACGATTTTGTAGTAATGACCCCGCAGGGAAAAAAAGAATGGTACATAAACTCAATTGAGTATCAAAAAACGGCTAAGTAGTATTTGATTCAGATCATATTAACTTTTGATTGTTTAAATTTTGGCATTAGGCTATATATAAATAGCTCGCACATAATTTTAATGTGAGATTAGCAAAGGTTGTAATGGTTATGTCAAACGTAGTACAGCGCATATTTAGTAATGCCGTATTGTTTGCACTTTTTATGAGTGTGAGTTTGACTTTGCATGCCAGCAACCAACACACCAACCTAGAACACCCAACCGTTTTAAATAATTTAATTGCCCTGGATATTCCCGATCAGGCAACCCCTGACTTTGACGAAGATTCATTTGTTGATGTCACTTCCCTTAAAGCAGCTCAACCACTCCCTAAAGGCGCTCACTCTTTTTATAAGAGTTCATCTTTTAGTAGACCGTTTAGCACTGCTTACCAACGTGGGCCCCCTGTTATTTAATTTAATTTATTACTTTCAATTTAATTAAATTTTTAACTAATAGGTGGATATTATGTCTAACTTTAAAGAATTACGTACCCAAAATATCTCTCATGGGGTTATTGCAAAACCATTTGCTGACAATCAACCGTTAATCGATTTAGCCTCACCCGCTTTAAAAATGGTGAATAACTTTACGCAAAAAACACCTGTTCGAGCACATCACGAAACAACAATCGCTGATGCGCTAAAACAAACGAGCAGCCAGCAGTCTGACTTTGTATTGGTGATAGATGATGACCACAAGCTAATAGGTATTGTTTCAAGTGCTGATTTACAAAGCGCTAAAATTACTATTATTGCTCAACGTTTAAATGCACCACGAAATGAAGTAAGCCTTCGCCATATAATGACACCAATAAACCAGCTAATGGGTGTCAGCATGCAAAGCTTAAGTTATGCCTGTGTGGGCGATGCTTTGCAAACAATGGAGCATCAAGGGTCGATGTTTTTATTAGTCACAACAGCTAATAACGAAATATGTGGATTAATTTCAGCTCGCCAAATAGCTAAAACATTGCATATTCCGCTGCATATTAGCCCAATTGCCAACTCGTTTAGCGACGTACTAGAAAGCGTAGACCACCCTCATTAGAGGCTGTTTTATCGCTTAACTGTCTCAACCAAAGCAACCGTCTTAAAGCAAGTTAAATAGCTTGCTTTAAGAGCTTTTTATTACAACTTCATGTGATATTATTCAAGCAATTAGCCGACCCAGATATTTATTTCTGGTCTTATTTTTTGTTTAAAAAGGTTTTTGCATGAGCGATATCTCTGCACGTTTAGCCAGTGAGCTAAATGCACAACAACAACAAGTTGTTGCTGCAACAAAATTACTTGATGAAGGCGCAACAGTTCCCTTTATTGCCCGCTACAGAAAAGAAGTCACCGGCGGTTTAGATGACACTCAATTACGCTTGCTAGAGCAGCGCTTATCTTACCTTCGAGAACTTGAAGAACGTCGTAGCTTTATTTTATCGACCATTGAATCTCAAAAAAAGCTCACCGCAGAGCTTAAAGCCGACATCACTAGCGCGCAAAGTAAAACAGAACTCGAAGATTTATATCTTCCCTATAAAGCAAAGCGCCGCACCAAAGGCCAAATAGCCATAGAAGCAGGCATAGAGCCCCTAGCCGATGCGTTATTTACCGACGCGAGTTTAAACCCTGAGCAACACGCTGAGCAGTACATTAATGCCGAAAATGGTTTTAATGACATAAAAGCCGTGCTTGATGGTGCTAAGTTTATTTTAATGGAGCGTTTTGCTGAAGATGCAAAATTACTCGCTAAATTAAGAAGTCACATAAGCCAAAACGGTGCAATCCAAAGCACGGTAATTAAAGGTCAAGAACAAGCGGGCACTAAATATCGCGATTACTTTGATCATCAAGAGTTACTTACCAAAGTTCCTTCTCATCGTGCTTTAGCTATGCTGCGAGCTCGCAACGAAGGTATACTTCAATTAAATGTGAACCCAGAGCCAAGTTCTGAAAACCCTGCTCAACTTTGTGCAAACATGATTGCACAGCACTACCGCTTAAATATTACCGACCAAACAGCGAGTGCTTGGCTTTTAAGCGTGGTGCAATGGGCGTGGAAAATTAAACTAGGCTTACACTTAGAAAACGAGTTTTTTGCAGCCATGCGCGAAAAAGCAGAAGCAGGCGCTATTGATGTATTTGCTAAAAACTTAAAAGACTTACTAATGGCGGCACCTGCAGGTCCACGCACAACACTTGGACTTGATCCCGGTTTACGTACCGGTTGCAAAATTGCTGTTGTAGACAGCACAGGTAAACTGCTAACTACGCAAACTATTTTCCCTCATGCCCCGCAAAATCATTGGGATAAGTCGCTGCGTACATTAGAGCAACTTTGCCGCCAACACAAAGTAGAACTTATTGCCATTGGTAACGGTACAGCGTCGCGCGAGTCAGACAAATTGGTTGCTGAGCTGATGAAAGCAAACACCGAATTAAAACTAAATAAAATTATGGTGAGCGAAGCAGGCGCGTCGGTTTATTCGGCATCTGAATTTGCAGCTAACGAATTTCCTGACTTAGATGTATCTTTACGTGGCGCGGTATCGATTGCACGTCGCTTGCAAGACCCACTTGCTGAGCTTGTTAAAATAGAGCCTAAATCAATTGGTGTAGGGCAATATCAACACGATGTATCACAAAGCCAACTGGGGCAAACACTCACCGCGGTTGTGGAAGACTGTGTAAACTCGGTAGGTGTTGATTTAAATATGGCGTCGGTTCCTTTACTTACACGTGTATCAGGGTTAAACAAAACCTTAGCGCAAAACATTGTAAATTACCGCGATTCTAATGGGTCATTTTCAAAACGCAGCGAGCTGAAAAAGGTTGAACGTTTAGGACCAAAAGCATTTGAACAAGCTGCTGGTTTTTTACGAATAAACAATGGCAGCGACCCGCTTGATAACTCATCAGTTCACCCTGAAGCCTACCCTGTTGTTAAGCAAATTTGCGAAAAAAACAACGCGGAAGTAACCACATTAATTGGTAACAGCGAATTTTTAAACAAGCTTGTTGCTAACGACTACACCAACGAAAAATTTGGTTTACCTACGGTTACCGATATTATTGCTGAGCTTGATAAGCCGGGTCGCGATCCCCGTCCAGAGTTTAAAACGGCTGAGTTTAAAGCGGGTGTAGAGAAAATAAGTGACCTAAAACCAGGCATGATTTTAGAAGGTGTTGTATCGAACGTTGCTAACTTTGGTGCGTTTGTAGATGTGGGTGTTCACCAAGATGGGTTAGTGCATATTTCGGCGATTACTAATAAGTTTATATCTGATCCTCGCGAAGTAGTTAAAGCGGGCGACATTGTAAAAGTTAAAGTAGTGGAAGTTGATGCCTCGCGTAAACGTATTAGCTTTACCATGCGTTTAAACGACGAAATAGACACCAGCAACAAACCAGCCCCTGCTGCACAAAAACAACAGCCGCGTACTAGCAACGCGCAGCCAAAAGCTGCTAAACCTAAACGCGATAACGGTAATGCGGTTATGGGTAACGCGTTTGCCGATGCATTTGCGAATGCCAAAGTAAAAAAATAGCTGGCCATTTAGCTTTTAAGTAAAAACCGGAAAGCGCTCTACGCTTTAAAATAAAAAAACCGCGAAAGCGGTTTTTTTATTCAATTCAAATCAGTAAGCATTAAAAGTAATTTATTGAGGAGAGTTTAATAGTCGGTGTTAAGTCTATTGCTAAGAGATTGCTGAAAAACCACTTTGTGTGGATGGCGAAGTTGCCATTTGATAAAAATTAGCAATTCGTCCTGCGCGTGCTTCTACGTCAGCATCTCGTGTTTGCTCTTCACTTTCAGCCGTTTTAGTTTCTTGCGTTTCACTGCTTGTGAATGACGCTTTGCTATTGTTTTCAGCACTGTCGTCTTCTTCATTTTGAGGCGCTGCAAGTTCAGCCTGAGCTGCTACCAGCTTTTGAGTCGCATCTGCCGCTATTGATCGATCAGCACCCGAAGGCTCGGCAGGAGCTAGGGCTGCGGCTCTAACCGTTTGCATTTTTTCTATGGTTGCTTGGGGATCACCTGGAATTTCAGCAACGTCAATTTGTACCTCGCCGCCTACTGCATAGTTAGTGCCGTCGGGGCCACGCTGGTATTCGTAACTTGGCGCACCCGCGTATTTACCACCCACAGAAGCATGGGCTTGTTCGTGAATACGCACTTCTGTATCACGCGCTTTTAGCTCTTTTATTTGCTGCTGCTCTTGCTCTAAAACTTGCTGTTCTTGTTCAGACTCTTGTTGCTGCGCTTTTTGCTCTTCAGAGCTGTCAGGATTCTCGGCGTTTTCATCATCACGTGCTTGAACGACTTTTTCGTCAGCTAACTTACCCGATGCACTATACGTTGCACCCTCATTATTACCTGGTAATTTGGCTTTTTCAGCATCGCTTTGTGCTTTGGTTTCGGTATTACTTGCGCTATTTGCAGACGGAGCAGGGATCACTTCCCGCAGTTGGTTGTCACGCCGAGCGGTTTCCGTATAAACATTGGCTGTGTTTATATTAATTGATGGAAATGGCGTGACAATATTCATTAAATTACACTTTAATGTCGACTAATGTACCTAGTACGTCATCAGCTGTTTGAATTGTTTGCGCATTAGCTTTAGCGTTAAATTCTTCAACTTTTAGGTTAACAAGTGATTCGTCAATACGCGCAGGCTGAGCAACCGGTGCTGTTACTGCTTCGTCCGGCGTTGCTGCAACTAACTGTCGCTGTTGTGCAAGTTGCGCATCGTCTTGCTGTTCTATACTGGCACGGTTGATTTCTGCGCTGGCCTTTTCAATACCTTGGCTTGCACGGTTAAACCCTTCAACACCATTATTAAATACAGATCCGATTGACATGGTAAACCTCCACCACTTAAATATTGTTTAATTATCGCTCAGTTTGTGCGCAAAATAAAGCTTTACGGTGCGCAATTATCGTCGCATTTTTAAAGCATTGATTTAACAATAGATAAAAACTCATTTTTGTGAGAAATAAACGGAGCATGAGAGGCTTTATCTATTACTTGGTATTCAAACTCAGTATTTAGTACTGACATTTTAGCTATTGCTTTATACGGCACTAATGCATCTAAGCGACCAAATATACCCATAATTTTTACCGGACACGCTGCAAATAAATCGCGTAAATCGTCATTTTGTAGAATATCTAAACCGGCGGCTAACGCCTCATTATTGGGTGTTGAATATTGATTTAGCAATTGTTTAAGCTGCTTTATGTCATCTCTGGCTGACTCACTTCCCATAGCCTGAATAGCCAAAAAGCGTTCAATGGTTTTTTCTCTATGATTAACCAATTGGTCTTTAAACTGAGTTAGTACTTTTTCACTAATTCCCGGCCATTCATCCTGCTCTGCAAAATAAGGCGTAGATGCCACTAAAATAACCTTCGCTACTTTTTCAGGCCAATGCTTTGCAATGTATAAAGCAAACAAACCACCTAAAGACCACCCCATTAAAATAGAATGAGGTTTTAACTGTTCGCTTAATTGCATAGCGGCATCATGCAAATTATACGGGGTTGGTAATGTGGTTGCGCTATTGCCAAACCCTGGTAAATCAAGGCTACGCACTTGTCCTGTATATAAGTTTTCAAGCGCTGGCTGTATAAGTTGCCAAACGCCTTGATTCATTCCCCAACCATGTAAAAGTACTAACTCTTTTTGCATATTTGCATATTCTTAACCAAACTTAGGCTCATAATAACGTTTAAAAAGATGATTGCAATGGAAGGCACTATCTCATGAAAGGTCTGTTTAACTGGCTGTTCCCGTCGTATTGCGTACAGTGCAAAAGCCCTGTAAGTGCAAGCCTAGGTTTATGTGAATATTGCTTAGAAGATTTAGCATTACTAGATGTAACTAAACACCCAAATTTACTTCACCGACCCGATATTGTTGATATGTTTCCTAACTGCGAATTTGACAGGTTATTTGCCTGCGCTTTTTACCGCCCTCCATTTGAGCAGTGGCTAACTCAACTTAAATTTAGTAACCAAATACATTATAAAAAAGCACTTCAGCAGGTTGTAAACAAGCAGCTCAATGCATTTTTTACATGTAGTACGCAATCACCTGATTTATTTATAATTTTACCTTTGCATAAAAGCCGATTTTTAAAACGAGGTTTTAATCAAGTAAGCCAAGTATGGCACCCTTGTTTACGCTCTCGCGTTGTTTTAAGTAATGCGCTTATTCGTAATAAAAAAACCCATGCGCAATCGCAGCTCACTAAAGCAAAACGTATTAAAAATCTAACCAATGCATTTATATGTACTGAAGATATGAACGGTAAAACAGTCGCTATTGTTGATGACATAATGACAACCGGCGCAACATTAAATGCCGCAACTCAGGCTTTAAAGAAGGCCGGCGCTAAACAAGTGTGGGCATTCACAACCTGTTTAACGCCAATTTAGTTAATTTATGTTACTGACCACTTGCGCGGAATGTATGGCCTAAAAACAGTGCATTGCTAAGCAATCGACTTGTACCATACCAGTAACCTCTAAATACGGGGTTGTCGGTCATAGCAATAACACTGCCGCGTCCGTACGAATGTGCTATTAAACCTGCGCCTTCAGCTACTTGTTCTACATTTACAGAGTCAGTAAAGCCAGCTAACAACGGGCGTTTTGTGTAGGTTAGTACATTTACAAAAGGGGCATCTGACGCTTCAAGTAACCATGTACTGTTTTTAAATACCGGTAAGGTGTCGCGCGTGAGTGAGAAGGTTAATGGGTGCGTTAAATCCACGCTAGTGTTAAAAATAGCCCCAGCAATACGCTGACGCCCCGCTAGATGATCTTTATCGCCATAGCTGAGGCCTTCAGTTTTGAAAGCACCAGCTAAATCCTCTCGCGATAAATAATTTGCTTTAAGTAGCTGCTGGTCGACTAAAAATTTAGCGCCGCCTTTATGACCCCAAATAACCCCGCCTTTTCTTACCCAGCTTTTAATCGCTACTTTTTCTGCATCCGTTAAGCTAGTGTAATTGCCGTGGGCCAGCACAATATGGCTATAATCACTAAGCTCAAGCGAGCTTAAACGCGTCATTTCAACAATCGTGGGGGCAACACCTACAAACCTATCTAGGTAATACCACACTTCACCTACTTCGTATTGGCTAGTACCTTGCCCGCCAATCAGTAATACCTTAGGTGCTTTAACGACTGCCATAGAGCGTGAGCCCAAATCAGCACCTTTACTGGTTAAGCCTGTTGTAATGGGTTTTATAGCAATGCCAAATGCACTTTGTGCCGTGTTTAACAAAGCAATCCAGTTTTGCTGTGTTTGTAAACCAGCCGGAATAATAATACTCCCTGGCTCAAAATTTATGTCGCCTGCGCTTGATTTGGCCGTTAAGGCACTCAGTGCTACTCGTGCTTTTATACCTTGCTTTAATAATGTATTTAGCATTTTAGGCGCTAAGTAGTCGTCCCATGCAAAACCAAACGCGTACGCAGACTCTAAACTTGCTAAGGGCGCTTTAGGTTTGTTACTCCAAGGTGTGTCTGCAACGCCCAGCCCCCAGTTACTTTTTACTTTTGCAAAAGGTAGATTGAATGCATGCGCTAATGTCCAGCCAGATACATCGTAAAATGTATTATCTGCAAAGTTCTTCTGCTCGCTAAATATCGCTTTAACTAAACGATATTGGGGCTGAGCTAAAGGGACGTAGTAGCTGTTAGTAGTAAAGTTTATGCCACCTGCTTTTAATGGTTTAGTAAGCTCAAATGCCTTTACTTTATGTTGTTTTAATAGCGCTAAAAAGTCGGTAATGCGGGTGCTGTCTTTTGCACCTTCAACCACGTAACCCGTAAAGTTTTCATCACTAGCAAGCTCTGTTGCTTGATTATAAAATTTAGCTTGATAGTCAAGCAACGCTTGGCGGTTTTCGACCGCCGCTTTAAAGGTAGATAAGCTCGTTAGTAGCTGATTTTTTATAGTAAATGGAAACGTTAAAGGGCCATTAATGGTCTCTTGTATATGGCCACGAGAGCTTGCTTGCTCAAATAAAATACCAATCCCCCCATTCACATCGGGATAAGTTGAACCTTTACCGTAGTAAAAATCGTCAAAGCTTTCTTCTGTAAAATACAGGGCATTATTTTCATCTAATGTTTTGGCATGATAATTAGCAATTGCTTTGGTTAATGTTACGTTTTCAATTGGCGTAATTGGGTGCTTTCTACTTGGAATACCCGGCTGAAAAAAGTAGCTGCTGTTTGGGCCCATTTCATGAAAGTCAGTGAGTACATTTGGTTTCCACTGATGAAATTTTGCAATACGCGCACGCGATTCAGGGTGCTGTAGCAATAGCCAATCTCGGTTTAAATCAAACCAATAATGATTAGTGCGGCTGCTTGGCCAATTTTCGGTATGCTCGCGAGTTTTTGGATCTGACGACAAATTCATGCCGCGATTACTGTTTGCCCAATTAGCAAAACGTGCAAGTCCGTCGGGGTTTAGTGATGGGTCGAGTAAAATAACGGTGTTATTTAATAGGTTATTTATTTCATCACCTTGTGCTGCAGCTAGGTAATAAGCCGTTAAGAGCGATGCATTACTACCCGATGATTCGTTACCGTGCACACTGTAGCCCATCCACACGACTGCAGGTTCATCTTTTGCTTTTTTGCTGTTATTGCCCAAGCGAGCCAAGTGCGCTTGGCGTATTTGCTCTATTTGAGTTAACTTATTTGGCGCTGTAATCGTTAGCATTACTAGTGGTCGTTGCTCGTGTGTGCGGCCAATTATCTCAAAGTTTATTCTGTCACTCTTTTGAGCAAGTACTTCCATGTAGCGTACGAGCTGGTCGTGCCTTACATGCCACTCACCAACTTGATAACCCAATACTTCTTCTGGCGTAGGGATGGTTGGATCGAATACAACATCGTCTTCAAAATAGTATGAAAGCGGTTTTGCTACACTTGAAAAGCTCAGCATTACCACCATTATTGTTATTAATAAACGCATATAGATCACTCTAAAAATGTTTGTTAATTGCACGCTAGCATTGCTTAAAATAGATGCCAACTTTTTACGCTCAACACTAGCCGCAACACGATGAGCGGAGTATGATATGCAGTATCCGAGTAATTTAGTCAGGTATAAAGCCGTTTTTATGATTTCTATTTCCGAAACAGCACAAGCACATTTTGCTAAACTATTAGCAGATCAATCACAACAGACCAATATTCGCGTTTTTGTTGTAAACCCTGGTACATCACAAGCCGAGTGTGGTGTTTCTTATTGTCCAGAAGACGCCGTTGAAGACAACGATATTCGCTTAAATTTTAACGGATTTGATGCCGTTGTTGATGCTGAAAGTGCTCCTTTTTTAGAAGAAGCTGAAATTGATTTTGTTACCGATAAAATGGGTACTCAGCTAACGCTTAAAGCACCTAATGCAAAAGCACGTAAAATTGGTGATGATGCATCATTAAACGAACGTGTTCAGCACATGCTTGAAACAGAAGTAAACCCACAACTAGCTAACCATGGCGGCCAAGTAAGCCTAGTAGAAATTACAGCTGCTGGCGTTGCAGTGCTTCAGTTTGGTGGCGGTTGTAATGGCTGTTCTATGATCGATGTAACGTTAAAAGAAGGCATCGAAAAAGAAATGATTGCTAAGTTTGACGAGATCACAGGTGTTGCAGACATTACTGATCACGAAGCTGGCGAGCACTCTTACTATTAAGCCAAGTAAATGCTAAAACCTCTTATATACCGCTTAGGGAGCAACCCTAAGCTAAGTTTAAAGCGGTTTTTTCGCGGCGTAGCACTGTTTGTGCTAGCCGTGATTTTTATTTTTGCGGGTTACTATAGCCATTATAGTTTGCAAATTATTGGTGTTTTAATTTTAATACCTGCGCTATTTTTTGCTTTTTGGGGCTACAGTGGCATTTTTGCCAATCGCTTTTCGCAAGTAATTAAAGACATAGGGCCAAAATATCACGATCCAGAGCTATGGAAATAAACCTTAATCTAGCAGTTGATTATTAGCCTTAAGTTTTTGATATTTAATTATTAATGTAACTCCACGCATTAGCATAAAGCAGCTCATCGCAAGCCATAACCCATTATTTTGCCAATCAATAAACACCCAAAACACACCAAAAAACCCAACAGCTGCCGAAAGCAACATACTATTTCGCATATCCTTAGCACGGGTTAAACCAACAAATACACCATCAAATAAAAAACAGCTCATTGCTAATAATGGCAAAGCAATTACCCACGGTAAATATTGCGTAGCCTCATTAATAACCTCAGGTACGTTGGTCAGTAGCGTAATTATATGTGCACCAAACAAAGCAAAAAACAGGCTATAAACCACGCCAAACAACATCCCCCAAAATACACTTATTTTTACCCACAGTTGTATTTTACTTACACTTTGCTGACCTTTAGCTTGGCCTACTTTAGCCTCACTGGCATAGGCTATGCCATCTAACGCAAAACTAACTAACATCAAAAAATTTAGTAGCACGGCATTCGCTGCAAGGGTTGTTTCGCCTATACGCGCACCATAAAAAGTCATAAAGCTAAAGCACAACTGAAGTATTAAAGACCGAATAAAAATATCGCGATTTAAACTTAATAACCCTGCCATTTTTTTAAAGCTAAACCAGTGCGGAGTGCTCAATACTACACCTTGTTTTTTTGCGAGTTTAGTAACCAAAAACAGCGCAAATACTAGCGCAGTATAATCAGCGATTAACGATGCCCATGCAGCGCCTGCAACAGCCCAATCTAAAAAAACAACAAAATAAATATCGAGCACAATATTTACACTATTTGTCACCAACAATAGGTAAAAAGGCCCTCGTCCATAATGGACGCCTAGCATCCAGCCCAGTAAAACCAAATTACATAATGCCGCTGGCGCGCTAAAAATTCGAATACTAAAATAAGTGTAGGCTTCGCTTAGCACCGCATTATTTGCGTCTGATAAAAACGCTATGGCATGTTTGATTAAAGGAGATATAGCAATAAGAAATAATGCCACTATGCTGGCAAGTAATAGGCTTCGTTTGAGTAAAGCCGCTAGCTGGGTTAAGTCATTTTGGCCATAGGCTTGTGCAACCATGCCGGTCGTGCTCATTCTTAAAAAACCCGCGAGCCAAAATAAAATGGAGATAACGGCTGAGCCCAACGCAATACCGGCCAAATAATGAGCACTGCCTAAATGGCCAATGACCGCGGTATCAACTATTCCTAACAGTGGCACGGTGATATTTGATAATATCATTGGTCCTGCTAACAACAGCAAGCTTTTATGGTGTGCTTTATTATGTATAAGAAATTGTTTCATTTAGTTTTATTGACTCTTATTGGGTTATCTTTACGTGCTCATGCTGGTGTTATTTTACAGTACCACCATGTAAGTGAAACCCTGCCGGCGGTCACTAGTGTGAGCGAAGAGACATTCACAGAGCATCTAAACTATTTAAAAAATAATAATTTTAATGTTATTGCCTTAAATGAACTACTTGATGCTTTAAAGCAAGGCCATACCTTACCTGATAAAACCGTCGCCATCACGTTTGATGATGGTTACAACAATAATTATGATCAAGCCGCTCCAATACTCGAAAAGTTTGGCTATCCATACACAATTTTTGTTAACCCTAAACTCATAGACGAAGGTAAACGCTATGTGATGGGTTGGGATAAACTTAAAGAACTGAGCAAAAAAGGTGCACTTATAAGTAACCACACCGCACAGCATGACTATTTACATGTAAAACTTGACGGTGAAACTAACACGCAATGGAAAGAACGTATCACCCAAGATATTGTTCATTCACAACAACGTATAAAAGATGAAATAGGCCACGACTTTAAGTATTTAGCCTACCCCTACGGAGAATTTGATAACGAGTTACAAGCTTTAGTGACAGAGCTTGGCTATATAGGCATTGGCCAGCATTCTGGTGCTCTAAATAAACACTCCAACTTCAGTCGATTACCTCGCTTTCCTGCATCTGGCGTTTATAGCGACATAAAAACACTGGCAACCAAATTAAATTCTCAAGCATTTAATATTACTCAATTAAGCTATGAGAATAGCGTAACAAAGCAAAATCCACCTGCGTTAACTATTGGGTTTCAAGTTGATGATTTTAACAAGTCTCAACTGGCTTGTTATGTGTCGGGGATAGGCAAAGCAAACTTGAACTGGGTGACTGATAACACCGTAGAAGTAACATCACCTAAAAAACTGAACAAAGGCCGTTCACGCTTTAATTGTACAGCGCCTTCAATTAAAAAACCGAACAGCTATTATTGGTTTTCTCAGCCTTGGGTTATTCTATAACTTTGAGATTCCTATTTATTTAGCTAGGTTTAACTGCTTGGCTTAATAATCGCTCAGCCATTTTATCAAGTGCGGCCACTTCATTGGCTGCATTTAAATCAATAGCGGCTTTAGGCATTCCCCACACAACTGACGAGTATTCATCTTGCGCTAACGTGTACGCGCCGTTTTGCTTAAGTGCTAACAGTCCTTTAGCCCCATCAGCGCCCATTCCTGTGAGTATTGTTGCCACTACATTTTTTGATCCACAATCTACAAGCGAATCAAATAGTACGTCAACGGCTGGTTTATGCCGATTTACAGGCTCACCATCGTCGAGCTGGCAATACAAAGCAATTCCTCGCTTTTTTACACTTAAATGAAGCCCGCCGGGGGCAATATAAGCCCAACCTGGGCTTAGCTTGTCGCCATGTTGTGCCTCTTTCACATTAATTAAGCATGTTCTATCCATACGCTCAGCAAACGAGGCACTAAATACGGGAGGAATATGCTGAGTAATAACAATAGGCGGGCAATTAACTGGCATTTTTATTAGTACTTCTTTTATTGCCTCGGTACCCCCGGTAGATGCACCAATTGCAATCACTTTATTTAATAAAAATTCAGTCTCTGAACTTATAGGTTTTGTATCGGGTGGCGCTTTTTTAAAGCTGCGTATTCGTGCACCTGCCGCAATTCTCACCTTTTGTTGAACCAGTGACGCGTAATGACTCAGCTGGGCTCTTACGTTACTTGTTGGCTTAGCAATAAAATCCACAGCACCTAGCTCTAACGCCTCTAATGTAATGGGCGACCCCTTCTGCGTAAGCGTAGAAATCATAACAACAGGCATAGGTCTTAGGCGCATTAGGTTTTTTAAAAAGCTAATCCCATCCATTTTTGGCATTTCTACGTCTAAGGTAAGTACATCGGGATTAAGTTTTTTTATCATTTCGCGTGCTTGGTATGGATCTTCAGCACAGCCCACTACGTTAATGTCGTTAGCTTGTTGCAGTATTTCTGTAAGCAACCCTCTAATTAAAGGGGAGTCATCGATTATTAATACATTTATCATAGCGACTCCTAAAACAACTCTATATTCGATACCACTTCTTGCTTTTTAAGGTTTTGCAAATAACGTACTTCGCGCTTTTCAATGGTATCATTATGTAATTTTTTAAGTTTTTTCATATACACTTTACCCGTTTGTGGATGAAAAAATATTTTTCTAGGCCACGGGCCGCCCATATCATGGGCCACTAAATTTAAGGCTTCTTCTTTGACATAGGCGGTAGCAAAACTAATATTACCCAGCCCAATATCTGTCATTGCACTAATTATTTTTCCGCCACCAAATAGCTTAATTTTTAAATTATGACGAGACGCACCGTTTTTTAATACTTCATTAATTAGGTATTCCATAGCCCAATTACCATAACGGCAGTTTAAGCCGTGTGCACTTTTAAGCTCTACGCCTTTTTGTATCGGCAGCATAAAATGATTCATCCCGCCAATACCTAACACTTCATCGTAAACACAGGCCGCAATACATGAGCCAAGTACCGTTGAAATCAATTCATTATTTTTAGATACATAAAATTCTCCTGGAAGCACTTTGGCAACTATATGATTTCTTCCTGAATCCCAGTAACGCTTAATGTGTTCAAAACTGGGCAAAACACTTCTAAATTCAGCCTGCATGTGCTCTCAGTTGATACATAGTTTTTCCTAAATTTTTATAATTTGAGTGCTCTTTACCCATACTCTCTGAGTGACCTAAAAATAAGTAACCGTGATCGCTTAGAATATTTGCATAGCGTTTAAATAAATGATCTTTCGTTTCTTTATCAAAATAAATAACCACGTTGCGGCATAAAATAAGATCAAACGGCCCTTTCATTGGCCAGTCTTGCAATAGGTTTAAGCGCTTAAAAGAAATACGCTCACGCAGCGTGTCTTTCACTTTATAGTGTTCGCCATCTTTACTTTTTAAAAACCAACGCTTTAGATGAGTGGCATCTAAGCCATTTACGTTTGCCGCGGTATACACACCTTTTTGCGCTTTTTCTAACACGTTAGAATCTAAATCGGTGGCTAAAATCTTTACATCCCAATTACTTGGAAATGCATTATTTAGCGTCATTGCTAAGCTGTAGGGCTCTTCTCCTGTTGAGCAGCCTGCAGACCATATTCTGACCCGCTTGGTGTCTTTGTTCGCCTTTATTAAGTTAGGTATAAGCTCAGATTTAATAAATTCAAAATGATGAACTTCACGAAAAAAAGACGTTAAATTAGTGGTAATTGCATTTATAAACGCATCAAACTCTTGGTCTTTATGCGTATCTAAGTAGGCTAAGTAGGCTTTAAAGTCGTTTAATTTTAGCGCTCTTATCCGCCTTGCTAAACGTGAGTACACCATTTCACGTTTATGATCGCCCAATACAATACCGCAAGCGTTGTAAACTAAATTGGCAATGTCTTTAAAATCGCGATCGGTACACAAAAACTCTTTCATTAGCAGCTCTCATACATAGTAGTGAGTGTGGCCTTATTGAGCGCTTTTCCAATAAGGCCTGTAATCAAATAATTAAAATTCTTCCCACTCGTCTGCCGAGTCAATAAAATTATCGCCTCTTGGCTTGCTTTGTACTGCATTACTTTGTGATTTGTGAGCTAAGCTTGGGGTATTCATTGTGGGCGACATAATAGCCATGTCTTGCTGACCCAGTGAAAAGAAATTAAGAAGTCTGCGCATTTCATTTGCTTGCTCAGCCATTGATTCACCTGCAGCCGACGCTTCTTCAACTAAGGCTGCGTTTTGCTGGGTCATTTCATCCATTTGAGATATAGCTTTATTTACTTGCTCTATACCTGCACTTTGCTCTTCAGACGCCTCTGTAATATCTGAAATCATTTGCGTCACTTTTTGTACCGACACCACAATTTCTTTAAGCGTTGCACCTGATTCATTAACAAGCTGAGAGCCATCTGCCACTTTACCTACACTATCTCTTATCAGCTCTTTAATTTCTTTTGCTGCACCTGCAGAGCGCTGAGCTAAATTACGCACCTCACCCGCGACCACCGCAAAACCACGCCCTTGCTCTCCCGCTCTAGCTGCTTCAACGGCCGCATTAAGTGCAAGCAAGTTAGTTTGAAATGCAATTTCGTCAATCACACCAATGATGTCTGCAATCTTTTTACTCGATTCATTAATTGCCGACATACTCGTCACAGCGCGATTAACCACTTCACCACCTTGAATCGCTTTATCGCATGTTTCTTCTGCGAGTGTATTTGCCACTTTAGCATTGTCTGCATTTTGACGGACTGTACTCGTCATTTCTTCCATGCTTGAGGCGGTTTCTTCCAATGATGAAGCTTGCTCTTCCGTGCGCTGACTTAAATCTGCGTTCCCCTGAGAAATTTCCTCTGCGCCACTGGCCACTAAGGTCGCTGATGAGCTTATACGATTAATAACCTCCGTTAATTTATCTGCAGTGGTGTTTGCATCGCGTTTTAATTTATCAAACGAGCCTTTGTATTCTTTTTCAATTCGCTTAGATAGGTCGCCAGTTGCCAAGGCATCTAGCATATTGCCGGTATCTGCGACCGCATCGTCAACAATTTTAACTAAACTGTTTAACCCTTGTGCCAAGCGTAAAAAGAACCCTTCTTTACCCTCTTCCATTACACGCGTATCGAGGTCCCCCTCTCCTGCAGCACTCACTAATTGCGCTATTTCTCTTTCTATTGCAACTTCTGCGGTTCGATCTTCCCACTCTACAACGGTGCCAATTCTCTCTTGCTCTGGGGTTATTATTGGGTTTGCAACCAACCCAAATGTGCGTCCACCAACCTTTATTTGCGTGCTGTAAGTATCTTTTAACGTTGCTAGTAGGTTTTGTTGGTGCGCTGGGTTTTTATGAAATACATCAATATTTTGATTAAGTAGATTTTTGCTATCAAAATTAGGTAAGTCTTTTCGAAGGTCATTTTCAGCAATACGCATCATATTTCTAACAGCTTTATTCATGTACACAATGACATTTGATGAATCTGCAATCATGGTATTAGTCGCGACAGTATCAAGTGCTTGGCGCACACGAAGGTTTTCTTGCGCTATAGCACGCTCTGCGTCAGCTTTAGCAACCTTTTCAGTAATATCGTCCCACTCAACAATGGTACCGAGTTTCTTTCCTTCTTGGCTGTACCATGGCGTCGCTATTAATGTAAAAATCAGCCCCGCTAAACGCAGCTCTGCTTTGTAAGGTTTATCTAAATTTTTTAGTAATTCTCGTTGATGCGACGGCTTTTTATGAAAATCATCAACACAAGTCCCCACTAAATTATCAACAGAAAAATGTGGCAATACGGTTTTTAGGTCTTTTTCACGCGCTTTTAGCATGTCTTGCACGCGCTCGTTTACAAATACAATATTAAGGTCTTGATCTGCAATCATTACATTTGCTTGGCATACTTTTAAGGCGCTAGCTAGGTCTGCAGCTTTGCGTGAAGATTTTTCTAACTCTTTTTGAGCTGTTATATCTGATGCGTATTTAATTACTTTAAATGGCTTGCCATTCATATCATAGATTGGGTTATAAGAGGCCTGAATCCAAACTTCCTGACCTTGTTTACCTATTCTTAAATATTCACCCGAGTCAAATTCACCGCGCCCTAACTTAGCCCAAAAAGCTTTATATTCATCACTATTTGCGTGTTCAGGTGTAACAAATAATCGGTGGTGCTGCCCTATAATGTCGTTAAGCTGATACCCCAACGTATTTAAAAAATTATCGTTTGCATCAATAATAGTGCCGTCTAAATTAAACTCTATTACTGCTTGAGACTTACTAATTGCATTAATTTGCCCTCTTGCCTCTGCTGCAGCGAGTTTTTGTGGTGTTATATCCGTCGCAAATTTTACAACCTTAATAACTTGCCCCTGGGAGTTTATAATTGGGTTATAAGTGGCCTGAATCCAAACCTCCTTACCGCTTTTGGTAAAACGCCTAAATTCTTGAGATATAAATTCGCCGCTGTTTAATCGTACCCAAAAATGTGTGTAGTCACTCCCTTGGGCCTCGGTATTATCAACAAATAAAGAGTGATGCTGGCCTTGAATCTCTTCTAGTTGATATTCCATTACGCGAAGAAAATTAGCATTAGCGGTAATTATTTTACCGCTTGGCTCAAACTCAATCACAGCTAATGACTTATTTAATGCGCTTACAATTAAATCATTATTTGATTCAGACTGTTTTGGATTACTAAACCATCCCATGCTCATCACCACCTTTAAGTTATTTTTACTTTATTTAGCAAATACTGACTCTAAATATTCATTGTTTTTTGCAAGTCGATTAACGCCACCATTTTTTCACCCACGTTAACTAACCCTGCCACATAATCGTCGTTATTTGTTTCTGAAATACTTGGTACCGCTTTGGCGTCTTGCTCTGAAATACTGTAAACCTCAGAAACGGCATCAACGGTAATACCAATAATTTTACTGTCGTGCTCAAACTCTATTTTTACTACAATTACCACTGTAAGCGGCCCATACTCTATACTGGGCAAACCAAATCGCAGCCTTAAATCAATAATCGGCACTATGGTGCCACGCAAATTTATAACGCCTTTTACAAATTCGGGAGCGTTGGGTAAAACGGTTATTTCCTCCCAGCTACGAATTTCTTGCACAGTTAAAATATCTACGCCGTACTCTTCATCAGCCATAATGAATGTTAAAAACTGTTTCACGCCCTTTTGCTGCTGCAGATTTAGCTCCGAAATCATAACGCCTCCAAAGCAGCTTGCGACTCAATACTCAACTCTTGGCTGCCCGGCTTTTTTAAACCTGAAAGCTTTATCAACCCGCTTATATCAACTATCAATGAAACCCGTCCCTCGCCCAAAATAGTCGCACCGGATATACCATCCACTTTTTGATAATTTGCCTCTAAACTTTTAATAACAACCTGTTGTTGCGATAGGAGGTCATCTACCAATAAACCCACCTTTTGGTTGTCAGTTTCTACTACGACAAGTAAGGTTTTATCGAGAGATTCAATGGCGTTATCATGATTGAAAATATCGTAGAGCCTTAAAATTGGAATGTATTCATCACGCAATCTAAGTACGTCTAGGTTTTTGCCTACACGGCTTACCTTGGCAATATCGATTTGCAGCGATTCAACAATAGAAATAAGCGGAATAATATAAGTATGCTGGGCCACTTTAACTAATTGGCCATCTAAAATAGCCAGTGTAAGTGGTAATCTAATTGTAAACGTTGATCCTACACCAGGCGCGGATGTAACCTCTACAGAACCATTTAATGACTGAATATTACGCTTAACGACATCCATACCAACACCACGGCCAGATAAGTCACTCACTTCATCCATAGTGGAAAAACCAGGCATAAATATAAGCTCGTTTATTTCCTCATTGCTAAGATGGTTGTCGGCAGAGATCAGTCCATTAGCAATGGCTTTTTCTTGAATTTTTTTAGTGTTTAGCCCTTGCCCATCATCCATTATTTCAATAACAATATTTCCACCTTGGTGAAATGCATTTAAAGTGACCGTTCCTACAGGATCTTTTCCGGCTTGCAGTCTTTCCTCAACCGTTTCTAGGCCATGATCTAATGAGTTTCTAACCAGATGAACCATAGGATCAGAAATTTTTTCCATCACGGTTTTGTCTAATTCGGTTTGCTCGCCTATCAGCTTTAATTCAACCTGTTTATTTAGCTTTTGCGCAATGTCGCGAACCAAACGTGGGAAACGGCTAAATACAAAATTAATAGGCAACATGCGGATACGCATTACGTTTTCTTGTAAATCGCGAGTGTTGTGCGCAAGTTGCGCTAAACCTTCTTGCAATGCCGTAATTGTTGCTGGCGTAATGTCTTGCTCGCTAAGTTGATTAAGCATAGCTTGAGTAATAACAAGCTCACCCACCATGTTTATTAATGAGTCAACTTTATCAATCCCAACGCGAATAGAAGTCGACTCGGGTGTTGTTGATTTTTTATTAGTATTAGCAGAGGTTGGCTTTATGGGCTTAGCTTGTTCCGCCTGCTTTGGCTCTGGCTCTTGGATTAATGGCTCTTGAGCTACTGTACTACTGTCATTTTCAGGAGCGGGTAACTCATCAGTAAACAGGCCGCCACACGGTTCAATGGTAATATCAGCATCATCTTCAACCCATTCGAACACCTCTTTAATTGCGCTTTCACCATGGCTGGTATTTAAGAAAAAACGCCAATGTAAAAAGCACTCATCACTACTCAAATTGGTTATTTCAGGGACTTCATCATAAAAAACGGTGGTATCTAACTCGCCTAACTGCTCAAGCTCACTAATCATAATGAGTGGTTCATTACCTGTTTTAAATAAGTGATGATGAGGCTTAAAGTCTATTTGGTATGTATCGCTATCAGACTGATTATCAGACGTTTGAATGCTGGACTCTTGCGTTGTGCTATTTATTCCTAGCACTTCTTCAAATTGTGCTCGTAGAGTATCGGCTTCAGTTAAGTCGGGCTCTTGCTCTGCCTGCAATCCAGCCAGTAACGAACGAAGGCAATCAACCGCTTTAAGTAATAAATTAACGTGCTCGGTTGTCAGGGTGCGCTCGCCTTGACGAATTTGGTCCAGTAAGGTTTCAAGTACATGAGTAAAATCAGACACCGATGAAAAACCAAATGTCCCACTTCCCCCTTTTATTGAATGAGCGGCTCTAAAAATAGTGTTAATAGTTTCTAAGTCTTCCTCACCGGGTACTAAGTTTAAAAGCTCAGCTTCCATGGTATCGAGGCCTTCAAAACTCTCTTCAAAGAAAACTTCAAAAAATTGACTTAAATCTATACTCACTTTGCGCTCCTTGACTAACGAATAACCTTTTTAATCACCGCTAGTAACTGCTCAGGATTAAATGGCTTTACTATCCAGCCTGTTGCACCAGCCGCTTTACCTTCTACCTTTTTTTCTAAGCCCGACTCGGTTGTTAGCATAAGTAATGGCGTAAATTTATAATCGGGTAATGTACGTAGCTCTCGAATTAATGTAATACCATCCATAATGGGCATGTTTACATCTGAAATAACCGCATCAAAACCTTGCTGCTTAGCAATAGCCAATGCCTCACTGCCGTCTTTGGCCTCTGTTACATCAAAGCCTGCGGTTTTTAAGGTAAAGCTCACCATCTGACGCATTGATGCTGAATCATCAACTGCTAAGATTTTTTTCATATAAACCTCTAACTATTTCTTTCGATTGTTAAATAATGACTTAAGCCAAGCTGATTTATGGTATGTGCTAATGCTGCACTACTGCCGACCCATATAATTTTGTGTTGGATGGTAAGTAAGTGTTTTTGAAGCGCACATAACAGCTGAATAGATGCAGTATCTGCAGACACTACATCGCTAATATCAAGACTGATATCGTCGTTGCTATTGAGTTCTTGTAGTAAGTCTTGGTGGAGCGTTTCAACTTGGGTAATCACAAGTTCGCTTGGAAGTTTTAACATTTAAAATTGTGTAATCCCTTTCATTTCAATTCATAACAAAAGCTTAGCTCTAGTTGTTAAAATTGCCATAAAAGGGTCAAAAAAAAGTTTAATAAATTTATAAACAGGAATGAAAAAACAAAAAAGGGAGCCTAAAACCCCCTTAAAATACATGAAAATTTAAAAAGTCAGTTTTTAGTAGTAGTTTGCAATAACTTTAAACTCTTGCATTAATTGAGTTGAATTTATAAGCGGCACACTGCCTTGCTTAAACTCAGGTTTAAAAATAGCTCTTAGCGCTCCAGTATCATCAACCAACGCAACTGATGCGCTATGATCAACCGCATAATCAGCTTCTGTTGTATCACTAATTGCGTAAATTAGGCCAAGCTCTCTCACTACTGGAAAAAGATCTTTGTGCTGCCCAGAAACAGCCAAAAAATTGGGGTTAAAGTAATCTATATATTGTTTTCGTTTTTCTGCTGTATCTCTGTTTGGATCGACCGACACAAACCATATTTGTAATGGGTAATCAGCTTCCAGCTCTTTATAAACTGCGTTTAACTTAGCCAATGTTAACGGGCAAATATCAGGACAACTTGTGTACCCTAAAAACACTAAATTCCATTGCCCTTTAAATTGTTCTTTTGTCACTGGTTCGCCGTGCTGATTTTTTAACGTAAAATCCGAAAGTGATTTAGCGTCTTCATAAACAAGTGCATTTAAATTTTGAGGATCATTTTCACTTGAGCACGCTGATAAGAATAAACTTAAAATAACAATTACTAAAAGCCATAATCGCTTCATAAAGGGAGCCATTTATCTATAAATAAGATCACGAAGAGTACCATTAAATGCACTATCGAAAAACGAAATAAATCCATAGCCTTGTCGTTATTAGCTGCAAATTTTAACTTAATGGCTTTGTACATAAACACACTATTTAGCGCACAAGCTCCAACTAAGTAAATACCTCCTGACATACCAATTAAGTATGGCATCACACACACTAAGGCCAATAAAACTGAGTATGCAACCACACATGTTTTACAAAAGTCGATACCATGGGTTACCGGCAGCATTGGAATTTTTGCACGCTCGTAATCACTTTTTCGAGCAATGGCTAAAGCCCAAAAATGAGGTGGGGTCCAGGTAAATATAATCATGACAAGCAACCACGGCGCTGCTGCCATTTGGTTTGTTTCAGATACCCAACCAAGCAATGGCGGCATCGCTCCAGCAAGTCCGCCTATTACAATATTTTGAGGTGTCGCACGTTTTAAAAATGACGTATAAATAAAGGCATAACCCACTAATGCAAATAACGTTAATATTGCTGTAAGCGTATTAGCCCACACCAGAAGCATGATAAAACCAGCGATACCAATACTTGCCGCAAACGTTAATGCATGTGTTTTACTTAAACGCCCTTTAGCAACAGGGCGATGACGCGTTCTTGCCATTTTAGAGTCTATTTCGCTATCCACTACATGGTTAATAACGGCAGCGGCAGCAGACAACAGGCCTATTCCTAATAAGCTAATAACTTGAACGCCTATTCCGCGTCCAACATCAGGGGCCAGTGCTAATCCAACCCAAGCTGTTAAAACCAACATAGCCACTACTTTAAATTTACTGATGGCTAAGTAATCTTGTAATAAGTCGTAAGCACGCAAGCTAAGTGATTGAGTATGTACAGGCTGTATTATTTTTTTGTTAATTGTTAGTGCCATTATATTTCTCCTTTATGAGCGTGATTTTAGGTAATAACACAACCTAACCATACTTAATAACAGTATGGCAGCCATTAAGTTATGCGCCAGTGCAACCCCTAACGGAAAGTGCCAATGTACCAAAATAAGCCCTAAGCTAATTTGGCAAAATAAAGTGACCAATACCGCTATTACGCAGCTTTTAATTTTTTGAGAATAAGCGTGGCTGTAAATTTTCCACATAACAAGCGCCAATACGATGCAGGTCACTAATGCCCAAATGCGGTGTAATAAATGGATGGACATTCTTGCTTGCTGTGACAGCACACCAAACTCGTAGTTGCTGTGCTCAAACGGTAATTGAAAAACACTACTCAATGAAAAAGGCTGAGCGTAATCGCATAAAGGTAAACCATTACAGTGTGGTGCTGCGTAATTAGCCGCAAGCCAACCCCCCAACGCTATTTGCAAAACCAATACAAAAAGCGCAATCAAACTCAACCCGAAGTACCGCTTAGCGCCCTCATCTCCCCCCATAATGGGTTTTGCTGTTAACCTTAAATACAGCAAAGTAATCAACGATAAAATACTAAAGCCACCTAGCAAATGCCCCATTACAATAAGTGGCTGCAGATTCATAGTGACAGTCCACATTCCTAATGCAGCCTGAAACACAACAAGCAATAACAACAAAGATGTTAGCCTCAATGGGGTAGTTGGAAATTGGCGCTTTAAAAAAGCAACAATAAACAACGCTAAGATCATCAGCCCTAAGGTGCCTGCAAAATACCTATGAATCATTTCTTTCCAGGCTTTCGCTTTTTCAAACACCATGTCAGGGTAACTTTGTGTCGCTAAAGCAATATCAGCTTCGTGTTTAGGAACCGTTAAAAAACCGTAACACCCTGGCCAGTCTGGGCAACCCAGTCCTGCATCACTCAAACGAGTGTAAGCACCTAATGCAACAACAACTAAGGCAAAAAGTCCGGTCAATAAAACCCAATTCTTATAATTTTTGTACATCTTTAACCTCACACTAAACGGATTAGCTTGAACGAGAATAATTAAGTAGTTTTTTTAAATCCTTTAATAGCCCTTTTTGAACTAAGCGGTTTTCTTGAGGCTTTGCTTTGTATGGGTACTCAAGTACCACAAGCCCCATATGATCAATTAAATACAAACTTGCGGGGGTCAAGCTTGCTTGCTGGGCCATTTTTTTCCATGGTAAGTCTGCTTGTGAAGGGCTCCCCATAACAGCCATATCTACCTTGCCTTGGTTTTTACCTAGTGCTATGTAAAGATTATTAAGCGCCTCAAGTTGCTCGTTACATGACGCACTGCACTCACTCGAATAATTAAGCGCTATCGTCCATTGTTTAGGGTTATTTTGTTGCCAGTTTTCTAGTTTTATTTCTTCATCTAGAAATTCACCATGATTTGTAACCGCACTGGGTAACCAATCAAATTTGAGCGCACCATAAGCTAAAAGCAAAGGAATAGCACAACAGGTTACAAACAATAAAAGGGGTTTATTTTTCATTTTTATTCCTTTTTTTACTCGCAAAAATGGCTACAACAACACATGCAAAGGCGATTAAAAACCACTGCACTGCATAGGCGTTATGTTTTTGTGGGCTCATTACAACCGCTTCGTAATGCGGTATCGCAATTTCATCACCCTCACCTTGGCGGTAAGCCATAAAGTTAACCAATGGGAAATTAGTTTGTGATTGTATAAAGCTTAAGTCGATTGATTGAATGCGTTTGGGCAGATCACCACTCGAAGTCTTATCTTCTAGGGTAAAACTACTGAGGTTATTCTCTTTAATTTGTGCTTTGACCGTAAACTCACCTTGGGGAATAACTACTGTAGGTAAAATATTCCGTGATAGTGGGGCTCTCACCCAACCTAAATTAACCAATACTGCACGCATATCATTATTTGGTTTTAACAGGGCGAGTAGGTCGTAACCCACTTGTCCGTTATATACTTGATTATCTAACAACCAGTAATGTTCGCTTAAAAGTGTCCCTTTAAGCTCAACTAAGACGCCGGTTTTATTCCACTGCTTTGGTAAATTAAGCAACTGCGACCAACTCATAACACCATGAGTTTGTATTTGAGCAATGGCAGTGAGCTGTTGCTGTTTTTTTTCACCTCGTTCTAATTGCCAAAAACCTAGGCGCACACATACCAGCACAACAACCACAACCATACAAATTGTGATTATTGAACTAAGCTTTTGTTTGTGCCTTAAAACTACTTGCATAAAGGGTCAACTCAGTGATTATTAAAATTATTATTGTACTGTTGTTAATGTTTATACTTTTTAACTTATTTAGAGCGTTATTTATTATGGTGTCAGGGAAAACAAACGGACGACCTATGTCTCATTTTTTAGGTCGCCGAGTGTTGTTTTCGGTTATTGTATTAGTGGTTGCAATTGCAGCAGTTAAGCTCGGTTTTATAAAGGCAAACAGTTCGCCCATAAACGTTACAGCACATATACAAATACAAATAAGCACAGCCATACCACATCAACAAAATGCCAATACCAAGCAGCAGCTTGAAATGCAAAGTGCTTTTCTTTTGTAAAATGCCCTTTTAATATTCGTATTAAAATAACAAATAAAAGTACGGCTCCAAGCGTGACATGCATGCCATGAAAGCCAGTAAGCAAAAAGAATGTATTCCCGTAAACACCGGCATCTAATGTTAAGTTTAGGTCGTTATATGCATGAACATATTCTTCTACTTGCAATGCTAAAAAGCACACACCTAATAGCACCGTAAGCCCTAAAAATACTTTAAGTGGTTTGCGTTTATTGTTTTCCATTGCGACATGGGCAAAATGCAACGTAACTGATGACGCGATTAAAATTAAGGTATTAATTAATGGTAGCCCTTGCCACCCCATAGCTTGGGTTGTATCACCGGAAGGTGTAACAACTAAAGGCCACATAGCTTCAAAAGTAGGCCACAAAACCTCATTGGTCATAGCGTTGTTACCCGCGCCCCCCAACCAAGGCACCGAAATCATACGCGCGTAAAATAACGCACCAAAAAAGGCCATAAAAAACATAACCTCAGAAAAAATAAACCAACTCATGCCTTGTCGAAAAGAACGATCCATTTGTGCTGAGTACAACCCTTGGCCTGACTCGTGTATAACATTTTTAAACCAGCCAAATAACATATATAAAAGAACGGCTATACCGGCATAAAGCAAATAAACACCGCTACCTCCTTCTTTTCCAACCTCCATAACAGTTAAGCCTGCGCCTACGGCGATAAAAAACAACGCAACCGCCCCTACAATGGGCCACGGGCTTTGCTCTGGTACGTAATAATGCTCATGTTCTTGATTCATTTTACTTGCTCCTAGTTTCGCACTAGTGTTTGTTGCTAGTTATTACTGGCAACTAGTTGCTCACTAATATCAAATACGGTGTAAGACAAAGTTAGCTCTTCAACATCACCTGGAAGCGCTGTATCAACATAAAAAAGCAATTTAAATTCGAGCTCTTCTCCCGCTTTTAGGGGTTGTTGATCAAAGCAAAAGCAGGCCATTTTGTGTAAATATTTTGCCGCTTTGCCTGGTGAAACAGACGGTACTGCCTGCATAACTTTATCGAGTTCACTACTATTTTTTGCGCTAAAAACGACTTCTCGCATTTCTCCGGGTTTTACAACCACACTGTACTCTTTTGATTTCACTTCAAAAGGTGCACCACTTTGCGCATGGGTAGTAAAACTCACGCTGACGTCCCTTGTTTGCTGAACCATAGTACTTTGTTGTGCTTGCTCTAACGATGGCTTCCCATTAAGCCCTGTTAAATCACAAAACACGTCGTATAACGGTACTAACGCAAACGCAAACGCAAACATACCTATGCTGATAAGTATTAAGCGCTTAAGAAGTGGTGCATGTGTCATTACTTAATTTCCGGTGGTGTTGAAAAAGTGTGGTATGGCGCAGGGGATTCAACTTCCCACTCTAAACCTTCTGCACCATCCCAAACTTTAGCAGGGACTTTTTCGCCACCTCTGGCACATTTAAAAACAACCACCACAAACAACAGTTGAGATAAACCAAATGCAAAGCCACCAATACTTATAATTGCGTTGAAGTCTGCAAATTGCAGTGCATAGTCCGGAATACGACGAGGCATACCAGCTAACCCCACAAAATGCATTGGGAAAAACAGCACATTTACACTGACTAACGACAACCAAAAGTGCCATTTAGCCAACGTGATATTAAACATATTGCCGGTCCATTTGGGCAGCCAGTAATAAGCACCAGCCATGATAGAAAATACTGCTCCAGTCACTAATACATAATGAAAATGAGCCACTACAAAATAAGTATCGTGGTATTGAAAGTCGGCGGGGGTAATAGCAAGCATCAACCCTGAAAAACCACCTAATGTAAACAACACTATAAAGGCAATGCTGAACATCATAGGGACTTCAAAGCTAATCGAACCGCGCCACATGGTGGCTACCCAATTAAATACTTTCACGCCGGTAGGTACCGATATCAGCATTGTGGAGTACATAAAAAATAGCTCTGCAGCTACCGGCATACCGGTGGTAAACATGTGATGCGCCCACACAATAAAGCTTAGCAGTGCTATAGATGACGTGGCATAAACCATAGATGCATAACCAAATAGCTTTTTACGCGAAAAAGTAGGCACTATAGTTGAAATGATACCAAAGGCTGGCAAAATCATGATGTAAACTTCGGGGTGGCCAAAAAACCAAAATATATGCTGGAACATCACCGGATCGCCACCACCGGCAGCGTCAAAAAAGCTAGTCGCAAAATATTTATCGGTTAAAACCATGGTCACCGCCCCTGCCAAAACGGGCATAACAGCAATGAGCAAAAATGCCGTTATTAGCCATGTCCATACAAACAGAGGGAGTTTCATCCACGTCATACCAGGAGCGCGTAAGTTAACTATAGTAACCACCACGTTAATAGCCCCCATAATCGAGCTAATGCCCATTATGTGCACAGCAAATACAAACAAGGCAGTATTGTCGTTACTGTATGTGGTTGAAAGCGGAGCATAGAAGGTCCAGCCAAAAGCAGGACCCCCTCCAGGCATAAATAAAGACGCAAGCAAAATTAAAAATGCGAAAGGTAAAATCCAAAAACTCCAGTTATTCATTCTAGGTAATGCCATATCTGGCGCACCTATCATTAACGGTATCATCCAATTGGCTAATCCCGTAAAGGCAGGCATAACGGCGCCAAACACCATTATTAAACCGTGAACTGTAGTCATTTGATTAAAAAAGTGGGGATCGACCAACTGCAACCCAGGCTGAAATAGTTCGGCCCTGATCACCATAGCCATGGCGCCACCAATTAAAAACATGGTCAGCGAAAATATTAAATATAAGCTACCAATATCTTTATGATTTGTTGTATAAAGCCAGCGTTTAAAGCCTTTAGCTGGATGATGAGCATGATGCGCTTCATTGGCGTTTGGTTGTTCTGCTATGCTACTCATTAGTTAGCCTCCGCGTCGGCATCAAGTGCTGCTTGAATCTCACTAGGCTGAATAACATCACCGGTATCGTTACCCCATGCATTGCGCTTGTAAGTAATAACCGCAGCCAATTGTTTTATAGATAACTGCTTGGCAAATGATTGCATTGCCGTACCTGGGCTCCCATGAATAAGTATGTCTATATGACCTTTTATATCGCCAAGTACAATTGGGCTGCCTTTTAGAGCCGGAAATACGCCCGGTAGCCCTAACCCCGTAGGTTGATGACATGCTGCACAACTTGCCATGTATACTTGAGCGCCCAGCTCCATTAGCTCTTCTTTAGGTAATGTTTGATCAAGTAAAGCTGCATCAGCTAAAGCTGCTTGTTGCTTAGCTTGTTTAGCATCGGCAAGCCATACTTTAAAATCAGCCTCAGATTTAGCCTCAACTACAACAGGCATAAACCCGTGGTCTTTACCGCACAGCTCGGCACACTGACCTCGGTAAATACCTTCTTCGTTTATGTTGGTCCATGTTTCGTTAATAAAGCCTGGATTGGCGTCTTTTTTAACGGCAAAGTCTGGTACCCACCAAGAGTGGATAACATCATCTGAGGTCATTAAAAAACGAATTTTTTGATTAATTGGTAGTACGAGGGGTTTGTCTACCTCAAGTAAATAATTTGGGTTTTTATCAGCTAAATTAGTTATTTCATCCTGAGGAGTTGCAAGCATTGAGTAAAACTCTACATCTTCTCCCATGTATTCATAATGCCATTTCCACTGTGAACCTGTAACTTTAATTGTTAAGTCGGCTTTACTGGCATCTTCCATAGCGATTAAGGTTTTTGTAGCAGGCACTGCCATAGCAATTAAAATAACAAATGGAATGGCTGTCCAAAGAATTTCTACTTTGGTGCTTTCGTGGAATTGAGCGGGAACCGCTCCTTTAGATTTGCGATGATGAATGAGTGCCCAAAGCATAATGGCAAACACTATTATCCCAATCACACAACATATAAAAAATATGGTCATGTGTAATTCGTAAACATTTTCACTTATATCTGTAACGCCTTTACGCATATTAAATTGGCTATTTGCCAAGGCTAACTGCGGAAAAGCACACAATATAAGCCACAAGGTACAACTAAGTTTACCCATGTGACGACTCCTTTGATGCTGTTGCTAGTGCAAAGCGAAGAGGCATACGGCTTAAACGCCAATTCGTTATTTTTATTTTTTTATTAATGCCGTTTTATTTATAAAAATTGGCATTCACTGCGCTAGCAACAAATTTATTGTGTGTGCTCAAAACTTAAAAGCGATGAGTATTGCCAGCGTCAGTTCATTAACAATTAGTTAATATTTAACCAGCATGCAAGTTTTTTGTATTAAAAACAAACAATAAATATGTAAAAAGTAGAGCGTTGATTTAGTTTAGCGTAGAAAAAAATGGCTCAAATCGAGAGGTAGTAAGGGCTAAGGATGAAATGAAAGAGTGTGAATAAAAAACAAATAAATTTAAAAAAATAAAAATACGCACCAAAATAGTGCGCTTTTCATAAAATAAGAAAAAACTACATCCAGTCCGCGTTACGAATAACACCCACTGCTAAGCCTTCAATGTTGAATGACTCAGTTTCGAGGTCGACCTTAATTGGTGCAAACTCGTCATTTTCGGCATGAAGTAATACCTGACGACCTGCCTTTTCAATACGTTTTACGGTTACATCGTCATCAACACGGGCAACCACAACTTGACCATTTTCAGCCACTTGTGTTTTATGCACAGCAAGTAAATCGCCATCCATAATGCCTATATCTTTCATACTCATACCATTTACGCGCAGTAGAAAGTCAGCAGCTGGTTTGAACATTAACGGGTCAATTTTACAGTGGCTTTCAACATGCTCTTGCGCCAAAATGGGTGAACCTGCTGCAACTCGGCCAATAAGCGGTAAACCCAATTGCTCCGGTTCCTCTTCTTCAACAAGTTGAATCCCTCGGCTTGCGCCTGGTTTCATTTTAATCACCCCTTTTTTGGCAAGGGCTTTTAAATGTTCTTCAGCGGCATTTGCACTTTTAAACCCTAACGTTTGTGCTATTTCGGCACGTGTAGGCGGCATACCAGTGTCTTTAATAAACACTTTAATTAATTCGAGTATTTGAGCTTGGCGTTTAGTTAATGGGCGCATACAACTGGTTTTCCATACAGTACATTTAACTGTGAGTATATACAGTTAAATAAAAATCGCAAATTTAAATTACCCGTTCAAATAGCCAAATTACTTTCTTACGTGTACATTTTAGGGGCTTTCTAATATAGCCTATAAAAATAGTAACTTGCTTCATTAAATTTAAAGGAATCTATATGAGTATTTGGCATCAACCCATTACATTAGCATTGTGTAAACAATTGGACGAAGGCATTAATGGTCAAGGTACCCTAATGAAAACCATGGGAATCGAAATAACAGAGATAGGCGATGATTACTTAGTCGCAACTATGCCTGCAATCCCTGCACATCATAATCCTATTGGCATGGTTCATGGCGGCGCTAACGTTGTACTGGCAGAAACGGTAGCCAGCTATGCTGCTAATTTTGTTGTCGATTTCACAAAATTTTACTGTGTTGGGCAAGAAATAAGTGCAAGCCATTTAAAGGCTTCTCGTAATGGTACATTAACGGCAACAGCACGCGCATTTCATATTGGAAAACGTAGTTCAGTTTGGGAAATAAAAATCACAAACAGCCGTAACGAACTGTGCTGCGTATCAAAAATGACCGCAGCAGTTGTTGAGCGAAAAGCGTAGGTTACTTCTCGAGAGGGTAAATTGTTATTTCCATACCCGCGCCAATAGCAGATATACGAAGTAGTGTATCTGCATGTAAAGCTTGATTAAAACACTTTGGCGATGTGCCTGACTCAAACCCTATATCAAACGTTCTACGTGAGCAGCTTAACCATTGCTTTAATGCATTGCGTGAACACGATTCAATAAGCTCACATATATGGTTTATTGCTTTGTCTGGTGATTTTACATCGCCAGCTACCTCAATACGTGCTAATTGACGGTATTCGTCTTTGTCATAATGTAAAATCGTTGCGACTTTTTTTAGATCGGCCACCAGAACACTAATATCTTGTTTTGACTCAAGCTCTAGATCTACATTTAAAAATTGAATTTCCGACATTGTCTCGTATTTATCCTCTAATGGTTACCATGCAAACTTTAACGCAGTTTTACCTTTATACCAAATCAACACCCTATAAATAGACGTTTTATATGGCAATACTCTTATTTTAGAGTGCTATTGCTGCTTACAATTGGCGCTATTGTGCTGAAACGCTATTTTAATGTATTAGTGCGACATTTTGTCGCACCCACCTTGCTCAACCATCGCGTAAAATGTCTTTTAAAAATAATATGATAAACACACATGAAAAAAATTTTTAAACCAGCACGTAAACTTCATAAATGGTTGGGCTATTTATTAGGAATACAAATACTAGCTTGGTTGCTTGGCGGTTTGGTTATGAGCGCCATCCCGCTTGAAAAAGTACATGGTAAACACCTAGCAACACGCACGCTAGCCAACCCTTTTAAAAGCCATGATTACGTCGCATCAATTGATGATATCGCAACCAAAGTAACCAATCCGATCAAAATAACCTTCACACATTTCTTATCCACCCCACTTATAACTGTAACCAGTAAAGACAACCAACAAAGCTTTAATGGCATTACTGGGCAACCATTTAAAGCGCCGAATAAACAGCAAATAATTGCTAATGCGCACGCACATTTACTTATTGATGCTCAACCCGAAAGTACCGCATTATTAGCTGTAGGACCACGAGAAAGCGGTTATAAAAAAAATGTATGGCAAGTACAATTTAACGATACATTTAGCACCACCCTCTATTTGTCATCAGATACAGGCAAAGTGATTACTGTGCGCAGTACACTGTGGCGAATTTTCGACTTTTTTTGGATGCTACATATTATGGATTACGATGAACGTGAAAACTTTAATAATCCTTTATTAATTAGCTTTGCAGCAACCAGTGTACTTTTTTGTTTAAGTGGTTTTTTGCTGCTATTGCAAAACATAAGGATTAAACGCAGTTTTAAATAAGTGTATGTTTGCCTGTTAACCCAGTAAACTAGGCGCTCCTGTAGTTCACGTATGTGATGGATATGACCCGATTGATTTTGGCCTTACTGGCTTGCTGTGTCTGTTTTTCGGTATCAAGTAAAGACTTTACTCGTTTCTCTACTGCTAAAAAGCACTTAATAAAAACACTACCGAACAATGCAAAAAGCCTGTATTGCGGTTGTGATATTAAAAAACAAGGTAAAAAACTAGTGCCAGATCCAACGGGTTGTGGCTATGTACCTCGTAATACATTTACCCGCTCAGGCAAAGTAAACCAGCGCGCCTTACGTATTGAATGGGAGCATATTGTATCGGCATGGGAGTTTGGGCATCAACTACAATGTTGGCAAAATGGTGGGCGTAAAAACTGCCGTAAAGTCAGCGAAAAATTTCGAAAAATGGAAGCTGACATAAACAACTTAGCCCCCGTAATTGGCGAAATAAACGCTGACCGTTCTAATTACCGCTTTGGCATGCTAGGTGAAGCCGCGACTCAATACGGCCAATGCGATGTAAAAGTAAACTTTAAGCAACGTGTTGTTGAGCCACCATTTTATGCCCGTAAACAAATTGCCGACGCCTATGCTTATATGCAAAAAACCTATGGTTTAAAAATTTCAAAACAACAACAAAAACTTTTTAATGCGTGGCAAAAGCAAGACCTAGCACTAAAAGATACTGTACAAAAAATGTAATGGTATATTCCCGCTAATATGCAAACATAAGATCCTGCCTTGCCGATAAAAAATGACACAATTATTTACATAAAGAAAAAGCAAAACGTTGAATAAATAATCAGGTGTTGTAGTATTTTAAACAACTTATTTACAGGAAGTACTGAATATGTTTAAAAACAACACACTATCGCTTGCAATCATCAGCGCGCTCTCAGTATTTGCTTTAACAGGTTGTGGTGGAGGCGGAGGTAGCAACACTACACCAGCGCCTGTCACGCCACCTACTAGTAACACACCGACATGGACTGCCGGTGTATTTGAACCTTCAGACGAACTTAAAAACTTTTGTGAAACACCGCGCACAGGTAGTGACCCGTTTAATAACAACCAACCATACCCAGACCAAGCTGGTTCAGCCTTATACGAAAAACTATGGCTTCGCTCATGGAGCGACGAAACATACCTGTGGTATGACGAAATAGCTGATAACGACCCTGAATCGTTCGATACCGTGGCTGAGTATTTTGCTCAACTGAAAACTGAAGAACTAACCGATTCAGGCGCTAAAAAAGATAACTTTCATTTTTCAGAACCCTCTGAAGATTACTTCCAAGAAGCACAATCGGGCGTTACCTCTGGTTATGGTATTAACTGGGCATTTATTGGAGATTCAGCCGATAGAATTTTACGTGTTGCTTACCTTGAAGATGACTCACCAGCAAGCCAAATTGGCTTTCAACGAGGCGATACCGTACTTGAAGTTGATGGCGTAAGTATTAATACCAATACCCAAGCAGGGATTGATACTTTAAACGAAGGCTTATTTAGCCCAACCAACGGTGATTCACATACAATCGTTGTCCGCAGTAACGACGGCACGGAAAAAACATTTAACGTCACAGCGGGAAACATTGAGCAAACGCCTGTTCAAAATGTAAAAACGATTGTAACAAGCAATAACACGCGCGTTGGTTATATGCAGTTTAATAGTCATATAGGTATTGCCCAAGAGGGCCTAATTGATGCAGTAAATAAATTTAGAACCGATAACGTAGACGAACTCGTTATTGATTTTAGATACAACGGCGGTGGTTTATTAGCGCTTTCTGCGCAGCTAGCGTACATGGTGGCAGGAAGTGCCAATGTACAAAACCGCTTTTACTATCAAACACAACAAAATGATAAACAGCCTGTTGATTCTCCATTTCCGTTTATTGACGAAGAAATAGATTACTCAACGTTTTTTAGTACTGGCGATAAATTACCTGATTTAAACTTATCTAAAGTGTATGTACTAAGTACATCAGGTACCTGTTCAGCCTCTGAAGCATTTATTAATGGCTTAAAGGGAATAGATGCAGAGGTGGTACTTATTGGCGACACAACCTGTGGTAAACCATACGGATTTACGCCTACACACAACTGTGGAACAACCTACTACACCATTCAATTTAGTGGCGTTAACAGTAAAGGCTTTGGCGAATATGCCGCAGGCTTTACCCCAACACCAACACCACAATTTAATGCCGATGTACAAGGGTGTGTTGTTAGTGATGACTTTGATAATCAACTTGGTGATAGCAACGAAAGGTTACTATCTACAGCACTTTTTCATATAGACAATAACGGCGAGTGCCCAATCACAACAACAGTCGCTAATAGTAAAGTAGATGTACCAAGCTTTGCTGCAACTAGCGAAAAACTGCAACCTTTAAACGCACCAAATGATCTTACTCGCGGTAACATGGACCTAACATGGCCTACGTTGTCTGAGGAGCAATAATGGTAAAATTACTGGCGGTACTCACTGTATTAATAAGTATAGGAGGGTGTAATAGTATGAGTAATGCCGTTGCAAAGCCTGCGTTATTAACAGAAGTTAACCCAGGCGTTATAACTGTGCTGCAACAGGCAATTATAAAAGCTAAAGGCGGCACGCTAGTTACACTGGCCGACACCGTTTTTACCAAACGCAGTGAGCTATTACTAAGCCATGGCACAAGTAAAGATCCCAATGGCATGCCCATTATGGGTGCGCATAATATAAAGTCAGAAAAATTTGTTTTACAAATTATTGGCGAGCAATGCGTGCTTTATTACCCTAAAAAAGATCTCGCTATTGAGCTTAAAAACGTACGTTGTAAAGCACAGTAATTTAATAACTAAAACGGCGTACAACTAATTGTTGTGCGCCTTTTTATTGTAAAACTATAAAAAATGCTGATTGCCAAAAAATAACTCGATCGGGAAACCTTCTGTTTTTTACTTAGCAAGTTTATTAAAATGCGCTTTTAATAAGCCTGCAAAAGCTTGTACTTTCGCGGTGCGATGCACTAAATGATGGGTCACTAACCACACATCGGTGGGCCAATTTAATTCACTATGTAGCACAGGAACCAAATCGCTATATTGCGCTGCTACATCATGTTGTAAACCACCAATCCCTAAGCCTTTAATAATCGCGCGTGTAGCCTCGGCAGTTTCTGATACACGTAATTTGATTTGCGATGCAGGAATATTTTCGTCTGCCCAAGCAAAATAAGGTACCCGTGCATTATATCCCGCGACTCCGGATACAAAATTATGCTGCAATAAATCACCTAATGATTTAGGCATACCATGCTTTGTAATGTAACGTTTGTTAGCATACAAACCCGATGTAAGCTTTGCTAAGTGCTGAGCTATGTAATCACCTTCATCAGGTTTAGGGCCTGCACGAAGCGCAATATGTGCTTGCCCGTGATCGAGCCGCAAGCGTTTTTGCTCCAAAATAACTTCAAGCTGCACTTGTGGGTGTAATGTCTGAAATTGCTCACATACATCACCCATAACATCCATAAACCCACTCACCGTAGTAAGCAATAAACTTCCGCGTAAAGTACTGTCGGCAGCGGCAATATCGTTATGTAACTGTTCGAGCGAGGTATCTATTGTTTGCGCTGTCGCAAATAATTTAGCGCCTATTTCAGTTACCTTGTAACCACGAGCATGGCGATGAAACAATCGCGTATCTAGTTTTTTTTCAAGGCTGTTAATTCGTCTTAGTACCGTGCTGTGGTGTACATTTAGTGCCTCTGCTGCAGCTGTAAGTGTGCCAAGCCGGGCCACTTCAAAGGCCACTTTTACGTCTTGCCAGTCGTCAAATTTTATTGCCATGTACCCTGCCTTTAACTTGTGTGCGTATACGCACATAAGTGTTGCGTTTATTTGGGTTTTCTACAAGTAAAAGTTTGCTACATTAGGTATGTAACTTAAAACATAAAAAGGCCAAATCCATGTCAGCACCAAAAATTATCGCGCTTGCGGGCAGCTTACGTAAAGAAAGCTTTAATCAAAAACTTATTAATGAAGCAGCACGTTTTGCTTTGCAAGCCGGTGCTGAAGTAGAAGTTATTCAGTTAAACGAGTTAGATATTCCACTATTTAACGAGGACATTGAAGCGCAAGGCACACCAGTCGACGCCCAGCTTTTAAAAGACAAACTTCGCTCTGCAGATGGTATTTTACTGGCAAGCCCAGAGTATAACGGGTCTATTACTGCGCCGTTAAAAAACGCTATAGATTGGGCTTCACGCACTGAGCAAGGTGCAGTACCGGCGTTTCGTAATAAAGTTGTGGCCTTATTTGCTACTTCACCGGGTGGATTAGGAGGTTTACGCGGTTTAAACCACGTACGTGATATTTTAAGCGGCATTGGTTCGTTAGTGCTTGCCGATCAACTTGCTGTACCGTCTGCGTTTTCTGTTTTTGATGACAATAGCCAAATTAGCGACCCAGAAGTAGCCGATAAAGTATCTTCGCTTGCTCATCAATTAGTCAGTGTTGCAAGCAAATTAAAGTAACCTTATACGCTTTACTTTTGCTTTGTCGCCGCTATTTTTGCGGCGATAAAATCAACATGCGTTACATATAATAGACCCGCTATTTTACGTATTACGTACTCTTCTTGAGGGTCTATTTCACCGTCTGCATAGGCTAAACGCCACAGCAATTCTATTATTTCGATGCGCTCGGCTGCACTGCAATGTTCATTAATCTGCTTTGAAAACTGAAAGTAATCAATTGCACCATCTAAACTACTTGTAGCATTGGTGGTGAGCTCTTCAACCTCTGAATCTGTTAAATTAAAGTATTTTTTTAAGGTTACAGTCAGGGTGTGTTGTTCATTATGGTCAAGCTTAGTATCGGCACGCATGACTTCGATTAGCAACGCTGCTACCGCTGTTTTTAAATCGTGCGGCTCTATACTCGGCGCTGGATCATCGAATGCTGTAAAAAGCTGTTTTATTTGTTTGAACATCACATTATCTCTTTTGGGTGTTAGACTTAACGTACATAAATCGAACTTATATGAGTATTTAATGGGTATTAAGTTCGCAAATTAAAGGATACATTTTATGAAAGGGTTATTTTCACCGCGCTTTATCATTAGTTGCGTACTGGTGGGCCTTTCGAGTATAGGCACTGCGCAGGCCGACACCGTCGAAAAAGAAAAATCATATGACTTTGATAATAAAGTGCATTACTACCAAACCAAAATTGACGACAGCAATTATAAAATAGAAATACAATCAGACGACTATAAGCATTTTGCCAATCAAAGTATGTTTTTACTTCGCCATGCAGACAGGTTGTGCCGTGGTAATACCTTTATGTTAAAAGTGCTTGAAGGCGTGCAAGAATACGAACGTTTTCCTACTAAGCCACGTGCCTATCAACCATCTTTAACGGTTTTATTGCAATGCGAAGAGCCTGAACAATAAGCTTACTCTTCGTATCCCCATGGTGCAGCGGGTGGCGTAATAGGTTTAGTTAAATCAAAATCCACTTTAAATTCGCGCCCTTGACGAATTAAACGGTAAGTGAATACCTCAGGGTAAATATACATTTGCCATGTATTCCCTGCCGACTGTGCAATACCTTGTGCTACAAATAACTCTTTAGAATATTGATCAGCAGGAAACGACTGCATTTGTGCATAACCCGCATCAAGTGTATGACCGCCATACATGGTTGAAGCATCGTCAGTGCCATCTTCATGGCGATGATCGTGTTTTAAGCTCAAACCACTGCCTGTTTTTGTAATGATCCACGTACGCGATGCATCATCACCCACATGAAATGGCACTTGTAGCTCGCTATCAGTACATTTACGTACATGCATAACTAACTTTTTATTATCAAATGAGCTTGGGCCTTTTGCGTTATCTACACTTACTTTGCCCTCAAACGCTTTACCACAGTGCGCTGCAATATTTTTAAAAAACGCATCGTGTGTCGGTATAGATACCAAAGGCGCAGGGCGCGCAATAGCGGCTGATGAAGCAAGTAATAACGTTACTGCCGTTAATAATTTCATAAAGTACTCTTATAATAGTTTTTTAATACCATAGCGGTTTAAGTTAATAATAGGAAATAGCTGCGACAAGTGGCTAAAAACAGCTGAATATAAGTAATCTCTTTGTTATTAGACTAATGGCTTATATTGTAAAAAGCTGCAATAAATTTACTTTCACCCTATACAGAAAAAACATAACAAACTGATTAACAATGAATTTTATTGATTGTTTTTAACTATACATAAATGATTGTTAGTATATTGACTTCCTTTTTCTCCATACACGACCTTTTGCCTATACATTCCTGAGTAAAAGCTGATCTACCCTGCCCCTTCACTATTCATTTGCTTTAACAAAAGCCGTATTAGTAAATAAGCAACGAGTAACAGGAGGGACTATGTCAGTAACCCCAAAGGGTCACAACTCAGATCACAAAAATACATTGCACGACAATACCAACAGCTATCAAAACAACCATAAACCCAGTTCAGAGTTTAATACCCGCGACGAATACCTAGAGCACGAGCTGCAAATTATGCAGCCTAAGCGCTGGAGACCTAATTTACCTTTTAGAGACTACCGCTTTGAATTTGAAGACACGATTCCAGCCATGGCGGGCACCATTGGTAAAGTCGTTATGGTGGGGGCTATTGCCGCTACTTTTGCAGCGCCACTGGGTTTAAGTGATGCGTTTGTGTTAGAAAACGTACGCTATGAATTACTCATTGTTTCTATTTTTATTATTTTGTTTTCGGGCTTTATTTTACCCACGGCTAACTTAGCCGGTACTCACGGCCCACTTATCCCGTTAATTCCTATTGTGGTTGCCGCTGGCGGCCACCCTATGGCGTTTGGCTTACTCATTGGTGCCTTTGGCTTTATTTTAGCCATAACCAAAGGAGGGAGCTTGCTGGCACGCTTAACGAGTAAAGGCGTGTGTGGGGGATTACTTATATATTTAGGCTTTATTGGTACTATTTCGCAGGTTAAAAAGCTGTTTGCATGGGCTGAGGCCATTGATATGGCGCACATTGCATTTATTGTTATTTTGGCGACCATTTTATTGTATGCGTTACTTGAGCACTTTAAAAAGCGCTGGCTAGCGGTGCCGCTTAGCTGCCTTATTGGCGGTGTGGTTGCATTTGCACTCGGTGCGCCGTTTGAATTTAATACCGCGCCGGGCTTACCAAATATGAACCCAGCTTATTGGTGGGGCGAAAACACAGGTTGGATGCTGGGCCTACCAACGCTTGAAAGCTTTGTGGTTGTTCTGCCATTTGCGGTATTAGCTGTGGCTATGTGGTCACCGGATTTTTTAGGGCATCAAGTATTTCAAAAAATTAGTTACCCGCAACGCACTGAAAAAGTTCAAATGAACATAGACGACACCATGCTAAGCGCATCGGTTAGACAAACCTTTGGCTCGCTGGCCGGTGGTGCTAACTTTACCTCATCGTGGGGGACTTACATTGTCCCTGCCGCTATTGCTAAACGCCCTATTCCGGCAGGCGCCATTTTAACAGCCGTATTTTGTATTATTGCGGGTTTATGGGGCTACCCGATGGATTTAGCCATTTGGCAACCTGTGCTGTGTGTTGCGCTTATTGTAGGTGTGTTTATTCCGCTGCTTGAGGCGGGTATGGAAATGACACGCGAAGGTAAGACAACGCAATCGGCCGCTATTGTTGTGTTTGCGTCAAGCTTGGTTAACCCTGCTTTTGGTTGGTCTCTAACTATGCTGCTTGATAACTTAGGCTTAATTGGCTGTAAAGAGCGCAGTGCTAATTTAACTAAAATGAGCCGCTGGGTTATTCCGCTAATTATGTTTGTTATTTTAACTACCGTTATGGCTATTGTTGGTATGTTGCCAGGCATACCTGCGCTAATGGCAGATTTTAGACATTAATAATTAGAAAACTTAAACATAAAAAAAGCGCGGCTTATATACTCAGCCGCGCTTTGTTTTCATATGTAATTAATTGCTTTTCGTTACTGCCAAGGGCGCTCAGCTGCTAGTTGTTTTTCAAACGCATCAATTTGTGGATTTAGCGTTTCGGTCACACCAATAAAATCTAAGCCACTTAATAAACGCTCTTTTACGTCTTTACGAATATCAAAACTAATTGGCGCAAACTTATCGCTTGTTAGTGTTTGGTTTTCAAGATCGATTTGAATGTTTATATCGTCGTGTTGCTCGCTAAGTACAAACAATTGCTCAAGCGTATCAGCGGGTAGCGCAATGGCTAGCATTTGGTTGTTGCCACAGTTATTAAAGAAAATATCAGCAAAGCTTTCCGCTAAAATTACTTCAAAACCATATTGCTTAAGCGCCCATGGTGCATGCTCACGTGATGAGCCACAACCAAAGTTATCGCGCGTTAATAATATTTGTGCGCCTTGGTAGCATGGGCGGTTTAAAATAAAATCAGGATTTGGTTCGCCGTTTTCTAGGTAACGCCAATCGTAAAACAGTGCTGCATCAAAACCATCACGGCTAGTTGATGTTAAAAACTGCTTAGGAATAATTTGATCTGTATCTACATTGTTTTTATCAAGTGGGGCCATTAAGCCACTAAAAAATACGCTCATTAGGCTTCTCCTCTTATATCAACAAAGTGACCATGTATTGCAGCGGCTGCCGCCATTGCAGGGCTTACTAAATGTGTACGTCCGCCACGACCTTGGCGACCTTCAAAGTTACGGTTAGACGTAGATGCACAGCGTTTGCCTGCTTCTAAGCGGTCGTCGTTCATTGCTAAACACATTGAGCAACCCGGCTCGCGCCACTCAAAACCTGCCGCTTTAAAAATATCGGCTAAGCCTTCGTCTTCTGCTTGCTTTTTAACAAGGCCAGAGCCCGGTACGATAAGTGCTTCAATGCCTGCTACTACTTGCTTGCCTTCAACAATTTTTGCCGCGGCACGTAAATCTTCAATACGGCTATTTGTACATGAGCCAATAAAGACTGTATCTACTTTCGCGCTTGATAATTTATCGCCCGCTTTTAAATCCATGTATCTAAGTGCGCTGCGAATAGCGTCGGCTTTAATTAAATCTGGCTCTTGGTCTGGATCTGGTATGCATTCATCAACGCCAATGACTTGCTCTGGGCTTGTGCCCCACGTAATTTGCGGCTGAATGTCGTTAGCTTCAAGCTCAACAACTAAATCAAAGTGTGCACCGTCATCTGTTTTTAGGGTTTCCCAGTATTCAACGGCTGCGTCAAAATCAGCGCCTTTTGGCGCAAACGGACGACCTTTTAAGTAATCATACGTAATTTGATCTGGTGCTATTAAACCTGCTTTTGCACCCATTTCAATACTCATGTTACATAGCGTCATACGGGCTTCCATTGAAAGTGCTTCAATGCCTTCACCACAAAATTCAGCAACATAGCCTGTACCACCAGCGGTACCTAACTTGCCTATAACCGCCATAATTAAATCTTTAGAGGTGACAGTTGGGCGAAGCACACCGTTAATTTGAATTTTTAACGACTTTGCCTTTTTTTGCTGTAGTGTTTGCGTAGCTAATACGTGCTCAACCTCAGACGTACCAATACCATGTGCTAATGCGCCAAACGCACCATGCGTAGAAGTATGGCTATCACCACATACAATGGTAGTGCCAGGCAGCGTAATACCTTGCTCTGGGCCCATTACATGCACAATACCTTGGTTAATTGAGTTTAAATCGTAAAGTACAATGCCAAACTCTTTACAGTTCGCATCTAGCGCCATTAACTGGTTTTTAGAGACTTCGCTTGCAGCATCAAGTGATCGGCTTTTAGTCGATACATTATGATCCATCGTTGCAAAGGTTTTTTCTGGGCAACGCACCGTGCGGTTTTTTTCACGAAGGCCAGCAAAAGCCTGTGGTGATGTCACCTCGTGAACTAAATGACGGTCAATATAAAGTAAATCAGTTTGCTCGTTTATGCTGGCAACGGTATGTGCTTGCCAAATTTTGTCGTATAACGTTTGGGCCACTTGCTAATTCCCTACTTTGTTAAGTCGCAGCATAACGGTGCTGCGCCTTTAATAATTAAATACGTGAAACGATGGCTGCTGCCACATCGCTTGTGCTGTATCCACCTTGTGGGTAGATATCTGGCGTGCCAACGCCTGCTTCTACGGCTTCGGCTACGGCTTTTTCAATGGTGCGTGCTGCTTCGTCTTGCCCTAATGAGTAACGCAGCATCAGTGCAGCACTTAAAATTTGTGCTATTGGGTTTGCAACGCCTTTACCTGCAATATCTGGCGCTGAGCCACCGGCTGGCTCATACAAACCAAAGCCCGATTGATTTAAGCTTGCCGATGGTAATAAGCCCATTGAGCCTGTGATCATCGCACACTCATCTGACAAAATATCACCAAATAAGTTATCGCAAAGTAGCACGTCAAACTGGCTAGGCTGTTTAACTAACTGCATAGCTGCGTTATCTACGTATATATAATCTAGGCTTACTTCTGGGTAGTCTTTACTTACTTCGGTGACTACTTCGCGCCATAATACGCTTGATGCAAGTACGTTGGCTTTATCAACAGAGGTAACATGGTTACTACGTAATTTTGCTGCTTCAAAAGCAAAGCGGGCAATGCGTTCAATTTCTTTACGCGAGTAGTTTTGCGTATCAAAGGCAAACTCTTCTTCGCCTTCGCCACCTCGCCCTTTTTCACCAAAGTAAATGCCGCCGGTAAGCTCGCGTACGCATAAAATATCAAAGCCTTTTTCGCTAATATCGGCACGTAATGGCGACGCTGCACTTAATGCTGGTAATAACTGTGCTGGGCGTAAGTTACAAAACAAACCAAAGTGCTTACGAAGCGGTAAAAGCGATGCACGCTCAGGTTGCTCGTTTGGTGGAAGGTTTTCCCACTTAGGCCCACCTACTGAGCCAAATAAAATAGCATCAGCGTTTTCACACGCGCTTAGTGTTTTTGGTGGTAATGCTTCACCAAATTCATCAATGGCTGCACCACCAATAGCATGATGCTCGCGGTTTAGAGTAAAACCAAACTTATTGCTTACAGCATCAAGTACTTGCTCTGCTGCTGCCATTACTTCTGGGCCAATACCGTCGCCTGCTAATACGGCAACGCTGTAGTTTGTTTTACTCATCCTGCTTTCCTTTGTTGTTTTAAATCAGACACTTTTTGTGCACGATAAATTAAGTTGTAAACACGGATCATGGCGCGTACCGACGCTTCTACCACATCCGCTGCAATGCCCGCACCGTGGTAAGGGCGGCCATCGTATTTAGCAATAATGTTTACTTGGCCTAATGAGCTTGCACCTTGGCCTGTTGCTTCTAAGTTATATTCAATCATTTCAACGCTCATACCAGTTAAGCGCTCAATAGCTGCAAACGACGCCTCTACTGGGCCATTACCTGTTGCGGCTTCTTGTTTAACTTCGCCATCAATCACCATACCAATAGTTGAGCTGGCTACCGACTGTGAGTTAGACGCTGAGTTTACAAACTCTAACTGGTATTTTTCGTCTTTGTCGTTAATTTGATTTAAGTAAATCATGGCTTCAAGGTCGTAGTCGTATACCGTGCCTTTTTGATCGGCTAACGCTAAAAAGCTTTCGTATAAACTGTCCATATCGTAATCCGCTTTTTGATACCCTAACTCTTCTAAACGGTGCTCAATAACATGACGGCCCGAACGCGAGGTCATGTTTAATTGGTTGTTTGGTACGCCAACGCTTTCTGGCGACATGATTTCGTACGTATTTTGTGCTTTTAATACGCCATCTTGGTGAATACCCGAGCTATGTGCAAAGGCATTTTCGCCCACAATGGCTTTATTTGGCTGTACTGGCATATTACAAATTTTTGCCACTTGGCGAGATGCGCGATAAATTTCTTCGCTTTTAATATCGGTGTGAACTTTTAAGTGGTCTTTGCGCATTTTCATGATCATTGCGACTTCTTCAAGCGAACAGTTACCCGCACGCTCACCAATACCATTTATTGTACATTCAATTTGGCGAGCACCCGCTTGTACCGCGGCGACCGAGTTAGCTACAGCTAAACCTAAATCATTATGACAATGTACACTTAAACGCGCTTTATCTATGTTCGGCACATTATTCATTAAATGGCGGATCATCGCGGCGTATTCATCTGGCGTTACAAAGCCAACGGTGTCGGGTAAATTAATAGTAGAGGCACCTGCGTTAATGGCCTGCTCAACAATTTTACATAAATCCCAGTGCGGCGTGCGCCCTGCATCTTCACACGAAAACTCCACATCGTCTGTGTAGTTGCGCGCTAATTTAATTGATTTAACCGCCATGGCCGTTGCATCATCTAGGCTCATGCGTAATTTATGTTCAAGGTGTAAAGGGCTTGTGGCAATAAAAGTATGAATTCGGCTTTGCTGTGCTGTGCGAAGTGCTTCGCCACAGGCTTCAATGTCTTTAGCAACAGAGCGTGCTAAACCACAAATAATCGGGCCTTTTACTTCGGTTGCAATACGCTGTACCGAGCGAAAATCAGCAGGGCTCGAAACTGGAAAACCCACTTCCATCACATCAACATTCAAGCGGCTGATAGTATGCGCTAACTGAATTTTATCGTCTTCTGTAAGGCTTGCTTTAAGTGCCTGCTCGCCATCACGTAAGGTGGTATCAAAAATCCATACTTTATCTTTGTCTTGCATAACTGCCCCTCATTCCTCGATTACCCAAATTTCAATTTATCCCAGCCGCGAGATAAAAAAAACCCCGCAATTGCGGGGTTTTTAATGTTCAACTCAATGCAAACACACTAATCCCCGCTTACTTGCCATAGCAGTAAGAGGTTAAGTTTTAGTGTAATTAAACGAATATTTTGCATCTTGTTTCTTGTGTGTGTGTTCAGTGAGGCCTATTTTTAACATTACAACGCAAGGGGCGCAAGCATAAAAATTCCAAAAAATAACTTAAACCCACATTATTTTAGGTTTTATTATTTAAAAAATTTTTAATTTCAGGATTTAAATATCAAAAAAAGTCAAAATAACGCTTAAATATACAACCTAAACAAGCTGCTCTGCTTATATTAACTTTTTACTATTTTTTAGGCTAAGTTACTTTATTTGTTTCTCTTACATAATGGGTTGCACCACGCGTTATGTAACGCAGCTGCCAAATAACACGCTCAACAAGTTCGTCAAGTTGTTGGCCTTCTATATCTAGCGCCTCTGCGCCGGCATTAAATACCAGTGTTACCATGGCTTCTGATTGAATGTAGGCGTGCATGGCGTCGCACTTGGTTTCGCTTTCTAAGTAGTGGGCAAGCTCTAAAATAAAGTGTTTGATTTCGCGTGCGACTGCGGCTCTAAATGCCTTAGATGTGCCAGAGCGCTCACGAAGTAATAACCTAAATTGGTTGCTTGAGCTGTCTATAAATTCCATAAACGTAACAACCGAGGTGTTGATTACACTGCCACCGTCGTTTGCTATGCGTCTGCGGGCTTGGCGCATTAGCTGGCGAAGGGTTAAACCGGCTTCGTCTACCATGGTTAAACCTAGCTCGTTCATGTCTTTAAAATGGCGATAAAACGAGGTGGGCGCAATGCCAGCTTCGCGGGCTACTTCGCGTAAACTTAAATTAGAAAAGCTGTGATCTGCACTTAGCTGATTAAATGCCGCCTGAATTAAGGCTTGTCGTGTTTTTTGTTTCTGTTGCGCTCTAACACCCGACATCAACAACTCCCTGAATAATTTTATATTAATATTTAGTGATAATAGCTCAATTCCCCAGTCTAATACTTGACGGCGAGAGTTTGAAATACTATTTTAGCTTACACTTGTACGCTGAGATTGAGAATGATGAATAAACCACCGATTATCTGGACAAACGTCCTATTTTTTAGCCTTACCTTTTTAGCGGCTATCACACTTGTTCCTTGGTATGGCATTAGCTACGGATTTACCAGCGCACATTGGATTGCATTTGTAGCCTGCATGTTTTTTGCGGGTCTATCTATCACAGCCGGTTACCACCGTTTATGGGCACATAAAACGTATAATGCTCATCCTGCTATTGAATTTATTTTTGCCCTTGGCGGTGCGTTTGCGTTGCAAAACAGCGCTCTGCACTGGAGTTGCGATCACCGTATACACCATGGCCAAGTTGACGACCCAATAAAAGACCCTTACGCCGCAACTAATGGCTTTTGGTACAGCCACATTGGCTGGATGTTACGTGACTACCAAGGCGATAGCTATGGCGATTACAGTAATTGTCGTGATTTACAGCGTAATAAAATCGTTATGTGGCAACACAAGCACTACCTAAAACTGGTTATTGCCATGAATGTTGGCCTACCATTGGTACTTGGTTTATTGGTGGGCGATGTGTGGGGTATGCTGATTTTAGCGGGTTTACTGCGTTTAGTATTAAGCCAACACTTTACCTTTTTTATTAACTCGGTGGCCCATATTTGGGGTTCACGCCCATACACTGAAAAAAATACTGCGCGCGATAATGGCTTTTTAGCGTTATTCACTTATGGCGAGGGTTACCATAACTTTCATCATATTTTTGCAAGTGATTACCGTAATGGGATTAAGTGGTTTCATTATGACCCCACTAAATGGATCATTCGCTCTTTAGCTGCTATTGGTTTAGCCAGTAAATTAAAGCGCACACCGGTTGAGCGCATAGAAAAAGCCAAAGCCGATACGCTTATGAGCAAAACGCAAACACGCGTTGCAAAATTGCCTTTAGCGCAAGATAGGCTTACATTATTACAACAAGAATACGATTTATTGCTGAAAAAACTGCAGACTTATTGTTCACTTCAAAAACAAGTTTTAGAAGTTAAAAAAAATAATATGGCAAAGCAGTGTGAACGTTCGGCTTTAATGGCACAATATCACGAGCTGGAAGCCGCCTGGGAAAATCAAAAACAGGCATGGCTAGCACTTAATGCGAGGTTATTAAAAGCCTCTTTTAATTAATTTAGGAGTGGCTGTGGCCAAACAACCAGAACAGAAAAAAGCACCCGTAAGTTTCCAATATGACGCAATAATTATTGGTACGGGCCCTGGCGGTGAAGGCACCGCCATGAACCTTTCGAAAAACAACAAAAAAGTAGCGGTTATAGAACGCCAAGAAACAGTCGGCGGCGGTTGTGTACATTGGGGAACTATCCCTTCTAAGGCATTACGTCACTCGGTTAGCCGCTATATTGAATACAAAGCCAACCCGTTGTTTAATATTGGTGAACGCCCGAGTCGTTTAACGTTCCCTGATATTTTACGTCACGCAAGTTCGGTTATTTCTAAGCAGTCTAATTTACGTAGCAGCTTTTACGATCGTAATCGCATTCATATGTTTCAAGGTGATGCGAGCTTTGTTGATAAACACACTGTTGAAGTAAAACGTCTTGACGGTTCAACCGAGCGCATTACTGCAAAAACAATTGTTATTGCTACGGGCTCTCGCCCTTACCGCCCACCTGAAGTTGATTTTAGCCATTCTCGTATTTACGAGAGCGATACTATTTTAGGCCTTGAGCACGACCCTCAGCGCGTTCTTATATACGGCGCAGGGGTTATTGGCTGTGAGTATGCTTCTATTTTTAAAGGTTTAGGCGCTAAAGTTGATTTAGTGAATACTCGCGACCGTTTACTTGCCTTTATGGATGCTGAAATATCTGATGCACTTAGCTACCACTTTTGGAATAGCGGCATTGTTATTCGTCACAACGAAGAGTTTGATCGTGTAGAAACGCGCGACGATTGCGTTGTTATGCATTTAAAATCGGGCAAGCGTGTGAAAGCTGACTGTATTTTATTTGCGAATGGCCGCACAGGTAACACTGATACACTTAACCTTGAAGCCATTGGCTTAAAAGCCGACGGCCGTGGGCAAATTAAAGTAAACGAAACCTACCAAACTGAGATTGAAAACGTTTATGCGGTAGGCGATGTAATTGGCTATCCAAGCCTAGCTAGTGCTGCGTTTGACCAAGGCCGCATTGCAGCTGATGCAATAGCCTGCGGTAACTGTGATGATAAGTTAATTATTGATATTCCGGCGGGTATTTATACCATTCCAGAAATGAGTTCAGTGGGCAAAACAGAGCAAGAACTAACCGCGGCTAAAGTACCTTACGAAGTAGGCCGCGCTCAGTTTAAACACCTTGCACGCGCGCAGATTGCAGGTACTGAAGTAGGTAGTTTAAAAATATTATTCCACACCGAAACCAAAGAAGTACTTGGGGTACATTGCTTTGGCGAACGTGCCTCTGAAATTGTTCACATTGGCCAAGCCATTATGGAGCAAAAAAATGGTGGCAATAATATCGACTACTTTGTAAATACCACATTTAACTACCCAACTATGGCAGAAGCCTATCGGGTTGCAGCATTAAATGGTTTAAATCGCTTGTTTAAGTAAGCACTTTAAAGCGTATAAACAAAAAGCCCGCTGTTAAGCGGGCTTTTTAGTATTAATGCATAAAACACATTAATTATTTGTGATACTGGCCGCTAAGCTCGTGCACAGCATTAATAAATACACCGGCATTTTCTGGGTCAACATCTGGCGTAATACCGTGACCTAAGTTAAACACATGGCCATTGCCTGTACCAAAGTCTTCTAAAATAGTGCCTACTTCTTGGCGTATACGATCTGGCGTACCATGAAGCATTGACGGGTCCATGTTACCTTGCAAGGCCACTTTATCGCCTACGCGGCGTTTAGCATCGCCAATATTAATGGTCCAATCTAGGCCTACTGCATCACAACCTGTGGCTGCAATTGCTTCTATCCACTGGCCACCATTTTTAGTAAATAACGTTACTGGCACCTTGCGGCCATCGTACTCACGAATCAGGCCATCAACAATTTTGTGCATGTATTGCAGTGAAAACTCGTTGTAGTCGCGCGGGCTTAATACACCGCCCCACGAATCAAATACCATTAACGACTGCGCGCCGGCTTTTACTTGTGCGTTTAAGTAGTCGATTACTGAATCAGCAAGTTTATCTAACAGTAAATGCAGTGTTTGCGGCTCTGCAAACGCCATTTTTTTAATTTTACCAAATACTTTGCTGCTACCGCCTTCAACCATGTAGGTAGCAAGTGTCCATGGTGAGCCAGAAAAACCAATAAGTGGTACTTCGCCTTTTAGTTCACGACGGATAGTACTTACCGCGTTCATTACATAACCAAGCTCGTCAGTTGGATCGAGCTTAGGTATTTTTTTAACATCTGCAAGCGACGAAATAGGACGTTCAAACTTAGGGCCTTCACCCGTTTCGAAGTACAAACCTAAACCCATTGCATCAGGAATCGTTAAAATATCGCTGAACAAAATGGCCGCGTCTAATGGGTAACGACGCAGTGGCTGAAGTGTTACCTCACAAGCAAGCTCAGCATTACGGCACAGGCTCATAAAATCGCCCGCTTGCGCACGTGTAGCACGGTACTCTGGTAAATAACGTCCAGCTTGACGCATCATCCATACAGGCGTTACATCAACAGGTTGTTTTGCAAGTGCACGTAAATAACGGTCGTTTTTTAATTCGCTCATGGCGTAAATGATCCTAATGCTTATAGAAATTGTGCAAGATTGTACCACCATATTCATCGCCTCTCTATTTCTTAAAGACGAAAACGCCTTTACATAGAAGCAGATCAATAATATTGATGGTTTTAATCCATTTTGATTATAAATTAGGCAAAAAACACTAACATTTAAAACTTTTTGTTAATATGTTTGCAACATAACAAAAACCTTGGTATTGTCTTTCCCGCGTTAACAAAAACAATAATAAATTATTAAAACAATAAAAATAAAAAGTTTTAAATAATAACAATAAAAATCATTTAATAAAAATAAGAAAGCTTGTTATAACAAGCCACTTGAAGAAATTAGACCACCTTAACCGGTGGTTTTTTCTTGCCTGCAATAAAATATTTAGCCTTTCAACGAATAATTCTTCTGCACTTTTACAACATCTGCATTACTTGTTGATATACACGCAAATTAAATATATCTTGATGTACATAAAAACGAATGTAACTAAAAACCAACCCAGCTTAGGAGAACAGTTATGCTGACGCGTGTAGAAAAAGCTCAACAGAAATGGGGTGGTAGCCATACAGTAATCGATAACTGGCTTAATGAACGCCAAGAACTTATTGTACTGTATTGCAAGATTGCAGGGTTTGCGCCTTATGATAAAAAAGATCACGCGCTACCCGAGCCTGAACAAATACAGTCTTTTTGCCAACTGCTTATGGATTACCTCTCTGCAGGGCATTTTGAAGTGTACGATGATATTGCTAAAGCCTGTGAAAAAAAGGGCTTAGAGAGCCAAAAGCTTGCAAACTCAATTTATCCGCGTATTTCAGGCACCACCGATGTCGCACTTGATTTCAATGACAAGTACGCTGAAGTAAATAAAGAAGACTTATTAGAAGGGTTTGATAACGACCTTTCAGTTATTGGTGAGTCATTAGAGCTTCGTTTTGAGCTTGAAGATGAACTGATTGACAACCTGTTTTCTAATCATACTGATTAAATTAAGATTTAATTAAGTTACACGAATTAAAAAAGGGACCCTAAGGTCCCTTTTTACGTTTTAAGCTTGGCTTATTCTGCAGGTGCTTCTGCATTTTGAATTTCTAGTAATTCCACTTCAAAAACAAGTGTTGAATTAGCTGGAATTTTACCAAGGTCACGATCGCCGTAAGCAAGCTCTGAAGGAATAGTAAACTTGTACTTAGACCCTACAGGCATAAGTTGTAAACCTTCCGTCCAACCAGCAATTACGCGATTAAGTGGGAACGTAGTTGGTTCGTTACGTGCGTATGAGCTATCAAACTCAGTGCCGTCTAATAAAGTACCTTTGTAATGTACTTTAACAACGTCTGTTGCTGCTGGCTTTTCGCCTTCGCCTTCGCTTAATACTTCGTATTGTAGACCAGACTCAGTTACTGTTACGCCTTCTTTTTTAGCGTTATCAGCTAGGTATTGAACACCTGCCGCTTTGCTTTTTTCAGATTCAACTTTCGCTTTTTCTTCTTGCTTAGTGCGTACTGAGGTATCTAAAGCGGTTAACACTTCACGAATTTTTTCTTCGTCAATTTTTGCATTGCCAGCAAGTGCATCTTCAAAACCACGAATTAATAGCGCTTGGTCTAGCTCAATGCCAATTTCAGATTTGTCTGCTAGGTCTTTATTTAAAAAGTTACCTACAGAAGCACCAATACCGTATGCTTGTTGTTGCTCTACAGTGTCTAATGTTACTTCAGCTTGCTCTTTTTTTGCTTCTTGATTACAAGCTGTAAGCGCTAAAACCGACGCTGCAATCAATGACAATCTAATCGTCTTTTTCATTTTAAATCTCCGACATACTTTGCAGTTGTCATTTATTGTAATATTACTAGTTAAAGATTAACGCCCTACATGGTAGGCTGTTTGTTTAATAACTAAAGTCTGTATTGTTAGCTAAACTTAGAAATATATATCCAGTGATTAGACAAACAACCTAGGCATTTAACGTACCTAGTCTAACCTCTCAGTCACTAAGAGTTAAGAGGAAATACCTGTAAGATGTCGATATTTCGTACTTTTTTAATCGTTTTTAGCTGTTTTTTAGCCATTGCTTGTACCGATAAAAAAAATCAATCGGTAGAAAGCTTTGAACACACCGCACAAGGTGCATTTTCGTCAGCTCTCTCTCACGATGGAAAGTACAGTTTAATCTCTTCTATCAACCATGGGGTCGCACTGTGGGATAATCAACAGCACGTTTTAAAATACCAATGGTTTCAGCAGCAATCTCAAGACAACTTAGTTTACAGCGTGGCTATTGCATTTGATAACAGCGTGGCGGTTACCGCAGAAAAAACAACTTTCGCAGTGTGGGATATCAGCACTGGCGAAAACAAAGGCTACTACAAAATACAAAAAGCCACGATTCGAGATATTGCCATTAGTAACCAAGGTCGCAGTGTATTATATGGCCGCAGCGATGGCGTGGTTGTATTTTTAAACCTTGAAACCGGACGTCGCATTGAGTTTTTAGGCCATCAAGATAAAGTTAACACCGTTGATTTGGCGCCAAATGGACGTTATGCATTAAGCGGCTCTAACGACTACGTTGCCTATTTTTGGGATACCAATACAGGCCAAGTTATTCATCGCTTTAGCCACCCAACTCGTGTTACTCAAGTAACCCTTGATCCGCAAGGTCGCTTTGCATTTACCGCCGACAGTATGGCACAAGCACATGTATGGAAACTGACTACAGGTGATCTTGTGAGTAAACTGGCGTATATTGCGCGTCAGAAAATTTTTACCGCGGTGCGCTTTAACGAGCAAGGCACATTGCTGGCTACGGGTTCGCCTAATAAGCGAGTTGATTTATGGCAAATATCAAGCGGTGAAAAAATTCAAACGTGGCAAGTTACGCCGCGAGAAGGCAGTAAACCAAAATCGGCCGTTGTGCTTGATGTGGCATTTATAGATAACGATAAGTCGTTGTTAACCGAAAGCTCCGGCGGTATCGCAGAGCGATTTATTATACGAGACACTAATGAACACAATTGAACACCGCGTAATGGAACTTGAAGCCAAAGTGGCTTTTCAAGATGAAACGATTGAAATCTTAAACGATGAGATCAAAGTGCACCAGCAAATGCTAGCTAAAATGAAACGCCAAACAGAACTGCTGGCAGAAAAAATTAAAGAAGCGCAAACCTCGCCTTCTATGATGTCTAATATGCCAGAGCCTCCGCCTCCGCATTACTAAAAGGTGTGTACCTAGGCAATAAAAACCGGGTTAGTCGCCCGGTTTAAACACACCAATGACTTGCTCAAATTGGCGAGTAGATGCCTGAACAGCGTTCTCTGGTTGTGACATTTTATGCCCACACTCAACACACTCTACTTTTTCAACATCATGTTCTCTGTAAAGCATCATTGTATCCATGGCTTTGCAGTCAGGGCACGATGCACCAGCAATAAATCGCTTCTTTTGTCTCACAACATTTTTCCTGTGGTTTGAACTACAACTATTTTATCGTATAACAACTCTTGTTGATACGCTTGATAAGCGCATTAAGTTCTATGGTATGATAGCGCCAACTTAACAAGGGTACAGTAAAGTAACGCATTCATGATTCAAATATCAGAAATAGAACTCCTTCGTGGCGGAACAGCCTTATTAAAAAATGCATCAGCTACGTTATTTCCAGAGCACAAAGTAGGCCTTGTGGGCGCCAATGGCTGTGGAAAATCAACCTTATTTGGTTTACTAAAATCTGAATTGCAACTTGATGCTGGTAATTGCAGTATTCCTAAAGATTGGTCTATTGCCTCGGTTAAACAAGAAACCCCTGCCCTCGAAATAAGCGCCATTGATTATGTATTGCAAGGGCACCCTGAATACTACGCGCTGCGTATTGCGCTCAGAGAAGCAGAACAAAATAACGATGGTGATACCCAAGCCAAAGTGCATATTCAGCTAGAAAACATGAAAGGCTACAGCATTGAATCGCAAGCTGGCGAGCTGTTGCATGGGTTAGGATTTGCTAATAATCAAATAGAAAACCCCGTGAGCGCCTTTTCGGGGGGGTGGCGCATGCGTTTAAACCTTGCCCAAGCACTTATTCGAAACGCTGATTTACTATTGCTCGATGAACCAACAAACCACCTTGATTTAGATGCCGTATATTGGCTTGAACGCTTTTTACGTGCTTACACAGGCACACTGGTACTTATATCGCACGACCGCGAGTTTTTAGATGCCGTGGTTGATCAAATTTGGCACATAGATAAACAACTTATCAATGTATACAAAGGTAACTACTCGCAGTTCGAACGCCAAAAAGCAGAGCGTTTATTACAACAGCAAGCCATGTTCGACAAGCAGCAAGAGCAAATTGCACACCTTGAGCAATTTATTACTCGTTTTAAAGCAAAAGCCAGTAAAGCTAAACAGGCGCAAAGCCGTGTTAAAGCACTTGAGCGTATGGAAAAGCTTGCCCCAGCACATGCTGACTCACCATTTAATTTTGAGTTTGCAGAGCCATTAGCGCTACCAAACCCACTTATGACGCTCGACAAAGCCCAAGCCGGGTATGGCGACGTAACTATTTTAAATAGTATCAAGCTGAACTTAGTACCTGGCAGCCGTATTGCACTGCTTGGTAGAAATGGCGCAGGTAAATCCACATTAATTAAATTACTTGCCGGCGACTTAAAACCACAAGCAGGGGATGTATTTCAGCACCAAGGCCTTAATATTGGCTATTTTGCACAGCACCAGCTTGAATCCCTTGACTTAAAAGCTAGCGCAATTACGCATTTACAACGTTTAAACCCAAAAGCTACTGAACAATCACTACGTGACTTTTTAGGCGGCTTTGCCTTTATTGGCGATAAAGCGCTTGAGCCTGTAGCCCCGTTTTCAGGTGGAGAAAAAGCCCGTTTAGTGCTGGCTATGCTGGTATATCAAAAACCAAATTTACTGCTTCTCGATGAGCCTACCAACCACCTTGACTTAGAAATGCGCCATGCACTTGTTATGGCTCTGCAAGGATTTGAAGGCGCTATGGTTACCGTGTCGCATGACCGCCACATGCTGAAAAACACCGCCGATGAGTTTTACCTTGTAGACAGCGGCGAAGTAACTCAATTTGGCTACGAACTTGACGATTATTACCAATGGCTTCTTAATGCTAATAAAGCGGCTACTAAATCGGAGCAAGCCGATGAGCCAAAAGCAAACTCAGGGGTTAACCGAAAAGAGCAAAAGCGCTTAGAGGCTGAATTTAGAAAAGCCATTCAACCGCTTAAAAAGCAAATTGAGAAACTTGAAAAGCAGCTCGACAAATACGCCGCAGAGCTAAGCGAAGTGGAGGTTGCACTTGGCGATAACGAACTCTACAACGATGAAAACAAAGCCCAATTAAAAGAATTAATAGCTAAGCAAGCCACGCTTACGCCTAAACTTAACGACATTGAAGAAGAGTTGCTTATGGCGCTTGAAGAAATGGAAGAAAAAGAACAGGCCTTTGCCGATGAACTTGCTTAACTGCGATGACTTTTGGCAATTTGCATGCACCTTGTATGCAAAGCCTGGGCAACAACAAACCTTGCTGGCACTACAAAACCAGCAAGGTAAAAATGTAAATTTATGCTTATTACTTTATTATTTAGATTCGTTAAATTTAAGTATTAATACTGCGCAATTAAGTCACTTACAAAAAGTGGTTAGTGAGTTTGATACTCTCGCATTACAACCTCTGCGAGCCACACGCAGCTATTTAAAAGCTAACCAGAATACAATAAGTGATTACGCCACAATACGCGCAGAGTTACTAAACACTGAGCTGAAACTTGAAAAACAACAGCAACATATGTTGATTGAAGCAGTAAATGAGTTTGAATTAGTCAAACATACAGAGCCAAACAATATTGAGCTATATGTGAAAACCACTTAAGCAATGAGTTTTATACCCTATTGCACTGCTCAATTTCTTCGCTTTGTGCAAAAGGTCTTTAAGTGATTTATTCACAAAGAGATTAGAAGACGCTTCGCTTTTAGAGGAAAACAAACTAAATTACTTAAATATAATTATTGAGCGGTTGTTTGGCTCAGTAGTTTATTACCCAGCCCTCATTTACCTCTCTTTTTCTCTTTGTTCAAAAGATATTTAAGCCAATAAATCACAAAGAGGGTTAGAGGCGCTTTGCTTTTGGAGAAAAATAGCCCCTGCTTAAGGTTTCACTATCTAATACCTTTAACCTGAACCTTTATCATTTCAAATTCCGCTCAAAATATGATCCAAATCAACTTCTAGTTTGCTGCTAGGTAACTATAGGAAATAGCTTGATCTGGATCATATATGTCAATACAACCCCGGACTATGATTACCCCATAAACATCAGGAGGCAATTATGGACGTATTCTTTAGAGATTTTTTTAGCGACCCAGTGTTATTTTTATCATTTGGCTTTTTAGGCGTCGTTATTAGTTTATGCCTATTTTTTGTGTATTTTTTCATGAAAAAAGTACACGACGCTGATCTGAAAGGACAACATTAAAAAATTAAGCACGACGCACAAAGCGCCTAATTAGTTATTAATTAGGCGCTTTTTATTCTTTTTGATACACTAACGCTTCGTTTTTGCAAAGTGTGTAGTATAAACATGACTCATAAGTTTAAACCCGCATGGTGGATGACCAATCGTCACGTTCAAACCATAATGCCGCGTTTTTTCCGCCCTTTTCATAATACTCGCTACGAATTAGAACAGCTTGATACGCCCGACGGTGATTTTATTGAGCTTGCATGGTCACTTCCGCATAACGAAAACGCTCCACTTGCCATTGTATTGCATGGCCTTGAAGGCAATATCAATAGCTTTTATGCCAAAGGCATGATGAAAGCGCTAAAAAAGCAAGGGTATGCCGTTGTACTCATGCACTTTAGAAACTGCTCAACAGAAGTAAACCGCCTTCCCCGTGCGTACCACAGTGGTGACACAGACGACTTAGCCTTTTTTATTAATCACTTAAAACTACTGTTTCCAAACAGGCCTTTATTTGCGGTTGGCTTTTCGTTAGGTGGTAATGTATTAGCAAAATATTTAGGTGAGCAAGCCCAGCGATGCCCATTAAATGCAGCAGCCGTTATATCAGCACCGTATGATTTATCATCATCAAGTGATGTAATACGCAAAAGCTTAGGTAAAATTTATCAAAAGTATTTGCTCGATCGTATGAAAAAATCGATGCAGCGCAAGTTGCCTCAAATTAAGCAGCAAATACCTATTACAACTGATGAATTAATGGACATTAATGATTTATTAGAATTTGATAACCATATAACAGCCCCTTTGCATGGCTTTGAGAATGCACACGATTATTATCGTCAAGCCAGTGCTATGCCCTACTTAAAACATATTGCTGTACCTACCTTAATCATTCATGCGAAAGACGACCCAATGCTGTCGATTAAAGCGGTGCCTAGCAAGCAAGATGTGAGTGAAGATGTTACCCTGTGCGTCTCTGAAAAAGGTGGGCACGTTGGATTTATTAGCGGTAGTAATCCGTTTAAACCCATTTTTTGGTTAGAAAAAGCTGTACCCAGCTATTTTGGCCAACACATAATAAACAAAACGAGTAACAAGCAGTAATGATTATCCCTTTTGAACAACTTGATAAAGACACACTATACAACTTAATAGAAAGCTACGTACTGCGTGAAGGCACTGATTATGGCGAGCAAGAGTTCAGTATTGAAAGTAAAGTTGCGCAGGTAAATCAACAATTAAAAAGCGGCGAAGCCATGGTGTTTTTTTCAGAGCTGCACGAATCGGTCACCATTATTTCAAAAAACGAGTTCAAAGCTATGCAAAGTGAAGAGCAACATCAGCAGCAATAACTATAAATTAAAGCTTAATTGTTGCTTTAATTTACTTGCTTGACGACGAGATATTTCAACTTGCGCACCATTACTGAGCTTTGCTAATAGCCCATAGTTAATAGTTTCTTCGAGTTCTATTATCGCGTCTAGTCGTATTATGTCACTGCGGCTTGCTCGTAAAAAGTAACCTGGATTTAAGCGAGCTTCAATTTTAGTTAAAGAGCTATGAATATAGGCCTTCCCGAAAGCAGTATAGATCGCCGCATGATTACCAATACTTTCAAACCTTAAAATATCTGCCAATTTGATAATTTTCATGTTCTCAGAAAATTTAACCATCAATTTAAAGTTATCATCTAAGTAACTAACAGGGCGCTGTGTCAGTTGCCCTTCCAGCTTTTCTAAGGTGCCTTCTAAACGCTCTTTTACAATGGGCTTTAGTAAATAGTCAACGGCATTAAGACTAAAGGCATCTACAGCAAACTCGTTGTAGGCTGTGCAAAATATAATAGGTGTCTCACCTGCAAGCTGCTCTGCAAGCTCAATACCTGTGCCGCCCGGCATTTCAATATCAAGAAAAACAACATCAGGCTTATGCTTTTTTATTAATTCATTGGCATGGCTAATATTTTCAGCCTCATCAATTATATCTATGTGCTTATAAGGCTTTAATAACCGGGCTAACTCATTTCGAGCAAGGAGCTCATCATCAACAATTAATGCTGTTATGGTTGGCTTATTATGCAGCATAGGGCACCTCCAAAGTTGCATTAAACTGACCGCTCTGTTTTTGAATGAGTAATTTACCTCGTTGCGCAAACATTAGTTCAAGTCTTGATTGAATATTCTGTAATCCTAATTTGGTGCCGGACTTAAGTTTCGTTTCATCAAAAGGGTTACTCACTGTAATCGTGACAGTTTCCCCTGTGCTGACTACATTTACTTTTATTTCTCCACCCTCTTCTAAATGAGCAATGCCATGCTTTGTGGCGTTTTCAATTAAAGTTAACAAAGCCATACTCGGTAACACAACTTTTTTTAACGAATCATCACACTGCATTGTTACTAAAAGCCGTTTACCAAACCTTACTTTTTCAATCGCTAAATAATGTTCACATACCTTCCACTCTTGATCAAAGTTGACGTGGGTTTGTAAGTCTGTGGTGAGGTTATATCTAAATAACTCCGAAAGCTGAGTAACAATATCAGCAGCTTTATCTTGATCTTGGTAAATCATGCCGCGAATTGAATTTAAAGTATTGAATAAAAAATGAGGGTTTATTTGGTTTTTAAGGCTTTCAAGTTGCTGCTCTTTCAGCTGGCTCATAATAAGCTTTTTCTCTCTTCGCGATACAACAGCTAAGTAACAACCACTCCATATTAAACTCATTACTAATGCATTTAAAAAGCTTGAGATTATTCCGGTAAACTGTTTTTCATTCAAATCTACGGTTGTTTCTCCATACATTTGTATGCTCATACTCGACGCGATCTCAGGTAAAATGAAAGGCGTAAAATAAATCACATTCAGCGTCTGCATTAGCGCTAACAAAATAGACAATGCACTTAGCAAAAAAATATTGAGTCGTGCTATTTTTAACTTACCACATAGCCTGTTACCTAGGGTGTAAAGGATAAAATGTGTCAATAAAACAAATACAGATGCATGCGAGATAGTCCTTAAAAGCAAATTAGCATGGTGCTCAATTGACGTATTTAATAACGCAACTCCTAAACCAAAATTTATAAGCACAATACTAATAAAAACTAAAAACTGACAAAGCCAATAAGTTCGCATGGGTACACTCCTTTGATAATACACAGTATTGTACCCAAGCTATGTTAGTTTGCTACTCAAAACTTTGATATTAAAGTAAAAAACATTGATTGATTATTACCTACACTTAGGTAACCCGCGCTAAATAAAGCATATTTTGCCTTGGTTGTCTCAAGTGCCAACTTATACCCGGTCTCGTTTTTTAACGCATCGCGATGCTCTAGAGCCGCATTCACCACAAAATCCTTATAAAAATTATATTTGCCACCGAGACGAGTAATATTAAATGTTTGAGAACCAACGCGATTATTAACTTCAAGTTGCTGCTTCATTAATGCGCTTTCGATATAAAAATGTGTCTTATCTGAATATGCCCAATTAACCCCTAAGGTGATTTCGGTTTGAGTTAAATTAGATTTGCTACCCTCTTCATTTATTTGGTGCTGCAAACGCCCATAAAGATCAACCTTACCATTAAGCTGGTCTTCTGAAAGCTCGCTCAATGAAGCTTGGTAATTAATACCAACACCGTTACCATCAAACACGTCTTTTATTTTGGCTGTTTGAAAGTCAACAGAAAAACCCTCATGAAATTTAAGCACTAAATCGGTTTTATCATCTGTTTCATTGGCGTAACTAATTGATGACAACCCCAGTAATAATACTGCTAAGGTTGGTTTTAAAGATAGTTTGTACTGCTTATTGTTGATAGTAAATTGCATAGTGATACCCCTTAAATTGCAGTACGCCTTAGATGCATACTGAGTCTTTGTTGACTAGGACTATAACGATTACATCTGATACCTAAGGGTAATAAGTGATTAATGGCTAAAAAAGAGGATAAACGGATAGTAGGCAGGACGAATCGATTGTTGTTACAATCATTAGCATTATTATAATAAAACAGGTAAGAACATGAAATTACGTCTAGCACTTAGCGCCATCGCACTCACCGTTGCAGGGGCACACGCTACGCAAGTTACCCCTTCGGATAAAGCAATCAAGCTTGCTCACGATACCATTTTAATCGATACCCACATTGATGTACCTTACCGTATTCATGATAAATGGGCGGATGTGACTAAAGCTACTGATGGCGGCGATTTTGATTACCCTCGTGCAGTAAAAGGCGGTTTAAACGCGCCATTTATGTCGATTTATATTCCTGCTCATTTAGAGTTTGAAGGTAAAGGCAAAAGCTATCAATTAGCAAATCAGTTAATTGATGGGATGGAAGCCATTGCACAACGTGCGCCTGCTAAATTTGCAATGGCAAGCTCTACAAACGACATAGAACAACAATTTAAAGATGGCAAATTGTCTATTGCTATGGGCATGGAAAACGGCTCCCCTATTGAAGGTGACTTAAAAAACCTTCAGCACTTTTTTGACCGTGGCGTACGTTACATCACTCTTGCACACTCACAAAGTAATCATATTTCTGACTCATCTTACGATATTCGCCGTAAATGGAAAGGCTTAAGCCCCTTTGGTAAAGAGCTGGTCACTGCAATGAATAATATGGGGATGTTAATAGATGTATCGCATATTTCTGATGATGCGTTTTATCAGGTAATGGAATTGTCTAAAACTCCTGTTATTGCCTCACATTCATCATTGCGTAAGTACACCCCTGGTTTTGAGCGTAATATGAATGACGATATGCTATTAGCCCTTAAAAAGAACGGTGGTGTGATTCAAATTAACTTTGGTTCAAGCTTTGTTACAGCAAAAGCAGGTGCATGGGGTAAGCAACTAAAAAGTACAAAAGAGTCTGCTAAAAAACAAGGCACTAAATTAAGTAATGATTTTGATGCGGCTTATCGCGCTAAAAATCCGTATCCTTTTGCCAGCCTTGAGCAAGTGCTTGATCATATTGACCACGTTGTAGAGTTGATTGGCATTGATTATGTTGGCATTGGCTCTGATTACGACGGTGTTGGCGATTCGTTACCTATTGGCTTGAAGGATGTGTCTAGTTATCCAAACTTAGTACAAGGCCTTATGGATAGAGGCTACAGCGATGGCGACATAAAAAAAATACTAAGTGGCAATACACTAAGAGTATGGAAGCAAGCTGAAGCATATGCCAAAAAACACTAAGCTGTGAAATTTGTCAGTTGTCAGTTGTCAGTTGTCAGTTGTCAGTTGTCAGTTGTCAGTTGTCAGTTGTC
>NZ_JBHNYT010000014.1:0-122913 GCF_054960575.1 Pseudoalteromonas sp. PSi26 | reverse complement strand
GAATATAAATCGCTTGAACATATTTTTAATTAAACGACACATTTAAATAAGTTACCCGCAAGAACAGTACGCTATAACTAAATAGTTGCCAGAAAAGACAAGGTTACAACTTTACTTTCCCACCTAAAAGTCACAACTTGACATTTAACACAACATTAACCAACATAGCCAAATGCAATCACTTCCAATCACTAAAACCAAATAAGATTGCTATTAACATACTTACACAATAATAGGTAACTCACATGTTTAAATATAACCCATTAATCCTTTTTCAACTTGTTTCATAGAGGTAAACATCACTTTATTTGATGTTCCTTCATACAGATATAAACAAAAAATTATAACTGCTATAGCAGTCCCCAGGTTTTGTGCACATTTTGCATGCCACTCTTGTCATGCGCGCATAGAGGCACCTTAGTATTTGCAGGGTAAGAATAAATATGGATTTAAGCTTTAGAAAGAAAATAATACTTAGTGTCATCACACCTATTATTGCCATCATAGCAATTTTTGTGCTTCTGACTTATAACAATTCTATTGATACTTTTGATAGCGATTTAGCGCATTATCAAACCGATATAACACAAGCTAAACGCCATCATTTAAAAAGCTTAGTTAGTTTGGCACTCAATACTATTGAAGAACCAATTACAGCGGGAAATAATGAGCAAGCTATAGATATAATAAACAATCTAAAGTTTGATTCAACTAACTATTTTTTTATTATGACCATAGACGGTATTGCTCTGGCAAATGGACGAAACCCAGCAATACGAGGGAAAGATCTCAGTAAAAATAAAAGCGTTTTGAAACAAATCGAAGCTGTAACAAAAAAAGACGGCTATCTAACTTACCTTTCTGGGCGTCCGGGCGATAACTCTGCAATTTATGAGAAGATGGCCTATCTAGAAATGATTCCTGGTACAAATTGGTATATTGGTACAGGCTTTTATATTGATGAAATAGCGCACACTATTCAGGAAAAACAATTGAATGGGGAAATTAAACTTAACTCATTTATTCGTAGCCTCATTTTGGTTGCATTGTTCTTACTTGCAATTGTAATCGCTCTCGCCCTTGTATTTGTTAAACGATTATACGCGGTCATTGGCGGTGAGCCTTATGAAATAGAATCGGTTGTCAAAAAAATTTCATCAGGTGATTTTACAACTACCAGTAATAATACCTCAAACCCGACTGGGATTTACGGTGCAGTGCAACAAATGGTAAATAAATTAAAGAATATTATTTACGATATTAATGGTGCTTCATCGACACTTAATACTTCAGCGGAAGCAATGATAAATAGCGCGCACTCAGTTAAAGAAGATTCTCAGACTCAGATGGAACAGCTTGAGTTAACCGCAACAGCGATGAACCAGATGACTTTTACAGCTGAAGAGGTTGCTCGTAATGCACTAGAAGCGTCAAACTCAACTCAAAAAGCAAACGAAAATGCTAAGCAAGGCAATGAAATCGTTGCTTCTATGAATGAAAGCATCACCAGCTTAGTGTCTGGCATGCAAGAAGTTGAACAGGTGCTCACCGAGCTAGAAGATAAAACCACGGGAATTGGTAGTATTTTAGACGTTATAAAAGGGATATCTGAGCAAACAAACTTATTAGCACTAAATGCGGCTATAGAGGCGGCAAGAGCGGGAGAACAAGGAAGAGGGTTTGCTGTTGTAGCTGATGAAGTACGTCACTTAGCAACCAGAACCCAGCAAAGTACTGATGAGATCCAATTAATGATTACACAACTGCAAAACTCTGCAAAACAATCAGTCTCATTTATGGGCACTAATATGCAAGGAGCTCAGTCTACTTATGAAAAATCTGTCACTGCTAGTAAAGCACTAGCAGATATACGTGAGTCAATTTCCTTTATCGAAAATATGAACACGCAAATAGCAACAGCTGCAGAAGAGCAAACCAATGTAGCCACAGATATAAATAAAAGTATTGTTTCAATTAGAGATTTAGCTAATAAAACGGCTGCGAGCTCTGATGGAACACTTGAAAATGCGAATGAATTATCGACTATATCTCATGAGCTACAGCAAGCAGTAAAAGCTTTTAAATTAGGTTAAACCATACAAAATTCAGCATATCAGCCAGTTTAGAAACTGGCTGATATGCTACTTACGACAAAGTCGCTCGGTAATTAGACCGAAAGTCTCCCTTGGTAATCACACTAATACAACTTAGTAAAAATCACATGTTTGATTATATTATTGTTAACTTTCGATGTTTTAGTTGACGGGTTGTATTTCATCTGTAACGTTAAATGAAATCATCAAGTAGGACTTGATTCAATTTTGAACAAGTAACGATAAATTAGGTCATTTTTACTCTTGGTTACACAGCCTAACAGTATGCTCTTATACTTTAGATTAAAAAGTCGCTTTATGTTTAAAAAGCGACCTGTGTTAAATATGCTGAGCTAGTACAGCTGAGCTAACTAAAATTTAAAATCACTCTCTCGAGTTCAAAAACGATGCTCTTGAGCTTACTTCTTTACTTCTCTCATTCTCATATTTACTAATGTAGTCAGCAGTGCGCTTACGCAGCTCATCAACCTTAGATTTATATTCAGGTAATTGTGCAAGGTTAAATTGCTCCTTAGGATCTTCTTTTAAATTATAGAGCTGTAAGTAATCATTTTTATAAAAATCTACAAACTTCCAAGTATTCGTTCGAACGCCCACCATAGGGGGTATAGACACCCTTTTAGGTTGATACATATGCTCAAAGAAAAACTCATCTCTCCATGAAGGCATTTTTTCACCTTCAACCAGCCCAAGTAAACTATTACCTTGATACGTTTGTGGTATTGCTACATCCGCATAATCTAAAATAGTAGGGGCAATATCAATATTAAGTACTGTTTCATCAATACTTACACCTTTATGTTCACTGTTACGTGGGTCATAGATAATCAAAGGCACTCTAAGGTCTTCTTCCCACCCAAACCACTTACCAGCTAATTGACGTTCATTTAGGCTGTATCCGTTATCCCCGGTGTAAATTACAATCGTATTTTGTAACATCCCCAGCTTTTCAAGTTGAGCGATAATTTGACCAACGCCCTCGTCAACCGCGGTGATTGCACGATAATGACGTTTAATCATTTTTTGGTACATTGCGTCATTGGCATACCTGTACTCCCAACGCACCCGCCCAATAGACTTCTTTAAAAACTCTGGCAACGCCACGAATGTCTCATCATCAGATAACTTTGCAGGAGGAATCGTGATATCACTATATAAATTTTCGAATTTTGCTGGGTAGTGATATTGATTCTCTTTGTCACTATCAAGTGCATGAGGGTTCCAAAAGTTAACATTGAGCACCCAAGGCTTAGAAGTGTCATGCATATTTACAATAAAGTCTTTAGCCTTCTGCGTAATATAATGAGTTTGAGGGATTTCGCTGCCTTTATAAGTGTTTGTTTTTGAATGTAGCAGCGGCTCAAAATAGTCAAACCTATCTGAATCATCACCTGAGAGCTTAATTTCATATTTACCAACGAATCCAGACGTATACCCACTATCTTTTAGTTTTTTTGGATAAATATTGTCAGATTCAATAGCACCGGTTGCTGGTCGACTAAAAGTAAAGTCGTGAGTTCGCTCTGTCAGCCCTGTCAATATACTAATACGACTTGATGCACAAATAGGAGTAGTAACAAATGAATTAGAAAAGCTCACCCCCTGATTTGCTAACGCATCTAAATTAGGTGTTTTTATAATAGGGTGATTTTTGCCTAGCAAATCCCAGCGATGATCATCAGCAAGGATAAAAAGAATATTTGGACGTTTGTTAGTCGTTTTTTTAACATCCCCTCGTTCGGCCCCATGAGAGTTAAACCCTATGGTAATTAAAGTTATTAAAAACAGTGTGTTTAAATACATTTTCATTTTATCCATCCAAAAATTTGCATCACTACTCGGAGTGAAAAAATCAAAACCAATCACCATAATGACTTATTTAGCTTGAAAATGACAGTTTTAATGTTACTGTAAAGAAATATTTGATTAACATACACACACACAAAATGAATAAATCAAGACAACACTGTTTATTTAAGGTATTTGTTAAGCCGTTAATTCTCATATCAATTATGTGCTTAAACGTAGCGTGCAGTAGTGAAAGAGAAACGCCCAGTTCTACACAAAAAGCCTTTGAATCAATTGCTGCTCCCATAGAGTTAAAAGTAGGTGAAGGTTTTGAGTCACCCATTGGTTATTATGAAGGTAAACCTCGTTTTTCATGGGAAATAGCAAAAAATACTCACTCGAATTTTCAGTCATCTTATCAAATCCAGGTAAGCACAACTTTAGACTTACTTTCTAAGCAGCCAGACTTATGGGATAGTAAAAAGGTAAACTCATCTAAGACTAGTTGGATTCAATACCAAGGGCAGCCTCTCTCTTCAAGACAAAACGTATTTTGGCGTGTTAAAGTTTGGGATGAAAAAGGCAGATCCTCCGAATGGAGTGAACCGCAAAGTATAGAGCTTGGGCTATTGACTAATAAAGATTGGCAGGCTCATTGGATCGGTCATCCCAACACTCAAGAAGCTCAAAATCCCTCAAAAAGTACTATCGCTACCCCCCAGTATTTTAGAAAGTCATTTAATATAAACAAAGAAATACAACAGGCTCGCCTTTATATTACGTCCAAAGGGGTTTTCAAACCTTTTATTAATGGTGAAGAAGTTTCTAAAATTGACGTAATGACACCGGGTTGGACACCATACAGTAAACGAATAGAAACCCTTACGTATGACTTGACTGATAAATTAACACTAGGGGAAAACACTCTTGCATCAATATTAGCAGGAGGCTGGTTTTCAGCACGGATAGCCGATTTAAAAGAGACAGATCATACTCACTCCCCTCTTTTACTTGCTCAGCTTGAAATACAATTTACTGATGGCTCCAAACAAATTATCAAAACAGATGAATCTTGGAAAGTAACTCAAAATGGTCCTATTCGTTTTGCTAGTAATTACGATGGTGAACATTATGCACAAGCTTTAGAGCAGCCCAATTGGAATAAAAATGAATTTGATAGTGCTAAATGGCAAAGCGTGTACACACAAAAAATAGATCCAACTATTAAGCTCAGCCCAAAAAGGCACGAGCCTATACGAATCATCGATGAACTTTCACCTATCAAAATTATGAATATTTCAAAAGATAGTGTGGTATTTGATTTTGGACAAAACATGGTCGGTGTACCTGAAATAAAAATACCGGCATTGGCCAATCAAAAAATAAAAATTGAATTTGCTGAAGCACTACATATGGGCGAATTTTATACTGATAACTATCGCAGTGCATTATCAACTAACTACTTCACCCCATCCAAATCTGAACGAATTACATACAAGCCAACGTTCACTTTTCATGGGTATAGGTACATAAAATTATCTGGGTTTGATACCTCAAAAACCCCCTCTAAGGACTGGGTAAAAGCGCTCGTACAGCATTCTGATATCAAGCTGTATGATAACTTTCATTCCTCTCATACTAAGTTAAATAAATTGTTCAGTAATATTAACTGGGGTCTTAAAAGTAACTTTTATGATGTCCCCCTAGACTGCCCTCAGCGAGATGAACGACTTGGATGGACCGGCGATGCAAATGCGTTTATTACGCCTTCAATGTACATGGCTGATGCGTATGGTTTTTGGTCAGCTTGGCTGGAGAGCATGCGAGAAGAGCAAACAGATAACGGCAAAATCCCCTTATATATCCCGTATGTTGAATGGATAAAATGGACCTCTTCAGGCTGGGGTGATGCCGCCACTATTATTCCTTGGGAACTGTACATGATGACTGGCGACAAATCAGTTCTATCAGATAACTACAGTATGATGAAAAATTGGCTAAAGTACCACGAGAGCCAAAGTGATAATCTCATTTCTAACATGCAAACGTTTGGTGACTGGTTACAACCTTACCCGAAAGCGCAGGGGAAAAAAGCAAACCGAGGTGATACAGATTTCAGTTTAATTGGTACGGCATTCTATGCTCGTTCTGTAGAGTTAACGCTAAAGACAGCAAAAGTACTTAACCAGCAGGCTGATATAGAGCAACTAACGAGGTTGCATCAACAAATAAAAGCCGCGTTTAGAAACACTTTCTTTGATCAAAACCTAAAACCAAAAAAAGGTGAGGCCACGCAGACAGCTTATCTGCTTGCTTTGGAGTTCAATCTACTCGAGCAAGCAGAGGTTAAAAAAGCACAGCACCTACTTATTAAGCTCATCGATAAAGCTGACAATCACCTTCGCACCGGTTTCTTGGGAACACCGCTACTAGCATCAGCTTTGCAAAAAGCTGGCCGTAGCGATTTAGTCTATCAACTATTATTTAAAGAAAGTTATCCCTCATGGTTTTATTCAATCAACAATGGCGCAACGACAACATGGGAACGCTGGAACTCCTATTCATTAGAGAATGGCTTTAACCCACAAGGAATGAACTCTCTTAACCACTACGCTTACGGCACTATATCAAGGTGGTTCTATGAAGGAATATTGGGTGTTAAGCCTATAGAAGCAGGATTTAGAGAATTTAACGTTTCACCACAATTTTCTCATTATCTAAATCAGGTTAGCGGAACCATACCAACAACAAATGGTGCCATTGAACTCAATTGGACATTAGAGGGGAATGAAGCATCTATTTCTCTCACAGTACCAAAGAACTCCACAGCTATACTAGATTTGGCTCATTTAAGTAACGTAACAATTTTAAAGCAAGGCAAAGCTGTTACCCCTAAGAAAAGATTAACACCTGGAGAGTACCTGATTAATGGCAAAATTTAATTATATAGCTGCATTACTAATGCTAGCGCTTACAGCATGCAGTACAAGCCAAACAAAGCATGAAATGCATGGCAAAAAGGCTAAAGAACCCGTCAATATACTCGTTTTTTTGGTTGATGATTTACGTAATGATCTTGGCGTTTATGGTCACAAAGATGTAAAAAGTCCTAATATAGATAAACTGGCGAATGAAGGCGTAAAATTTACCAATGCTTATGCACAACAAGCGATTTGTGGGCCGTCTCGTGTCAGTATTATGACTGGATTACGTCCTGAGACGACCGGGCTTTATACAATTCGCAGGGATGGCCGCCTGCGCCCAAATCAACCGGATATTGTTTCTATGCCACAACTCTTTAAAGGAAACGGCTATAAAACTGTCAGCATAGGCAAGGTTTATCACAGTGTAACGGACGACCAAGAAAACTGGTCAACCCATATTAAAAAGCTGGATAACTTTTACGCGAATCCTGAAAACTCAAAAGCTAGATTCGCATATGAAGCTGGCGACGTAGATGACAACTTTTATAAAGATGGCAAAGTAGCAACGGATGCGATCAATACTCTAAAACAACTTAAGGATGATAAATTTTTAATGTTTGTAGGCTTTAGTAAGCCTCACCTGCCCTTTAATGCCCCAAAAAAGTATTGGGGTCTCTATGATCGAGAGCAGTTCACAGTTCCAAGCAGAGATAAACCAGAGAATATGTATAAGCTAGCTCTCACCAAGTGGGGGGAACTTCGCATGTATGGCGGCATTCCGAAAAAAGGGGATGTTGATGATGAGCTCACTAAAACGCTTATTCATGCTTACTACGCATCAGTAAGTTACATGGATGCACAAGTTGGCCGAGTCATGAAAGCAGTCGATGAAATGGGATTACGTGACAATACAATGGTCGTGTTTATGAGCGATCACGGATATAAATTAGGTGAGTATGGTGCGTGGAATAAACACACCAATATGGAATTAGATACAAAGGTTCCCCTTATTATCAGCCGTGAGTTATCACATGAAAACCGACAAGCAGGTGTAACATCAAGCGCACTTGTCGAAAACGTTGATATTTTCCCTTCTGTAGCTCAAGCAGCCGGACTCCCCACCCCTAACATAGATGGTAAAAGCTTATTAGCCTTAGCAGATAACCCTGACATGCCATTTAAGAAAGCTGCTTATAGCTTATTTAATCGTGGAAAAATCATGGGAGTGACAGTGACGGACGGCCTTTGGCGCTATACAGAATGGCGAGATGCTAAAACGCAACGGATTAAGAGTACTGAGCTCTACAATCACACTACCAGCGTTGTAGCAACCGCTAATGTGTCTGGCCAGAGGCAATATCAAACGCTTGAGCAAGGGTTAAAAACCCTTCTGCATGAAAAATTTCCACAAGACGCTCCATCGTTTTATGAAAAACGTCACATAAAAAACAATTAAGAAAAAACAATGAAACTACTTCAGCACACACTAATTACACTCTGTATTTGTATTTCTGGCTGCCAATCGCCAGATGCTACATCACTTAAAGATAATACAACCACACAGCAAAATGAAATGACACATACTTTCACTGCTGACTTCACCTCAGATAAAGAAAAGCTAGGTGAGATTTATGATTTTTTTGATGTCGCAGTAAGGACCGAGCGCGGTAACCCTAAATCTAAACCAGCTACCTTTGGTCGAAAAGCCAAAGTTAATACTGTCCGTATGCTAGGTGGTTGGTACAACCAAGATCTAACTGGTGATACCTATATTTGGGATGGAGAGAAATACGTCTACAATTTTAAAGCCGCGACTGATCGCATTGATAGTTGGCTTGAAAGTGATTGGGATATATTTCAAATAGTGTTAGATAACCCTCCTTGGGCATTCCAGCGTGGTTATAACTTTGTCAACGAGCCTGATGGCATACATTATTTAGCCAAAGACCGAGTCGGCGTTTATGGTAACGGTTTACCGCCAAAAGACGCAAAAGCCTGGCATAACTATATTTCAGAATTCATAAAGCACTTAGTTTCAACCTATGGCGAAGAAAAAGTAAATAATTGGCGATTCAGAATTGGCTCAGAAATAGATACTCGGCCACAGCATTGGGCCGCCACTCAAGAAGAGTTTTTTAAACATTATCAGAACACCGTTTTAGCAATAAAGTCTGTGCTACCTAATGCCATAGTTGGTACTCACTTTAGAGAAGCGACCCATAAAAGTAAGTATATTGACTATACAGGCAACACTGAGGATGCTTATGCCCCAAACTTTGTCAGCTGGGCAAAACAAAATAACGTACCCTATGACTTTTTAGCCATTTCCTATTACCCCCATATTACTCACCCCCATGAAATGGATATGCATGAAGTATATCAAACGCAAATAGCACCAATTCTCGAGCACCCTGATTATAACGATGATGCCCGTTTTGAGATTCATGAGTATAAATTTATCGTAAAAATGAAACGTGCTGGTTTCGTCAGTGTGGCAACGTCGCACAACTCTGCTTTTTTTGCCATGTTGTCAAAAATGATGCTCGAGAAAAACATAAAAGATGTTTACCAATGGGGTAATGCAAGAGATGGCTCCTATAGTCCGGAAGCAATGACGCAACTTGCACTCAACGATATGGTTGGCAATACTTTTTACCGTAATTTACGAGGTGATACTCAATCAATCAGTGGAAATTATATTGATGGTATATTTTCTCAAAACTCAAACAACCAAAACATTGATATTCTTATGTTTAGCTTTAATAAAGAAAACATGGAATATCAAGCACCCGAGCCAATCTCACTTTCATTAAATGTCGGTAAGCCAGTTGGTACCAAGTTTAAATACAGAGTTGCGCAAATTGATAACGCAAGCAATATTGATCAATTATTTTTTGCAGATCACCCTAATGCCATGATACCGCAAAGCCAAGGAGGCTGGCGCAAAGACGATGCTCACCCAACTGCATCAGCGACTAACGCATTAAACGAAGCCGGACTTAAAGTCTATAAAGAAAGCCTACCCAAATATGGAAAAATCAACACGCTCAATTGGAGTGAATGGCGCACATCTGTGACCAAGGAAAGTAAGGGTGCTTCTACCTCATTAGTAGAAATAGACAACACACTGCCCTCTTTCGCGGTGCAAAAATATCAGATCCAGTGGTAATAGAGCCCTAAAAATAAGACTAAGTAGGAATTTGATTAATGCAAAATAAATACTTTCAGCTCGCAGCATTGGCAGTGCTTTTATCAGGTTGTAATAGCAATGATTACACTGCAGATACTCATGAATCACTCAGTACACCGAGTTACCCTGTTAACGATAAAACTAATAGTGATTCTGAGGTTAAGCGTCTTGATTCGGTGATCTATGAATCATTTGAACAAAGAGGATGGAATGCGGAAAATACCAGCCTTAGTATAAGTACACACCAGCCGGGACTCAATCGAGCACTACCGAAAAATTTTTTGTTCACTCAATTTCAAGGACCGCATTCCTTTTCGGTAGAAAGTTCAATTGCACGTTTCGGCAGTTTTTCAGCAAAGTTACATTGGCAGCATGATGAACCTCAAAAATACAATGGTGACCCTCAAGTGCTCGATAATACAGACCGTAAAGCGATGTTTCATGGGCATAAAGCCAGCACGACATTAGCGACTGTTTGGTACGGCTTTAGCGCTTATTTTCCTAGCGAACAAACACAACTAGAGGATGGCCAAGGGGCTCTATTTTTTCAAATTCATGGAGCTAGAGACAAAAATAAAGAACCAAATCGTATCCCACCACTTTCAATAAACTTAGTGGAGAATGGCTTTAATATTGGCTATTCATGGGACAGTAAAAAGACCAGTACAAGTAGTCAAGGTGAAGGTAATGAAACCTTTGATGTTCCAGCTAAGCTAACCGAATACCAAGACCGCTGGGTCGATTTTGTTATCAAGGTAAAAACAGACCCCTTTGAAAATAACGGTGCAATTTCTATTTGGGTAGATGGTAAGCAAATGGTTAACCGTACACATATTAAAATTGGCTATAACGATGACATGGGAGTTTATCCTTCATTTGGTTGGTATCTTTGGGGTAAATACATCAACCGTGATCAAGACATGGTTATGTATCTTGACGAAGTTCGTCAAGCCGAAGGGGAAAATATTAGCTATCAGGACGTTGCACCTAAAGCTAACTAATAGAGCGTTCTAAAGTGGGTTAAGCCAAACGCTAAATTAGTACCGTAAATTTTTAAAGAGAACAATATGAAATTCAAGATTCATACTATTCTGCCATTAGCTATAGCTGTATTTTCTCTAAATGCCTTAGCAGAACAATTATCCCCTGACTCGTTTAATGATCCCCAACAAAGTTATTTACCTAAAACGTGGATGCATGCAATGAACGGTAACTTGAGTAAACCGGGGTTTACTCAAGACTTTAAAGCCATGAAAGAAGCGGGCATTGGAGGGGCTATATTTTTTCATGTACATCGCCGTAATAGGCCCTATTCATCAGATGGTCCAATTCGATTTGGCACTGAAGAATTTTATGACCATCTTGTCCATGCAGCCGCACAGGCCGATAAAAATAACATTGAGTTTGGCATTCATAACGCCGATGGTTGGACTTCAAGTGGTGGTCCTTGGGTTACACCTGAAATATCGATGAAAAGGATCTCTTGGTCAGAGAAAGCTGTGAAAATAAGCCAAGATAATCAACTATTTTTACCCCCTCAACCTGGCTTTTATGAGCAATTTTATCGTGATGTTGCAGTTATTGCGTTACCTGCAAATAAATATAACCAAAGTAACGCGTTTGCTAATGCGAAAGTGACTGTTTCAGATCCTACATTAAATGCAGACCTGCTCACCGACAATGACTGGGATAGCACATTAACTTTCAAAGAAAATAAAGCCAATAACTACTGGGTACAAGTAGAAGTTGATAAGCCAACCACATTGCGTAGTTTACACATTGAAACCCCAAACCGTCATGGTGATGCAGCATTACAAATATCAGCTGATGGTATTAACTTCACTACCGTCGTTAAAAAGCTAAGGCGGCCTCGACCCGGAGCAAGACTATGGGCTTTTAGCCCGCAGCTTGTTAGTGAAGAAACGGATGGCTATAAAGCCAAATTCTTTCGTTTGGTGTTTGACAAACCTATAACACTAAAACGCTTTGACTTATGGTCAGTGCCGCGAATTGATGATTGGTTTTCGATGAATTCGATGGAACGAGGCCGAGTAAGTTTAGCACCAAAAATTAATCCGTTAGCAATAACTAAAGAAAAAGATGTATTAGTGCTAAGTCGCGGCGAATTACCAAAAGATGGGATAAAGCTGCCTAAAGGTAACTGGCGCATCTTACGTTTTGGTTACACAAGCACCGGCGCTTTTAACGTACCGGCAACCATTGAAGGTGAAGGGTTAGAGGTTGATAAGTTTGATGCAAAAGCCTTACGGTTCCACTTTGATGCTTTTGTAGGAAAATTAGTAAAAAAAGTGCAAGCAAAAGGCATTAAGTCACTTAAAACCACTGAAATTGATAGCTATGAAGTGGGTGGACAAAACTGGACCGCTGGGATAGAAAAAACCTTCCAAGAAAAGTTCGGTTACGACTTAATTAAGTGGTTACCTTTACTAACTGGCCGCGTAATTGAATCACCAGAACATACAGGAGCTATTTTACAAGAGCTCCGCCAGCATCAATCAGATTTAATGGTTGAAAACTACTTTGGTGAGTTTACTCGTTTATCACACCAATATGGCTTAGAGTCATACATTGAACCTTATGGCTGGGGCCCTTTTGATGAATTAGCCTCAGGCGGTAAAGCAGACCGCTTAATGGGCGAGTTTTGGGTGAAGTCATTCCCAGGCACAGACAAGGTTTATCATGGGCGAACCAGTGCTGCTATTTCATCAGGTCATATCTACGGTAAAAAAATCATCTCCGCGGAGTCATTTACCTCTACAACCGTTAACTGGAAAGGCCACCCATTCTATTACAAACATCATGGTGATCATATGTGGGCTCGAGGCATTAACGAGACCATGTTCCACCGCTTTGCTCATCAACCAAATAATCACATTAAACCAGGGATGACTATGGACTCAATTGGGTCTCATATCGATCGCACTCAAACATGGTGGAATAACGGGGGGACACATTGGTTTAAATATTTAGCCCGCGGATCGTACCTATTACAACAAGGTGTGCCGGACGCTGATTTTTTAGTACATGTAGGCGATGTTGCACCAGTACGAGGAAATAGTGGTGTTGAAATACCAGCAGGTTTTGGTCACGACTTCACTAATACCGATGTATTGCTTAACCGTATAAGTGTAAAAGATGGCTGGCTTGTCTTACCTGAAGGTACTCGATATAAAGCATTATACTTAACCAAAACTGATTATCTCCACTTAAAAACGTTAAAACGGATACAGTCGTTAGTAGCTGCTGGTGCAACCGTTATTGGTCACAAACCGAAAGATGTGATCGGGTTCAGCGAGTGGCCAAATAGAGACAAATTTAAGCAAATTGCTAATGAGCTTTGGCCAAATACTGCAAGCACCATTAAAGCTTATCAAAAAGGTCTTGTAAGCAATTTAAGCCTTGCTGAAACAATTAAGGAACTTAAATTACAACCTGATCTTTTAATAAACGACGAACCCGTAAAGGTTTTTGCAAAACGCCGCATTGACGGTAATGACTTATACTTTTTTCACAGTGAAAAGCCAGAGTTTCAACAAATCAGCATCGAAATTCGTGATGGCGACGGCTCACCGGAGATTTGGAACAATACGGATGGCACGATTGAACAAGTCCAAAATTACCGCAAAGACGGTAATCGAATCATATTTGACTTAGCGCTTGAGCCTTATGCGAGCCGATTTATTTTGATCCGTCGTGATAAAAACACGCCACAATATAACGGTGCACACTCTCAACTTGTTACAGATATGTACCTAAAAGCCAAGGAAAACAGGATAATCGAAGAGCTAAGCGGCCCGTGGAATATTGAGTTTGACCAAAATTTGGCAGGTCCCGGATCAGTAACATTTGATAAATTACAGGATTGGAGTACCCACCCAAATGAAGGAATAAGACACTATTCTGGCACCGCGAATTATTCCAAAACATTTTCTATCACTGAGGAGCAAATCAGTTCTGATAAAGTGATTTACCTTGATTTAGGTGAAGTACAGCAAATAGCAGAAGTCTCTCTTAATGATAAAAAGTTAGGAACATTGTGGAAACCACCATTCGCTCTAAACATCAGTAAAACGATCAAGGTTGGTCGCAATGAACTCGAAGTAAAAATAACCAATACATGGGTGAACCGATTAATTGGTGACGAGGCACTTCCAGATACCAGTGGCTATAAAATGACAGGTAAAACGGTGCCTTGGCTCAACGCAAACGAGCCACCACCAAAGAGTGAGCGTGTGACTTTCACAGGTTATAACTTTTTTACAAAAGAGAAAAATAGAACGCTTCAGAGCTCCGGATTATTAGGCCCTGTACGCATTATTAAGATAGATTAATAATTTAATACAATTAAAACCTTATCATGAAACCAAGGGGGAAAAATTATATTCACTTGCACAATAGTAAGCCTAAATATTGTGCTAGGAAGTTTATTAAGCATTCAGTAAAGTTAGAATGTCGGCAATAATCGCCTTATTTTCAATACTCTGTGACGAATCACTTTTCATATAATATAAATGATTTAATAATGTATCTATATCGCCTAACTTAGATTGTTCTGATATGGCTAAGCTTCTGATAATACGAAGTATATGGTTTTCACTTACAGGACCCGACTTCACTAATAATTCATACACCGATAAATCAGTATAACTAGTATTGTTCAGCAACACCTCTAATGCTGTATTTTTTATATTGAGACTTTGCGAATACTGGTAAAGGGTTTCAATTGAGGCTTGGTGTAAATTTGCTAATTTAGCGTGTTCAGCATCAGCTAAAAATCTTAATAATTGGAGTTGTTCAATTTCACTTAAATATAAATTAAATACTGTATTTAACAGTTGTGCTTGCGCAGCTTTATCATCTAATGAAAATAATAATTGAATTGCAAAAGTGCGATTTTCCTCAATATGGTGGTATAGAAATTCGTCAATTACTGCTTTAATTTGTTCTGTAGTACCTTGCGCTAAAATTCTTTGCAAATAAATACGATGCTCACCATGCGGCAAATCAACTAATGTATTAAGTAACTGATAATAGATATCAGGTTGAGATTGTGCCAGTTGAGCGACTTTGTTTAGCATTACTTCTGACGATGAAATAATATCGTCATTTGACATGGGTTTACCTAACTTTTCTATCCAACTATTTATATCTCTAGTAAAACTAACACTACTGGAATTTTGTTTATGTAAAAAAGATGGCGAAATAATTACGTCTTTTTCTACCAAGACCTCCTTTTTTAAAAAGGTATCTTCTAGGTCATCAACACTCAATCTCTTCAAATCATCTAGTGTATCATTTTCTGATTGCAGTATTTGCTGCACGAAGAGTAATACAAATAAAGTTACACCGATCAAAAGTGTAACTTTACGTAATGTCATTATTAACACCAACAAGTCACCATTATTCGTTTACAGAACGAATATCAATATAACTATTATAGGTATTTCCGGTGATACTAATAGGTGCATTACCTTGCTTAGACAATGCAATCACTGTTTTATTACGTCTTTGCGAAGTTGAGCCATCAGCACTGAAATTATTATTTCTCATTTGATTTAAAGTACCACCAAGGTTCTCAAAAGTTACACCTCTATATTTACCGCCACCGCCTAACGCACTTTCTGAACCAGCAACTTTACCGCCTAAGTTAATAATGGCGTTACCATTTACTTTTGAATTACGCGTATTTTCTAATAATATCCCTCTTACAGAGCGATTGATTTCGTTATTTTCAATTGTGATATTTGACGCTACACGCCCTGGCAAGTTTTGCTTAATGCTGAGCCCAACTGCAGTGTCTACAATCTCGTTACCGCGCATCACTATACCATCAGCACCACGCTTAGAGGATATACCGTCATATGCGCGCTTAATAACATTATTGATTAAGTGGTACTCACTTCGCATATTCGCATTTTGGCCATTAGCAGATACATAAATACCCGCATCGCGAATACCGTAAAACTCACTATTTCTTACTTCACCACGCTTTACTGAACTCATAAATACACCACTGTCACCGCCCGCATCCGAAAAAACCTTTCCTGAGCCTAACGTTCCGCGCATGAGCACATCATCAACAAGTGCGTTATCTATTCGCTGAGGTCCATTTGTCCACGCCCCCCTTATAGATAATGCATCACCTGTTTTCTGAACTCCTTGCCTAGAAGATGGTACAAGGCTTTGAATTGGAACAACGGTTGAATTATCAGATTTTGAAAACTCAAAATAACCACCTTTCCAATTCACATTTGCGTTTCGCTTATTAGAATAACGGCATTGATCAGAAGCGCTTTTCACCGCATCAATACTAAACATGTCGCCATCAAGCCCTGCTGCCGAAGTGAAGCTAGCTCCTGATGCATTTACCGTTAAATCTTTTCTAACAACGATAGTAATAGGCTTAGATATAGTAAAATCACCAGTGATTGTAACTGGAATACCGGTATTAGTAGCTCTTTGCAGCGCCTCAACAAGTTGTGAATAATTTCCGCTGGCAGGATTAAATGGCTTTTTGGTACAACTATTTTGCACTGCTTGGGCTAAACCTGATGTCGCTGACAGCGATAAAGCAATACTAAGGAACCCCAATAGTTTTATTTTTTTCATTTTATACCTTATATTAACTGACTAAATATGATCAATAGTTAATGATATTGACTATATTGGACTGTTTTTGAATATTACAAAACTAACAAATATTTAACAAGAAAAATAATTCCCAAAATGGGGTCAATGTGAAAAGTGGTGTTTACAGTAAAATATAGATATAAAAATGTATTAGCTGGAGTTTTTCGCTTTCCAATAAAAGACTTTAAGAAAGCATATATTGTAAAAAGCAATTTGATATAGTGAATAATGTATTCATTGTAGGGTTTTCACATAGGTGAACATTTATTGATTTAATAAGCTTCAGTTACAAAAAATAATATGTCTTATCTATGCTTGGTCTAATACACCATATTTAATAAAAATATGGTGTAATTAAAGCGTTTTGTTTCCACATAACTGCTAGGACTCCTAATAAATAGGTTTTCCTGTAGTTCAGAACAACTATTAATATGCAACCAAAGAATGTGGACCTAATTCATTAATTGATTTTGCACCAGTCAACGTCATCGCTACTCTCATCTCTTTTTCATAAAGGTCTAGTAAATGCTCAACGCCTTTTTGGCCATTCGTTGCTAAGGCGTATATATAGGAGCGCCCTAACATCGCGGAATCGGCACCTAAGGCCAACATTCTGACGACATCAAGCCCGTTTCGAATACCTGAGTCTACGAGAATTTTTATATCACCCTTCACTGCGTCGGCTATCTTAGGTAAAGCTCTAGCCGACGACAAAACGCCATCAAGTTGTCGACCACCATGATTGGATACAACAATCCCATCTGCGCCGAAGCGAACGGCATCTTTAGCGTCTTCTTCATCTAAAATACCCTTAATTATCATTGGACCATCCCAAAAATCTCTTATCCATTCAAGATCTTTCCAGCTAATCGATGGGTCAAAGTTGTTACCAAGCCAACCAATATAATCGACTAAAGACGTTTTTTCGTTGCGATATGCAGAGATATTTCCAAGATCGTGAGGTTTACCCATCAAGCCCACATCCACAGCCCAGCGAGGATGTGTCATGGCTTGTAATATTCGTTTTGACGCTGCGAATGGGCCACTCATGCCAGAGTGCATATCCCGGTATCGCGCACCTGGTACAGGCATATCTACTGTGAATACAAGGGTTTTCACGCCAGAAGCCTTTGCTCTTTCTAGCGCATTTTTCATAAAGCCTCGGTCTTTCAAAACATACAACTGAAACCACATTGCGCGGTCAATGTTAGGAGTAACTTCTTCTATTGGACATACTGACACTGTAGACATTGTAAAAGGGATCCCTTTATTTTCTGCAGCCTTAGCAGCTTGTACTTCCCCACGTCGTGCATACATGCCAGTTAAGCCTACAGGCGCCAAAATTAAAGGTAGGTCTAACTTCTCCCCAAATAGCTCCGCACTTAAATCTAGGTCAGACATATCTTTTAAAACACGCTGCCTTAAGGCTACATCAGATAAATCTTGTACATTTCTACTTAGAGTATGTTCTTTGTATGAGCCTCCATCAATATAATGAAATAGAAAAGGAGGTAGTTTAGCTTTAGCAGCTTTGCGGTAATCTGTAGAGGCTGAAATAATCATTTTACTTCCAATAGAACATATAGTTATTGTGTGTTGGATAAATATACGCCACTTAATATTGGCTGTATATTAGCAATAATAAAAAAGACTGTTTCTAATATCAAACCAATAATTACGCAATAATGTTATCCCAACTCCTGTTTCGCTTGCTCGTCTCTTATGTAACTTCCATACTTTAACACGCGTTGCGTACAGTCATTTCCAGATTATCCAGTCTATATAAAGCCTAAGCCTGAATATTATGATGCTCAGTAAAGATATGTAAATTAAATAGCTATAAAAGCTGGAAGGTATATTTTCAATAATTAAGTACAACCGTTTGAGGTCATTATGTCAGTTCAAGCTACTATTGCGATAAATCGATTTGGTTTGGGAGCAAAACCCTCTGAGTTCATAGCCGCTCATAAAGATCCTAAGCAATGGCTCATCAGTCAGTTGCAACTTAAACCTGCTATTCACTTTAACTCCGATGTAGCCCACTCTAATGAAATCATGCAGACGTTGGCTGAGCTACGGAAGCAAAAGAAATCAGATCAAAATAATCTCAAAAGCGACAAATCCTCTGAGGCACCGCAAACCAAAACACCTAAAGTAAGTTATCACCGACAAACTTACCTACAACTAAGTATTGATACGCTCAAGCATGCAATTAACTCAGAATATAGTCTAAATTGGCGACTGTTAGACTTCTTCTCTAACCATTTTAGTGTCAGTAGTGCCAGTACTGTGATGACCGCATTAGCGCCAACGCTAGAGCGCGAAGCCATTGCTCCTTGCTTATTGGGCCGATTTGATGATTTGCTTATCAGTGTTATACAACACCCTGCCATGTTAATTTATTTGAATAACGAGAAATCATTTGGGCCTAATTCAAAGATTGCGAAGAAAAATGGCCGAGGTTTAAACGAAAACTTAGCCCGTGAAATTTTAGAGCTGCATACATTAGGTGTCGACAGTGGTTACGACCAAAAAGATGTAATTGAATTAGCTAAAGGAATTACTGGTTGGAGCGTAGCTAACCCACTTAAAGATAAAGAGCAGGGCTTTAAATATCGTCGATCAGGGCATGAACCTGGCGTACGAACTCTATTAAATAAAACGTATTCACAAAAAGAGAGTGAGCAAGGCAAAAGTATGCTCCGCGATTTAGCTGTACACCCAGCAACAGCTAAGCATATTAGCTATAAACTAGCCCATCACTTTATTAGTGATAATCCTCCAGCAAGCCTTGTAAATAAAATGACTGATCGTTGGCTGGCTACAAATGGTGATCTCAAAGAAGTCATGACCACAATGATCAACGCTGATGAAGCATGGCATGTAGAGAAGCTAAAATTTAAAACCCCTCGCGAATTTTTAATTTCATCGCTGAGAGCGCTGGATTTAGAGACCAATAATCGACAATTATATTCATCGCTGGTAACACTTGGTCAGCAACCATTTAAAGCAGGATCTCCAGCAGGTTACAGTGATAGAGAAGAAGACTGGAATGGCGCCAATGCTTTAATGTCAAGAGTTAACTGGGCATCCACAATTGCAGCTAGAACTAAAAAAGTACAGATTGAAGACATCATCAAAAATAGTTTTTCAGAGTATATTAGCCAATTGAGCTATCAAACCATATCTAGAGCAGAAAGTCGTAAGCAAGCGCTGACATTGTTTTTAATGAGCCCAGAGTTTTTAAGGAGATAATGATGGAACGTCGAAACTTTATTAAAACGTTAGGCGCAAGTTTAGTGTTGTTTCAAACCCCTTTATTAGCAATGAGCTTGGAAGCGAATCAGTTAACTAGTACACAACCAGCAAAACTTGTGTGGGTTGTATTGCGAGGAGCTATGGACTCACTGGGCACTGTAGTTCCTACATTTGATACAAACCTGTTAAAACAACGGCCAAAACTCGCAAAGGGTATCAAAGAACAGCTATTACCACTGGATAATGGTTATGGTTTTCACCCAGCACTAGCGAACCTGCATCAGTGGTATAAAGATAAACAGCTTTTACCAATTGTTGCTGTTTCATCTGGCTATACAGAACGCTCTCATTTTGATGGCCAAGATTATTTGGAAAGTGGTTTAGCTAATATCGATCATAACTCTGGCTGGCTAGCAAGAGCTATATCTCAAAAGAATGTTAATGCCATTGCCCTTGCACGCTCAACCCCTATTAGCTTACGTAAAACACCACAAGCAAATACTTGGTATCCGAGTAGACTGAAAGATGCTGACAGTGATGTGTATCAAGCATTATCATCTATGTATGCTGATGATAAATTGTTACTTGATCGTTTAAATCAAGGTCTCGCCTTACAAGGGCTCACGCAACAAGAATCAAACAAAAGCAACGGTAAATTTGTTGATTTAAGTAAAACATGTGCCAAGTTAATGATTGACCCAAAAAGTAATGTTGACTGCGCCATGCTAGAGCTTGGCGGGTGGGACACTCATAGCAATCAAAACAACCGCTTAGCAAAGCAACTTGAAGAACTTGATAACGGCTTGCACGCTCTTAAACAAGGGCTTGGAACACAATGGCAAAACACGGTTATAATAGTAGCCACTGAGTTTGGTCGTACAGTTAAAGAAAATGGTACCTTAGGCACAGATCATGGTACAGCCAGTGCCATGTTTATCGCTGGTGAGAAAGTAAAAGGCGGACAAATTGCTGGCCAATGGCCCGGTCTTGCAGACGAACAACTTTTTGAAAAACGCGATTTAATGCCTACTTCAAATACGTTTTCGTGGATTGCTCGAACACTCAATGAACACTGGAAATTAACCCCTCAACAACTAGCACATGTATTCCCATCAGTCCCTATTGCAAGTGCCTCTGTGATCAAAGCTTAAGTCAACATTTTTGCGCCATGCAGTATGAGACCGACACTAAATTGACGGTCTCAAAACTTAGTGTACAAAAAATATCGAAACAGCTCACTTGTAGTTATCTTAGTATTTATTCCATTGATCGAAGCTCGTGATCAGTATCTATTAATACAATTAAGCTCTTCGAAAGTTATACGTAGCCTTTTAGTCATTGATAGCTCTATTTGGCGCAACCATACCCGAGGGTCATAATATTTTTTATTTGGTGAATCAGGATCATTCGGCGAGCCAATCTGAGTTTGCAAATAGTCACTGTTGTTTTCATAGTACTTATGTACACCTTGCCAGCATGCCCATTGAGTATCGGTATCTATATTCATTTTTATGACGCCGTAACTGATGGCTTCTTTAATTTCTGCTGCTGAAGACCCTGAGCCACCATGAAAAACAAAGTTTAAGCTATTATGTGCAAGTTCATACTTATCTTGAACATATGCCTGTGAGTTTTTAAGGATGAGAGGCGTTAGTTTAACATTTCCTGGCTTATATACCCCGTGCACATTACCAAACGACGCAGCAATCGTGAAGGCATCACTCACTTCAATTAGATGTTCATAAGCATAAGCAACATCTTCAGGTTGTGTATATAGTAGCGAGCTATCAATGCCAGAGTTATCAACGCCATCTTCTTCACCACCAGTGCAACCAAGCTCTATTTCAATACCCATATCCAGCTTAATCATTTTGGATAAGTACTCTTTACACGTTGCCGTATTTTCTTCCAGGCTCTCTTCTGATAAATCGAGCATATGTGAGCTAAACAACGGCTTTCCTGTGGCGTTATAATACAACTCGCCTTCATCTAATAAGCCATCAATCCACGGAAGGAGCTTTTTAGCAGCATGATCTGTATGCAAAATGACAGGAATCCCGTAAAACTTAGCGACACCATGTACATAATGCGCGGCAGCGATTGCTCCAGCAATAGATGCTTCATGCCCTGACAGTCCTACACCTTTACCGACGAAAAAAGCCGAACCACTGTATGAAAGCTGAATAATAATAGGAGAATTGCATTCTTTTGCTGATTCTAGTGCAGCATTAATTGAGTTAGTGCTAACAACATTGACCGCAGGATAAGCAAAGTTATTCTCTCTCGCATAATCGAATAAGACCTTCATTTGGCTTGCGTTAACAACACCAGGTGGTACAAGGTCACGTAAATCAGTCATTAAAACTCCTATTAGATAACTATAAACAATTAATTTTAAGTATTAAAAAAGCTACACGGAGCATTATCAATTTGATCTGAGTAGCTTATTAGATTTTCATGCTAAGAATTGGCTAGTTTAATATTTTGAAGCAGCCAGCTCTTGCTATATATGGTCTGCCGATTCTAGCGATTCACTTATTTTTGCTTTTTGTAAATATGCATAGGTTGCAGTTACAAAGTAAACAAGCGTAGGGAATAACAGCCACGTTCTTACAAGCTCAATATCTTGTGTAAGATAAGAAACCAAGCCTAAGCTAGCACACACAACTAGCGACAAATAAGACACCATAGACGCTGTACGAATAATAAAAGGTAAAGATTCTTTTTGTTGTGACCCTTTATTACTTTCAAAATCCTCCAAGTAGGCAGATTCAATCGCTTTACGTTGAGCTTCTGCTTTTTCTGCCACTTGCTGTTCTGGATATATTTTCTTAGCCCCCATTGCATAAGCTAATCCGCAATACAGCAACGTCGCAAAAATCCAAATCGGAATTAAGATGAAGAAAAGGTGTAAGGTACCAGATGTTTCAAGTAAGTAACTCACCGCTAAAGAACTTAACCACGTGATAATGGCAGCGTAATTTGTAGTATTACCCTTGTATTTTGACCAATAACGAGTGAAACCAATACGTGGGAAAAGCCAGTGTTCAGCTACAATAACCGCACCTACAGGCGCCATCATTAGGCCCATGATCCCAACAAAGCCTAACAATTGAGAAAATACAAACGGGAAACACGCAATAATTGTAGTAACAATACCAACAACAACCGTTACCTTGGTACGGCCCCACTTATGGTTAACCGAACTAAATGCTAAACCGGCACGGTATATTGTTGGATTTGATGTCGTCCAACCGGCAATAATAACAGCAATAATCCCGCAAGTTCCCAGTGCCTGATACGCAACTGAACCTGGGTCAAGCGCCACAATAGTGGTATTTAGCAAAATAGCTGCACCGGCACCCATAATACCTGCACAAACCCACGCTAAATAGTGACCAATAAACATACCTAATGCCGAAAAGTAGCCATAGCGAGAGTAACGAGCAAAACGCAGTAGCGTCATATCTCCCATCCCACCATGCATTGCTAAATTTGCAACCCAAGCAAAAGCGGCTACATGCCAAAAACCTATCCCACTATCTGTATCAACCCAAATTGATTCACTAGCTATATGTAAAAAATCACTAAAGCTGCTTATAGAGTTAACACCTTGTGTTGCAGTAACTATTGTTGGCAGTAACACAAATGCCCCCACTACAAACATTAATATCATCCACGGTGCACAAATTTCAGCAAATGCCGCTAGTTTTTTAAACCCCTTAACAGCCATAAACACAACAACAGCACCAACACCTAAAGCAACTAATACAAATCTAAAGTCAGTTGGGTACCAGTCAACCTGAGGAGGTATATCAAAAAGAACTCTAACCGCTGATGCTGATACGGTAATCATTGCACCAGCAAGCACACAAAATAATATGCCATTTATTACGCTGTATAATTTTATAGTGCCCGGTCCTGCTATTTTTTCAAGGTAGGCGTAAAGAGTTAATCGCGTATCTGTGGCTATTGGCGCTGTTACTAAACCCCAAGTTAAGACTGCTAATAGATTACCAAGTAACAGACCTAATAAAATATCACTGGCCCCTACTCCCCATGATACAAATAACGCACCTATTACAAATTCAGTTCCAGCTACGTGCTCACCAGCATAACTGCCTGCAAACGTATTGGCTGATTGTAATTTATTGGGGGAAACGGGTTGTGTTTCAAATTCTTCTGCTGTCGACATGCTGCCTCCATTGCGCCAATTTTTGTTCTTATTATGACAAATGAATCGACGTTTTTTATTCTTATGTGTGTATGTGTGTATTAACCAATAATCATGCAGAGGCGATTAAATACCTCTGCATGTTTATTTTTTCCGATTAAAGTACCGCTTTAAACGATACCTGAACCGTTTCCGCCGCTTGATGGACGCTTAACAGCGACTGCTGAACGATAGTTAGCTTTACGATATGTAGCAATTGGGTCAATTGCGCCACCCTTACGTAAACGAGCCATCGCTAAGATAGGGCTAACATCTGTATTAAATGCATTTTTTAGTGTATTGCTAGCCATCAATGCATCATTATCTTGCTGGTATTGCGATAACTTTTCACGATCAACTAACAAAGCTGATACAAAAGAGCGCTGAACACTTGCTGCAGAGTTCATTAGACTTTCAATCGGATCGGTTACGTTATGTGATTGATCTAACATGTAGTTAGGGTTAAAACCTTCTTGATTACGGTATTGCGCATCAACTAGCTCATTAAAAATTAAGAACTGCTGATAAGGGTGTAAGCTACCACTATCAAGGTCATCATCACCATATTTACTATCATTGAAATGGAAACCGCCCAGTTTTTTAAATTGAATTAGGCGAGATACAATCATTTCAATATTCACGTTTGGTGCATGGTGCCCTAAATCAACTAGTGACTTAGCTTGAGGACCAAGCTCCATAGCCGCAAGGATATTACTGCCCCAGTCTTGAATTATGGTTGAGTAAAATGCAGGTTCGAACATTTTGTGCTCAATATGTAGTTCCCAATCACTCGGAAGACCCGCATAAATTGTTTTCATACTTTCTAAATAACGCTCAAAAGCACTTTGGAAATGTTGTTGACCTGGATGGTTAGAGCCATCGCCAACCCAAACTGTTAATGTTTTAGAACCCAGCGCTTTACCCCATTCAATACAATCAAGGTTGTGTGCAATTGCAAGGTCGCGTGATTCAGCACTTGTATTACTTAAAGAACCGTATTTAAAGCTATGCTCTTGACCAGGCTGGTCTTGGAACGTATTTGAGTTGATTGAATCCCAGCTTAAGCCTAACTCGTCTGAAAATTGCTTTAACTCTGTAAAATCATCCACTTTATCCCAAGGAAAATGAGGCGAGACACGCTCTGTACACTGAGATAAATCATTAATAACCGCGCTGTCTTCTAATTTTTCCCAGATATTACGAGGTTCGCCTTCACCAGGAAAACGCGCAAATCGAGTACCACCGGTACCAGTACCCCATGATGGCACTGCAATTTGGAAAGCTTGTGCTTTCTCTGTTATCTCTTCAATGTTTATATCATTGCGAGCAAGCTTGTTACCTAATGCTTGGTAATCTTCGTTTAAATCACTCAATAACTGAGCGTTTTCATCAGCTATTAACGCTTTATCAATACGTTGTGTCATAATTTTTCCTAATACTTATCTTGTGTATTTTATCAGTCTATAAATGAACGCTTTTAAAAAGCACTCTAAAAAGTGCAACCCTAGCGTAAGAAAGCTTCGTGAAGACCGCCATCAACGCTAATAATTTGACCCGTTGTTTTACTTAATTGGCCAGAAACTAAAAGATAAGCAGCTTCAGCTTGATCTTCTGGCGTAATAGGTTGTTTAGTGAGCGTTCTTTGCGCATAAAAATTAGCCAGCTTGTCACGCAAAACATCATCAGAATCTTGCTCAGTGAACTCAACGCTATATTTAGTTAAGGATGCTATTACACGGTCGCGTGGGAACATAGTACTACCCTTAACTACCGTCGCAGGGGCTAACCCATTCACGTTAACGAGTGGAGATAATTCAACTGCTAACTCACGAACTAAATGGTTTGCTGCCGCTTTTGATGTGTCATATGCAATTGAGCCTTTTTTAGACACTGCCGCATTAACACTTGTAGTTAATACCAATGCACCTTTTAAACCTTGAGCTTTCCAAATTTCATTCGCCTCAGTGCCTACTATGTAACCACCCTTAACGTTAACAGCAAAACTTACATCAAATTGTTGATCGTTATTCATACCAGCCTGACCAGGCGCTAAAAACACACCAGCTGTTACTATTACTTTATCGATACCGCCATAAGCCAATGTGACGTTTTTAAGCATCTCTTGAACGCTTTCTCGTTTCGTTATATCAACACCTTGAGCAATAGCTGGGCCACAACTTGAGATACCCGAACCAGCAACACCAATACCTTGGCCATAAATAGCTGTTAATTCATCCGCTGTTTTTTGTGCGGCCTCAACGCGTAGGTCAGCACAAACAACATGAGCCCCCTCTTTAGCAACTCTGAATGCTGTCTCTTTACCAATACCGTCACCAGCGCCAACTACTACTACAATATCACGCGCAAGCGGTGCTTCTTTTGGCATGCGTTGTAATTTAGCCTCTTCCAGTGCCCAATACTCAATATCGAACGCTTCCTGTTGCGGAAGTGCTGTGTACTCACTGATAGCTTCAGCGCCGCGCATAACTTCAATTGCACAATTATAAAACTCTGTAGTAACACGCGACTCAGATTTATTTTTACCCCAGCCAATAATACCTACACCCGGTATTAAAATAACTGTCGGGCTAGGATCGCGCATTGCAGGCGAATCATCTCGCTTACAGTTGTTGTAGTACTCAGTATAATCAACGCGATATTGCTCAATACCTGCATTTAACTTCTCTACTAATGTATCAAAATCATCTGTTTGCGGGTTAAAATCAACATATAAGGGTTGAATTTTTGTGCGTAAAAAGTGATCTGGGCACGAAGTACCTAATTTTGCCAAACGAGGTGCATCTACGCTATTAACAAAACGGAGCGCTGTTTCGTCTGTTTGAACCGTTGCAATAAATTTAACTTTATTAGAAAGCAAGCCACGGGCAACAGGTAAAAATTTAGCTAGTAGCTCAGTACGAGCCTCATGCGAAAGACTTTCTACTTTAGCCCCTCCAAAAGTTTGTTCACCTTTGTCATGCTCTTCTATATAACGAGCAGCAGTTTCAATAACCCATAAAGATGTTTCGTAACAACTCTTACTCTCACTATCCCAGTTGGTATGGCCATGTTGGCCTAATAGGATACCCACACTATCTGGTTTTTCGGCGTACGCTTCTTCACACACTTTAGCGGCTTCCCAACCAGGACGCATCCAAGGTACGTAAGCCATTTTCCCACCCCAAATAACCTCAGTTAGTTCCTTTTGATCTTTACAAGATGCAACGGCAATAACCGCATTAGGGTGTAGGTGATCAACGTGTTTTTCGTTAATCATTGAGTGTAAGGGTGTATCAATTGAAGAAGCACGTGGGTTTAAACAGAAATTACAATGCTTATACATACCAATCATGGCATCTTCGCCCGCAGACTTGTAACCTTTATCGTCGCGTGCTTGGTATGTATCGTCCAGCGCTTGAAGCTTACCTTGATACAACGAAGAGAAGTTTTCTTTTTTAGATGTTCTTAAATCACCACCCGACCCTTTAACCCAAAGCACTTCTACCTGCTCACCTGTTAGAGGATCAGTTTCAATTAGTTTTGCAGAAGTGTTACCGCCACCCGTATTTGTAATACGCTGATCTGCGCCCAAAATGTTTGAACGATAAACCAAGTTTTCAATCGGTGACAATTCATCTGCAACAGAGTCATCCCAGCTATAATTTACATGTTTATATTCGTCTAGTTTGCGTGGCATCTTCTGTTTACTCCAGCTGTTAATTATTTTTTAATAACTTTTAAATACATTGCGCGTAATACTACAGCCACAACAAACACAGTCAAGCATTTTAAATCATTTTCAATCACATAATTATCAATAAGAGTCAGAACCCACCTTGGTTTTTTGAATAAAACTTTGTTTTTATGGAGGGATAAAACATCATTTATTTTTGTAAGAGATCAGTGCCACTTAAGTCGAGAAAACACGGCACGTTGAGAAGTGTTTGATTTATAGTGAAATATGGCACTTAAATTGAGATTTATTAACTTAATTACACTCTAAAAATAATTATGTTTTTATTAGGTAAATTTCTTTAACAGCGGGAAGTTACTTAAAAGCGTCTATTAAAGTAAGTGCTTTGAAGTGATAATTTGGCTATCTATTATACGAAACCTAATCAGGTTTACTTCGAGGTAGAGTTTATTTAAGCCGACGCTTTCCAGAGTATCTACATCGCATCTTTATTTTTCATTACATAAAGAACTTGTATTAATGGCCATTTATTGCCGTGGATTTCTGCACCCAATAATTATCGGCGGTCTGCTCTGTGCCATAAGCTGCCGTTCAATCATTTGTATTTAAACGGCAGCAAGTATATAAAGCTGCCGCTGAAAAGGAACGCTTAGACATTCCAGTCATCTTTTTTTCAATTATTTAGATCTTTTCTTAACAGTTTAGCAATGTGCCACATATCCTGATCACCGTAATATTTTAACGAATTTCCCGTATGAACTATTACTATTTGCATGTCTGGTATGATGTAGATATTTTGACCAAGATTACCTGTTGCAAAAAACTGCTTTGTGCCATCGCAATTAGCATGACCCCACCAATGAAAACTGTAATATGTTCTTTCACAATTATTTTTATTGAACCAGTCTGGATAAATGTCCGGCGAAGAGTTATAAATTTCAGAAAGGCTTTGCTTTACCCACGACGCTGATACTAACTGCTTTCCCTGCCACTCGCCGTTATTAAGATACAACATACCAAACCTCGCGTAATCAATAGCTCTAGCTATCAATCGGCTGGGCACGTATTCAAAACCAGACTCCCTGCTGTCTAGTGAGAAAAATGCATCGTATTCCATAATTTGTTGCCATAATTTTTCTTCAAGGTAATTGGATACGGTTTTACCCGTAGCATTTTCAATAATCATTCCCAGAAAACTTGTATTGTAATTGTTGTATTCGAAACGCTCTCCGGGATCATTTTCAACTTCGATATCATTGAGCAGCCTATCTCGCATATTATTGTGATAATACCCAATAGCCTCGTCGTGCCAAGGTGAATGAATATTGGTAAAAGGTATATGATGAGTCGTATATTTCAATCCAGATCTCATCTCCAATAAATGACGAATAGTGATGCTATTAAACCTAATGTCTCGTTCAGCTAAAGTCGGTATGTATTTTACAATTGAGTCATCAACACTTTCGATAACGCCGTCATCAATCGCTACCCCTATTAAAAACGATATAAATGACTTAGCCATTGATTGAGAGTGAAAAAAGGATTTCCTTGAAAAACCATTAAAATATTTCTCGTAGAGAATTTCGTCGTTACGAATAACGATAAGAGACGTAGTTTGAGACTTCAAAGCCCAGTCGTCGAAAGAATCAAAACCAGATACTTCTAGTCGTCTGTCAAATAGCGACTCAATATATTGCTCTCGGGATTTCGATTGAAATTTTGACGGTGAATTACTCTCTTCAATCGAACGCTTAGGAAAGAATTGATAATCGTTAATATCTGCAACATTCATTGTTACTAAGCGAAAAACATACGTTGGTGAATATTGTATGGAGAGCAGTATTGCAAATGCGCAGACAAAAGCAAAAAAGAATATCGTTAACGACATTACTAATTTTTTCATAAACATTCCCTGTTACTCTCTTTTTGTCTCATCAAAATAATACGCGATTACCAATATTTGTAAACTATTTGGTCGCCAACCCAATAAACGAAAAAGTAAATTTAGTCCAAGCGAGTATCCGCGTATTGTCTGAAGCCGCGGTGGCGAAGGTCCGTAATACGCTCTAAGCCGCCTCCCATATAAATAGTAGATATGGAAATGCGTTCCACATTGTGGAAACAGGGTTATCAATACATAATTCTGGCTAAATACACCAGAAATATGTATTCATTGATGAATCCTCCGATTAATACACCATAAATATGTAATTTAAAGCTATGAACTTTACATAATTATGGTACTAAAACTAAAAACACCATTATTTTGTACTCTATATTCATACAAGACTTAGTTCAAAGGCTTAACAACCATATTGAGATAACATAATTATGGTGTTTTTCATGAAATGACTAATATTAGCTACTAACAAATGGTGTTCAATAATCTTAGATAACATAATAGTGGTATAAAAACACCATTATTATGTTATTTATAAAAACAAAAAAATGACAAGCCATTTAAATATAAGCACTTTAATAAACAATTAATTTTATTGATTACATAAAGCTGGTAAAAAATACCAGTTTTATGTAAAACAATCGATTCGAATACACAAAACTGGTGTTGTTGACCAGTATTGTGTATTTTAAGTTTATTGATTACAGCTTTCTGGTGTGCAAGTGGAAAAAAAACTAAACCCAAACCCAATTTCTCGTTCAAATTTACCTAAACATATAAAACAAGGGCATAAACTTGTATTCAGCCGCAAGGACTTGTCGCAAAGAGAAGCGGATTTATTTGCACTGATGATGGCTCAGATGAAAGATTCCGATTGGGAAAAAAGCACACCACAGTATACATATACAGCAAGCCAGCTATCAGAATGGCTGAATATCAGCTCTAAGCATGTTGGCAGTATTTTATCTCCTGCTGCTGAACGACTGGCAAGCTACAAAATAGGTATAAAAGTAGAGGGGACCTCTGGCGACTTTGAATTTGATTACAAACCTCTATTTAAAAATATTAAGTATAAACGAGGCGTGTTAACAATGGTGCCTAACGACATGCTTGAAAGTGAATATATTGAATATAAACAAGGGTTTGCATTAATAACAACAAGAACATATTTAGATATAAAACAAGAATACGCAAAAAGATTGTACGAAATTTTAAGCCGATTTAAAAAAGACGGTTATGAAATGCATTACATTGCAATTGATGAGCTGAAAGGGCTCTTTGGTTTACTCGATGAAAGTGGGCGGCTGAAAAAAAATAAAAGTTCCTTTAAAAACAACGGCGTATTCATGAAACGGTGCGTTAGAGATAGCATAGAAATCTTACGTGGACACCCTATTGCTCGTAAAGAATTTTTATTTCTAGAAAGCGAAAATAACGATATTGGTTATGAATTAAAAACACAAGGTAAGAAAATTTCTGAAATAAAATTTCTTATTAGATGGCTAAATAAAGGTACTACTGAAGAATTAAATACTCATGATGCGCTAAATACAGTGAAAGAACTAATTTCTAAGCAATTAATTCAAAAGGAAAAGCTATCTCCTGCAGAACTAACGCAGCTAATGTTTGCTTATCGTTACCTTGGGCAAGATGATGAGGCGGATAAAGTTGAAAAAGCTCTAAATAGAAGCATGGCTCTAAATAAAAATACAGTAAATGAAAAAGAGAAGCAGCTAAGGGATGAAGTTAATTCTTTAATAGAGTTAACAAAGGATATCGACTACTAAGCACACCATAAACGTGTAATCACAACACCAGTAATGTGATCAATAACACCATTTTTGTGATCACTAATACCATCAATATGATCATCAATACCATTAAAGTGATCTTAAACACCATTAAACTGATCTAAAATAACTTAAAAACCATTATTTTTCAATTAGATAAGGAGTCTATATATTAATAGTCTCTATATTCTTTAATAGAAATAATATAATTTATAGTGTCTGTGTATAAGTGCATAACGTTGAAATACATAGCAATTAGAAAAGAAACTAAATATTCCATTTGATGTTTACAAACTAATTAATATGCAGCATTATATGTCAACTTTATAAAATGCTGCATATTTCAAGGTAAGCTGATGGATGACAGAATACTAAAAATAGCCACTAGGGCGAAACTAACCCTGGAGGCATTGTCAGAGAAAATTACTAATTCTCAGATAGAATTTAATGCTGAAAAGTATGAACCTACATACTCAAAGTCTGCAGTCGCAAATTTACCAGAGCTAGCTAAGGCAAAAGTTGATAAGGCTGTAGCTGAGATGGAGCAAAAAGGATATCAGTTCCAAAAAAAGCAGGCCGGTTTAAATAATGTTTATAGTATGGGCCATAAAGATATTACTGCGATTTATGAACACAGAGGTGTTCCTAAATACCGTGATAAATTTAAAGAAGCCCATACAATTTTTCTTACAAACCTTAAAGGAGGCGTTGCAAAAACGGTCTCCAGCGTGACTCTCGCTCACGGCTTGAGGTGCACCCCTGCCCTACTTCACCATGATTTAAGAATATTAGTGCTCGACCTAGATCCACAGGCCAGTGCAACAATGTTTATGAAACACGACCTTTCTATTGGCGTTGTAGATGAAACTGTTGCCCAAGCAATGCTACAAAATGTAAGCCGTGAAGAGTTATTGGAAGAATTTGTTAAACCAACTAACGTATCTGGCGTAGATATTATACCTGCCTCTATTGAGGACGCATTTATAGCCTCTCAATTCGAAAAGTTAGCAAATGAGCATTTACCTGGGCAAAATATATATGATGTTCTGCAAGAGAATATAATTAACAAACTAAAGCACGATTATGATTTTATTTTTATTGATTCAGGGCCTCACTTGGATGCATTTTTATTAAACTCATTTGTTGCAGCCGATACATTTTTAATACCAGTCCCCCCTGCTCAGGTTGATTTTCACTCGACATTGAAATTTATGCAAAGACTCCCTGAGCTTTTCGATATGACCGAAACGGCAGGCAGCGAAATTAAGCTTAGTTCAATATTCGGATATATGGCTAAGATTGCGAGGAAATCTGATCACGCTGATGCTCAAAGCCTGCTTCGTGAGGTTTGCGGTGCAGATATGCTAGATACGTCTTTGCCGTTATCAACAGCATTTGAACGTTGTGGTGAGAGTTTTGGTACTGTTTTTTCAACTAATCCAAAATTTTATCCAGGTGATAGAGATGCGTTGAAAAAAGCGCGTTTAAAGGCAGAAGAATTTACACGTTCAGTATTTGACACAATTACGTTTAATAGAAAAAACAAAGGCTAGACCACTATGAACACAAGAAAAAGAGCCGTGATCGGGCGTAAGGTTACAACTACTAATCTAGATGAGCTTATTACAAAAAATAGTGGAAATAATATAGTTGAACGTTCACCTATTTCGGAGCGAGACATCGAATGGGAACGCGTCGAAATTGAAAGCCAGGATGTTTTAAATAAATGTACAAAGTCGATTTATAATAAGCGATCTTTTAAAGATTTGTCTTTAGCATCTGTGCTCGATATTTATCATTCGATAAAATCTACAGGTGGTAATACCGAAGCCGTTAGAGCTGAAATTGTTGATGGAAAGTATGAAATCCTAGGCGGTCTGCGTCGTGCTTACACTGTTTCTCTTTTACCAGATACAAAATTAACCCTAATTGTTGCCAAAAATTTAACGGAAGAAGAACGCGCTCATTTCGCCTTAGTAATGGATGAATACTCAGAGCCTAGCTATATGGATAAAGCTCGGTCCATTAGTGAGTTAAAGGATAAACTGGAAAAAAGAAATGGTATGGAGCTAACAGGGACAAAACTTTGCGAAATTTTGGGCATGAAAAAAAGCAACGTGTACTACGCGTTAAGCTTTTCAAATATACCTAACGACATTATAAAACTGTTCCCTGCCCTAAAGTTTATATCTACTCCATTTCTACGAGAATTAGTAAAATACAATAAGGACGGTTATTTAGATCATTTAGCTTCGCATTTTAAAGCAATCGAAACATCATCCCTCACGGGTAAAGAGTCCAAAGAAGAATTATTAGAGATAGACGAATTTTTAGAAAAGGAATCTAAAAAGTTACAACGCGATATTTTAAATAAAATTAAAAATGATAAAACTGAAGGTGAAACTGTTTATAACGGTAAATTTAAAGAGCTTATAAAAAGCAACGTAAGTGGTGTAAAATTTACGACGACAAAAAATGGTGTAAATATTTCTATAGATGAGTCCAAAGTGAGTCCCGATATTTTAGAAATGCTTTTAACCAGCTTTAAATCTTAGTTTTACCAATATAACCTTTATTTAAAATGCCTTTTCCACATTGTGGAAAAGGCATTTTAATTACAAACAAACTACTTATTATCAATAATTTTTTAAACGCATACCTATCACAACCTTCCTACTCATAATTTTAATTACTCTTAGTTTATAGTTGTAGAGATATATTTAATTTACACTAGTTTTCAAACCTGATTAGACTTCCCACAATACGCTAGATACCTATAGATTTAAGCTGTAAAAAATTACCGAGTATGGGTATCAAGTTGTAGAGATCGCTGAATGATTTAGTATTTGCACTAAAACTCTATATTGTTGGCGAAGCCAATTATCAGATAACCTAAACTCTTTCTATCATCCAATGAAAAACTGTGTATCACCATGATTAGTTTTCTATCACAACGACGTGCCATATTTTTGAGCCATCGTAATAGTTTTTATGCGTGGTTAAAAATGCCTTTAAGCGATAGAACGCTTGTTGAAATTTTATGTAGCCAGTGGCCACCCGTATAGTAGCCCTTGGATACATGTAGACATGCGTGAAGCCAGTGAGTAATGCACCGTAAAATAGTGTTGCTAAAATCATGCGACAACATAAGCTTAAAGCGCAAATTGGGTATAAGTTTCGCCAGATTAAAGGCGTTGAAGCATTACGGATTGAAGATAAATTATTAGTGCGTCAATTTAACCCGCCTGCGCCAAACCAATCATGGCTGATCGACATTACCTAAGCACTTACGAAAGTTTTTATATGTGGTAACCGTCATGAATTTATTCTCTCGGCGGATTGTAAGTTAGTCACTGAATATAATATGGATAACTATTTTTATAAATGTACTCTTAATGACTGTATATCAACATTAACCTAAAGCTGAGGTATTGGTGCGTGATCGTGGTAGTTAATGTGGTAACACTATTTAGCTTGCATTAATGAAGAGGTATAAATTTGTGCTACCGGTTAGCCGAGTGGGAAATTGCCATAATAATGCGGTTGCTGAAAGTTTTTACAAAGCTTAAAAAGTGAATAGTTAAGCTTAAGATATACTCGATACGAGAAGATGCGAAAGCTGGGATCTTTAATTTTACACAATCCAAAAGAACGCTATTCACACCTAATAAGTATACTTAAAAGTGGTTTAGGATATCTGTTTATGGGCTATGGATAATAAACGAAATCATTTGATGACCACCCCTTTTATATTGATCACAGTAAGTGCTCTATAACTCGCTAACGACACTTAGAGTATACACATTCTGCTGGGGAGTTTTTCTTTCGAAGAATCTTAAATAAGTATCAATATTTTTAAACAGGACGGAGGATTTTTATACCAATTTACAGCAAACGTAGGTTTATATTGGGTAGATACAAATATGAAGCTTTAAAATGGAGAGCCTTGTTTTAACCTAGTTCAGCATACACCAGAAACATTAGAAACTTCTCTAAATACGTTTTATAAACAGGTAAATTAGAAATTGCTGTTGCAATGAAATTAAAGGATGCCCAAATAGTGTATGTACTATAAAAGTATTCATTTATTAAAACTTTGCCCATTCATAGTTAGTCAGCAACACGTTATTGATAAGTACTTTCACCTGATGAGATCTGACTACTGTTTAATTTAGTTCTTATTGGTTGAATCGACATGCCCGTATATTCACACTAAACCATGATACTTTTGTTATTTATAATAACGGAGGCATCATGGTTCTGGATATTTTTTTTCTGGTAACTATAAATGAAGCCGTACTTTACTCAACTTTCCGGCAAAGTGATGTGATCATATTTAAAATATCTATTACTTCTTTAATATGATTTAACTAAGCTTCTAATATCAGAAGTTTTCATTTTTCTTCGGATTATTTAGCACATTTAGATTGTTCTGATAATTAGATATCCATGTTGAACAGTACATAATTGTAAATTAGTACTTGTTTACCTTTGCACATTAAACAACTTTAATAAAAATCAACAAGATGAACTATTCGAAGTTCTGTAAACTATAGGAAGTCTGAGTCAAATAAACAAATTTATTAATATATGTATAAGACATAAAATTTGATGGAGTTAGTTTCCACAATGTGGAAACTATTTATTTGAGTGCTTCTAATACTTCATCGTTGAACTTACAAAGCTGCCTAAATAATAAATAGTCCTTAGATAACTGAAAGAGTTTGTTTATTTAACTGACTATTCATCAACACTTAAGCGCCTCTATTTGGGTCTAGGAGCTTCCCTTAGGTATTATACTACTAGACCTTGCATCATTGCCTTTAATGCGTTCTAAGCGTTCAGGGGGGCTTGTAGTAGTATTTTATTATAAGAGAGATACTTCGCTTTTAGCAATGTGCAACCAGATGGTTTTACATATGATATATGTATTATAGAAGATTAATATGAATACGTTTTTTAGAAAAATAAATTAAGCAATTTATCTGACTCAGATAGTAAATTACATTATATTAAAAATCTTTATTAGTGTGAGCTAATAAAGTTAGTGGGTTAGGGCGTTATCGAGATATTTTTCATTTTACGAGTATACCTACAGATAAGGTATTTGCAGAGCGCTTTCTCTAGGTAAAGTTTGTCATTATATACACTTGTTAATTTTCTCATTATTAATAGAGTTGTTTGAAAATAGTGTTTGATTATAACTTGCTTGCTCTTAAGGATAATATTAAGGTTAATATGGTTAAGTAATAGGTATAAGGTTAAAGGGCAAGTTATATCGATAACTTATTGAATATAAAAAAGTTTGTTTATATTTTCAGATCAACAAACCTCTATGTATGGATCATGTTTACACTATGTTTTAGATCCGGTTTCCTCTATGTATTCTTTAAAACTATATAGTTACTCACAAGTTATAAACACACTTACCCCCAAATATGTGTTTTAGATCAGATTTCCATTATGTTTGTATTCGATGTTATCCCCATAAGCCAACTTCTTTTGACCTAAAAACATGATGTAGATCTGATCTCCATTATGCTGAGATCATTATTTAACTAGGTAAAATAACGCTTACCCACAAGAATTTTTTAATTTACCCGTTATCAATGTTTTTATTGAGTTTTTCCATAATCATATAAATTTATTACGAAGGTAGGCTTTCATCAACTATTTATAGCTATTTCATTACCGTAGATAGTCAATACAGCATTATGGAGTGAAGTTATTTTGCTTAAATAAATTAGCCTCAGATCACTTTACCTCTATGTAATTTGTTATCAGCCAAATTATCACAGATCAATTTTCCTCTATGCTTAAATTTAGGTCTAGTTAGCAAAAATCATCGATTTATATTTAAACGGTTAAGATAGGTGTAAATTTGAGGGTTACAAAATCAGCTTAGATCACTTTTCCTCTATGTTAGGTGTTCGATGATAATTAATCCAGATCGATTTTCCTCTATGTTTGATACTCCCATAGAAGTAGTTGTAGCGCATTATGGATATTATTTTATTAGCTTAAGTTTCCTAATATTATTTTTTAAAAGAGTTACAGATCAATATTCCTCTATGTATAAAACTGATTGCGAAAGAGGGAAGGTTAAGCAAGTTAATTCTGAACGCTTGGTATAGGGATGTGCTTGAGTAAAGAGGTTCAGATTTCCTCTATGTTCTTTAATTACATATGAAGTAGATGTCTTAAATTAAACACATCATTGTTTATTGTGTAAAAACCAGTAACAGAAGAAGCTTCAAGTTTCTATTATGCAGTATAGATCAGTTTTCCTCTATGTTAGTGCTATAGATGCTTGCTGAATTTAAAAAGTAAACCTCTGAAACTAGGAATTAAAAAGTAGCTTACAAATATAAAAACATATATTGATAACTTATAAACTCATTTTGTTAAATTGTATTTAGATTTTTATTACACTCAGATCAATTTTCCTCTATGTTTCATAGTTGCCGTAATCTATGGGTTATGAGAACCTAGGGGATAAATATAATAATAAGCAGGGTTTTGCTTAATGGCCACAAAGTACATTTCGTTGAGTAATCTTCCTGATACTATTAAAAACGAAATTAAGACAATTCAAAATGCAAATCAAGTCGAGCAATTGTCACTTTTCATTGATAATCAAAGTACGTTGTCGGGCTTTGAAAACTCTATTTCAAACACTTTTAATGCGTATGACTTGTGGTCTCGTTTTATACGTAATCAGCGTAAACTGGTAAAAATTAGTGAAGCGCCTAATCGCGTTGTTGTATCACGAAGTATTTCTGATAAGTTAGAAGGGGTTACGTATGAAGGCAAACTGGAAATAGCCCCTGCGCTGATTGTGGGAAAAGACGAAGATTATTTTGCTTGGCCCTCTGATAGAGAAGAAAAAGTGGAAAGGGCACTTATTCGTTTAGCTAGCCAAGGTAAAATAGCAAAAATCTCCGGAAAAATGGGCGATAGATATGCGGTATACTTTTCTATTAAAGAAATAGCTAACGAGCTCAAGTCTGTTAATCAAACCTTATCTTTTGCAGAAATAAAGCAAGCACTTCAAATACTCAAGGGCAGTGAACTCAACTTTAAATACCAAGTGACCAATCAAGCGGGAGAGCAGCATTATAGTGAGTCTAAAATGAACTATTTAAGCTCTATTCATTTTAGTGGTCAGCAAGGGAAATCAACGGTTAAATGTCTTGCTGTTTTAAATGAGTTTATGTCGCAGCAGATAGAGTCTATTGGTTATAGAGGATTTTATTTTAATCGTGCTCAATCGTTTAAAAGAACTTTATCCAGATGGCTAACCTTGAGGCTTTATCATATGTTTCGCTATGCAAGTGTTGGCAAAACGCATCACTTTTTACTAAAAAAAACCATGATAAAGTTTGGCTCCATCGACAATGAAGATATAAATAAATCACGACTTACAGCTATTCGTCGAGATATGGCTAATACGATGAAGGACCTGATTGAGGCCGATATTTTAGATAGCTATGAAATCGATAATATAAAGGATGATGAAGGTAATATTGTTGACTATAAATACGAGCTTTGCCCCTCAGATTCATTCTGTGCTGAAATCTTATCCTTGAATAAGCACAATAAAAAAATAACGGAAAAAGCCAAGATACTAGATGAGCAAGAGCTCCAAGCAAATTTTACTGAGTCTTAAAAGTAAGCTTTTTTATCGTGATACTCACTCACAGTAAACTGTGGCGGTTATTTTATACCCGTTAATAACTGTAAATCTTTCAGTAAGTACTAATTTAGCGGCATTAAGAAGTGTATTACATATGGTAGTGAGTTACATAGAGCCACACTGCAGTATGGCTCTATAATAGATTTATCCGATTAGAAATATCTTAAAAGCGGTAACTCGCACCTAAATAGACAGTACGGCCATTAACCGTTGTGTTGTATAAACGATTATTAGAGTCTGAATATTGCTCTTCTCGTTCATTAGTTAAATTACTGGCTTCTATAGTGAGCTTTAGCTTTTCATTTACTTGATAAAAAGCGGATGCATCTATGTATGTGCTGGCATGAAAACCGTTTTCGTCTTCATCGCCGTTACCCGCTTGTACCGCTGCAATATAGTCACTTCTATAAGCGGCTGCAACACGTGCGCCCCATGAGTCAGAATCGTAATATACTGTAAAGTTACCAGAGTGTTCTGAAAGCCCTGGGAACGATTTATATTGATCAACACCTGAGTTACCCACATTACGGTACAGCGCTTCACCATCAGCAAATGTATAATTCGCAATAATACCTAGGTTATTAAAAGGAGCAGGTAAAAAGTCGAGATCTCGTTGAAAAGCCAGTTCCCAGCCACTAATATCACTTTCATCTAAGTTTTGTGGCTGAATAACGGTAAAAACAGTATTTGCTGTTTGTGGGTTGCCGTTTTCGTCTACGTCGCCTAGTAAACTAACAGGGTAGCCAGTCTGGCTGTATGGAATATCATATGTTTCGGTAATAATGAAATTATCGATAGATTTATGAAAGTAACTTACGGCTGCATACCCTATATTTTCAAAGTAATATTCAACTGAAAAGTCGAAATTAACTGACTCGTATGGTTTAAGGTTTGGGTTTCCTGAACTGATACTTAGGCCATTGGTTGATGTGGCATCATTTTGTACTACACCTGTTGGTACTAATGCAGCGAGTGAAGGGCGGGTGAGGTTTTCGCCATAACTTGCACGTAGCACTAAACTGTTATTACTATCCCACACTAAATTTATAGCGGGTAGTAACCCTGAATAGGTATTTTCAACGTCAACAACTTCTCCATTTATTAACCCTATGGCATTGGTAGTCGTATCGTAATGACGCACGCCCGCATTACCCATTAAGTAACCTGAGCCTAGTTCCCATTCAGCTTCGTACTGCAAATAAGCGCCAAAGGTTTTTTCTTGTACGTTATCGGTAAAATCAGGGTTATCTAAATTAGGGTCGATATTCATACTCGCTAGAGTGCCTAGTACATCAACACTTACCCATTGTTGTTTATTGTGCGCGGTATTGGTAAATGTAAGGCTTGAATCTACCGTGTCATCCAGTACGCCATCTTCCCAATCACTGCGATTAATATTATTAGATTTACTTTCACCGTTTTCACTTTCAAACTTTTTATTAGATACACCAAACTTTATATTTGAAGCATTGTTTAGTGTGTAATTAAAATCTAATTTTACAGAGTCGAATGTATTAGTTATTTCCTCTTCTGATAAATCAATTTCGTGATAACGAAATAAACTACTGTCTGTAGGCTCAAACCCGTATGTGTTCTCCCCATAATAAGCATCTTGGCGGTAATCAATTGTTTCATCGCCAAATGTTTCTAGATAAACTTTAACACTCCCGGTATTAAATTTGGTTTCTGAGCGCCCCACGAGAGCGGTCATATTTAAATCGTTTGTAATTTGCCAGTCACTTTTTAATACAAATTGGCTTATTTTAGTGTCTGCATATTGGCTGCGGCTTTCTGAGTGTATTGCGGCATCTTCGTATACTGAGTAAATAGCGTCGTTATTTTCATTTATTTCAAGTGCTGTGAGCTTTGAGCATACCTGTTCGTTGTTATAAGCAGGCCCTGTACAGCCAAGAGCTGTTGAGCTTGAGCCTCGGTTTTGCAAGTGGAATTCACTGCGATCATTATTCAGTTCACCATATAAAGCATCAAAACTAAATTCAAGGTTATTATTTGGGCGATATTGCAGAGCAAGGGTCGTCCCTAAACGTTCCTGTTCATTTTCAAATAATGAATAGCGGCTACCACGTGAAAAGCTCACTTCTCCGTTGTTAATTTTATCTTGTAATTCATCTGATAGTTCAGATATATCGGAACCTGATGCATTTTTTTTGCGCCAGCGATAAGTATTGTAACCTTGCTCATTTACATCACGTTTGCTGTATGCAATTGAAAATAATGCACCAAATTTATCATCCCATGTATTTGAGATAAGTGCTGCAACTCGTGGGCTAACATCATCGGTTTGTGAGTTATCACCAAGTTGACCTGATAGAGCAGTATTAAAGCCATCAAAATCAAATGGTTTAGCTGTATGAAGCCCAACAGTGCCGCCTATACCGCCTTCATCCATTTCGGCAGAAAATGATTTTTTCACATCAACGCGTTGAAATAACTCAGACGCAAATATATTAAAATCAAAAGCGCGAGAGCGACTTACTGAACCTCGGCTATCCATTGCTGAAGACGATGTACCTAACGCTTCCATACCGTTCAGTTGTACTTGTGTAAAGTTAGGACCCAAGCCTCGTAACGAAATTTGTCGGCCTTCACCACCTTCACGTGTAATAGCAATGCCGGGAACACGTTGTAATGAGTCTGCTAGATTTAGATCGGGAAAATCTGCAATATCTTCAGCCACAATAGAATCTTGTGCGCCCACAGCATTTCGTTTTAAATCTTTTGCTTTTAACAAACTGTTGCGATAACCCTGTACAACGATTTCTTCTACTTCTGTTTGTGCAGATTGTTCTGCATACACATAATTAGACGCGCCTAACGAACTCATTATAGCCGTTGCTAAAAGCGTACGAGATGGTTTGTTCAACATAATGCTTCCTTGGTTTTTAATTTAAAGTTGATTATTAATAAAAGGGTTTGTGCGCACTAAATGACCTTCGTCAAATTGCACCACATAGTTAAAGCGCGCCTGCTGTGGCGAGCCGGGTATAAAATCTGTTGAAATAATTTGTGCGCCGCTATTCTTTGCAGCGTTAAACTGTTTTATTTTGTTTGAGTTTTTAGCGTCTAACACTGCATCTGCGCGCGTGCGTACCATGTAGCCTGAAGCTATTAATTTTTGAATTTTTTCGAAATGCTTTATGGGGTTATTCACTATCATAAAAGCAGCTTCTGGTTGGTCTGCTTCATAGTGTGCAAACATACTGGCTCCTCTCAGCGAAGGACGGTTTTTTTTATACAAGGAGGTTTGTGATTTCTTCCCATCAAACAAAAAGATAAATTTTTGCCTAAGCAGATCTACATTTGGCCAGCCAAATTGGGTCACTGTTTCATTTAACGATAGGGTGCTTTTACGTAAATTATCGGGTGTAAATAACGAGTCTGATAAGGTTTGCTTTATTACGGCATCAAGAGAATGGTAATCACTGGCTTTAAATTTTAATGTAGGGGGTTGAGGGTCTATAGATGTACCCGTTTCCTTAACATTAATCATGACAACGATAGGATAATGGAGCGGATTTGCCTGTGACCATGTTTTGAGATTGTTTAAACAGTCACTAAATAATAAGCAGTGACTTTGTACGTCAACACCAGGTATATGCATGACTTTAAAACCAGGAATTGATAGCTGCTCTATTTCATGTTCACTAAACAATGCTTCACTTGAGAAATGCTCAGCCCACGGCCTGAGGTATAAACCACCATTTGGATCTTTTAACACATCGATTTCTAAATGCCTGATACCACTATTGAGCTGTTCAACAATATTAATATGGCCATAATCAATTTGTGCAGCAAGCTTGGGGTTAAGCTTGCTTAACTCTTTTTTAACTCCAAGGTTAAGTACTTTTTTATAACTATTATGTGAGCCAATAACTTGGAATTGATTCAAAGGGGTTGCTAAAGCACCTGTTAGCCACGTTATAGCAGCAATAAAAATAATAAAACGCATAGCGCATCTCAATTGTGAGTTTGCTACCTAAGAGCGCTCATTTTTAAATTAGGGGACACAAAAGTTTTGATTTAATAAAAGCTTCATAATTAAAGTCGTGTTTTTAAAAAATTTGTCCCCTATTTCTCATAACTTAACTCTATATCAATAATGCAAGCATTTACTAAGGTGTGTAATGGCGGTGAGGCAAAGGTTAACGTGGTTATTTGTAATATTTAGCGCTTTTAATTCATTGAATGCTGCAGGTATTGAATATTTTGATATAAAAAGTGAGGATCAGCCTGGTACTGTAAAAGTGGCTTTTCTAGCAGATATTCATCTGCATGATATCTTTGCAACCACAGCTGAGGCTGTGAACACTGCGTTACCTAAAGACCCTAAAACACGACAACCTCTTCTGATCCGTAGTATGTATGCTCAACTCCATTCGACTCGCTTATTTAATGAGAACTACTTTGCTTTTATTCATGTGTTGGATGAGCTAGCTCAAGAAAACATTAAGCTAATAGCATTACCAGGTGACTTTACAGATGATGGGCAGCCAATTAACGTTAGGGCTTTAGCTAAAATATTAAGCAGGTATCAAAAAAAATACGGTATGAGATTTTTTGCAATTCCTGGTAATCATGACCCCGTAAAACCATTTTCATCTCCTGCGGGAAAAGCGGACTTTTTAACTTCTGACGGTAATGAATTTGGCCTTTATAGCCACGGGCATACAAAATGTGCACATAATCTCTCCCTTTGCGATGATGGAGTTAAGCATTGGGGTTACTCAGAAATTCTAAGTACACTTAATGACTTTGGCTTTAGTAAACACGAATCCGACTTACTATATGAAACACCATATAACAATAGAGAGTTTTCATGGTGTGATCCGAATAATGCGACTCGCTGTATTATGATGCCTGATGCCAGCTACTTGGTTGAGCCAAAGCAAGGGGTTTGGCTCTTAGCAATTGATGCCAATGTATATGCACCTCAATGGAAAAATACACCTATTACGTTTAAAGGTTCATCAGGAGCTGGCTACAATGCTTTAATAAAAGCTAAGCCTTTACTAATCCAGTGGATAAAATCTGTGGTTAAAAGGGCTAAGGAGCAGGATAAAACACTTGTCGCATTTAGCCATTTTCCGATGGGAGATTTTTACGATAATGCTAATAAGGAATTACATAAGGTATTTAATAACGGAGACTTTTCATTACCACGAGTCCCCACTGCACAAACCGCAAAAACACTTGCACAGACAGGCCTAACATTACATTTTGCCGGCCATATGCATTTAAACGATACTGCATTAATTACTAATAACAAGAGCTCTCAATTAGTTAATGTTCAAGTGCCAAGCCTTGCTGCCTATAAGGCTGCTTATAAAGTTGCTGAATTAAATCTACAAAAGCAAACCGCCCATATAAATACCTATACACTTAACGATGTGGCAGATTTTAATAGGCTCTTTAGTTTTTATGATAGAGAGTGGCTATACAGAAATGATAATAAACAAGATAATTTTGATCGCACTATTTTAAATTCTAAAAGTTATGCAGAGTTTACTAAGCGTCACCTTATTGGGTTGATTGAGCAACGATTTTTAAAGCGTGATTGGCCTAACGAGTTAGTATCGTGGCTAGATAAAAACCTTTATTTAGAGAACTGGTTTACGGCAATGCAATGTATTGATAGTGCTAGCCCTGAAATGTTAGTTCAATTGAAATTGATATCAACAAAATCTTGGCTGCAAGACTTCTATTTATTAAGAAATGGTGATGTAACAGCTGATATATCCGATAAAAGGCGTATCTTTTACCAACAGTTAAGCTCCTTATTAGAACAATCAAATTGCAAAACTCAAACACAGATACAGCAATATTTAGCTTCACTTACACAAGTAATGGCAAAGTTTAGTAAAAATACCCAGGGAGAAAATTTTAGCGTTGATTTAAAAACAGGTAAGGTTTTTTAATATTGATAACTCAGGCCCAGATAAAAAGTGCGGCCACTTGTTGTAGAGTTATAAGCTCTCAGCGATGAGTCACTATACTGGCGTTCTTGTTCATTACTAAGGTTAAAAGCACTTAATTTTAACTTCCAGTTTTTAGTAAAGTTGTAGTTTAAGCTTGCGTCCCAATACGTTGTTGGCATAAAGCCGGTTTCATTTTCATCATTTATTAACCCTCCAGCACGTACCAAATATCTACCTCTAAAATTAGCACCTAGTTTAAAGTTCAGGTTAGGACGATCGTAAAAAATCATACTCGATGCTGTGATTTTAGATAAAAACGGCAAATTCTTTTTAAATAATGCTAAGCCATCATTGGAGTTGTAATAAGTTACCTTGCCTTCGTTATACGTACTTTGTAGGTTAATACCCCAGTAAGAATTGGGTATTAAGTAATTTAAATTTAATTCAATGCCCCATTGATAAGCTGTTTCTGCATTACTTTGCCATACAGCTATTTTATCGTTGTCAGCTTTAATAGGGTGGGGTAATGGAGCTTGAGTAGTAACAATGTAATCGTTTAAATTTTTATAATACAAGGATAAATCAAATGAACTATGACCACTAAAGTCACCCTCCAGAGATACATCAGTATTATAGGATATGTAAGGCTTAAGATTTGGGTTAAAAAAATATTCAATATTATCTGGAGTATTGTCAGAGTCGGCAAAATTTAGAGAATTTAATAACGGTTTAGAATAATTTTTAGAAGCCCCAAAGCGAAAGCGCCAATTCTCATTAATGAATAGTGTACTATTTAGGCTAGGTAGCCATAAATCATAGCTTAAGGTTGATAAGTCCTGAGTAGAAGTTGTTATAGAATCAAGCTGGTAACGTAATCCAAAATCGACTTCCCACTTATCCCTCTCAAGCGCTAATAATGTATAAACACCTTGGCTGTTTTCTTTTATATGCTCATACTTACTTATATAAGACGCGTCATTTTGTTTTATGTTAAATGGCGCTATTTTATAAAGTGCAAGTGCATCATTAGTGTTTATGCTCAACCAGCGTTGGTTTTTATGTTTATTTTGGGGGGCTATGAGTGTTTCGGGTAACTCAATTAATTGTTGTGGGGAGTTACTTATTTCATTGAAAAAAATATCGTTTTGTTGAAGGTTATTCATTTTATTTGTAAATGAGATCCAGTCCCCACCAAATTTTATAGAGAAAGTGCCATTAAAACGATGCTGTAGGTCTATCTTTGCAAATAGATATTTATTATCTGATTGATAGTATTCTAAATCTCCGTGGTATAACTCCCACATACTAATATCTTGTAGGTTTTGGCTATAGTCAATATCGGCGTAAAATGGGTCTTGTGTATAATCAATAGTTACATCACTGACCCCTTGGGTATAAATTTTATTACTATACGGTATTTCGTACTTTGATAGCTGGATACCTAATCTGGCATTTACATCCCACCGTTTATTGAGCTTTTTTACAATTGAGAACTGGCCTTGGTGGTAGGACGTATTTATTTTTTGAACTCTACTTTCTGTTGCTACTCTGGCATCAACATAGTGAGCATAAACTAACTCATTGTCTTTATTTGTTTTGATACTTGTTATTGCTGTTTGCTCGTTTATAACAGGTGTAGATTGGTCACCCCGGGGATATAAATGAGACTCTGATCGATTTCCTTTTAAAAAACCTGAGAGCACATCTACATCTATTTGGGAGGTAGAGTTTTTATATTCTAAAGACAAGTTTGTCCCAAAGCGTTGCTGAGTTCCTTGCCAAACAGAATACCTATTTCCCCGAGGGATGATGTAATTCCCTTGTGCTAAATTTTCTGATTGTAATTTACTTAATGAGGATAAGTCAGCATTATTAATGGCTATGTTACGCCATCTAAATGTATTAGCACCTTGTTCTAATGATTCTCTGCTCGTATAGGCTACACTTGCAAGAGCCCCCCAGTTCCCCCACGTATTTGACAAAAGGGTAGAGTAACGTTTAGACCCCGAGCCAACATAATCGTTATAGCCAATTTCGGGGGTAATAACAAAGTTAAACCCTTTCTTATCTAGTGGACTTATTGTTTTTAAGGCCATCGTACCTGATATTCCGCCGGCGATCTGGTCAGAAGAATAACTTTTGAATACTTGTATTTGCTTAAATAGTTCAGCTGGTAAAATGTTAAAATCAAAAGAGCGATCGCGCTGCTTTTGCACTCTACTATCCATAGGTGAATCATTATTTGCCAATACTGGCATACCATTAAGTGTAACCAAGCTAAAATCAGGGTAACTGCCACGAATAGATACTTGTCGGCCTTCACCTGCCTCGCGAGTTATAGCTACCCCGGGTATATATTGTAGCGCCTCTGCTAAATTTGTATTTGGAATATCTGTGATATCTTGTGCTGAAATTGCTTCACTAATTGCCTTTGTGTTGTGCTTTAAATTACGCGAGCGGGCTTGAGAATAACGAATACCTTTAACTGTAATCTCTTCTATTAGTTTAATATTGTTTTGGCTTGGGCTTTTATAAATTACAAATCCATTATTTTTTATTTTAAAAGACAAAGTAGTATCATCTAAAAGTAATTTAAGCGCTTGAGATAAGGTGTAAGAACCACTAATAGTTGGGCTTTTTTTATTATTGAGTAGTGTAGGATCGCTGCTATAGGAAACCTGATATGCAATTGCAATCTGGCGTAAACTGTCGCTAAGTGAACTCGCTGGCACCTGAACAAATTTACTTTTTGTTTGTGCTGCTTCAATAGAGCTAGGAATTAATATGCTTAAACAAATTAGAGCATTCGTAAGGTATAAAATTTTATGTCTTAAACAATGTAGCTTGCTCATAGCAATGAATGTAAATAAATGGAACACTTAAATTCTCGAAATGAGCAGTATATTTTGTCTTTCTTCAAGTTTTAAATTATAAGCATCAGCTATTAACATCAAGCTCTGTTTTGGTGCTTCTAGGTTGAATCGACCACTAATAATCGTATTGCTAAGCTCACTATCTAGTTTGATTATATCGTTACTATATCGTTGTAGTTGTTCAACTATGCTGTCTAAAGTTTCTTTTTCTGCTTCAATCCAGCCGGTTCTCCAAAGGGGAAGTTGCTCTAATGATTTATCAGTAGTTACAGTAATGCGACCATCCACCACGACTGCTTTTTGAGGAGGAATTAATGTTACTGTGTCTTTTGCATTAACTTTTACCTTCCCTTCATAAACAGTCACTACTACTTTACTTTCATTATGCTGTACATCAAAGGAGGTCCCCAACACGGTAATGTTAGTTTCTCCAGAGTCGATAATAAATGGGCGTTTTTTGTCTTTTGCTACATCAAAAAAAACTTGCCCTTTATTTAGTACTACTTTTCTTACATTGGGCTGTAATTTCGCTGTTAGCTCACTCCCTGCATTTAAGTGCAGATAGGTACCGTCAGTTAGTAACTTTGAAACACGCTTACCTATAGGCGCGTTAATAGTTTTAACAGACTCAAGCTTATCATTAGAAGCAATGGTCGGTGTAATTGATGCTTCTTGTTGTGGCAAAGAAAACCAGTACGCCATAAAGGCAATAGCACTAAAGCTAGCTGCAATGGCTATTTTATGAAAACTCTTTTGCTTGTTTGCATTTTTCTTTAATGGAGTAATAGACGTATCATTATGGTGGATATGCAAATTATGTAGAGCTTTATCAATCGAAGGGTCGCCAAATATTTTAGCAACTCTATCAAATGCAGCTTTATTTTCCGGCTGTTTTAGCCACAGGGAAAGTTCTGCTGATTCATTTTCGTTTAAATCGTTTAGCCGATCTACCCAGTCAGCTGCTTGCTCTAGTGTTTGTTCATTCATTCAAAAATTCTTACCAGCATGTATTAATATTATAGAGTGTAATAAAACAGAAAAGGGGACATCTCTACTGATGTTTTTCTATATGCAATGTTATTTGGGTCATAGCTCGAGTGATATGTTTTTTTACAGACTCTTGGCTCATACCTAGTTTTAAGCCAATTTCTTCTCGGCTTAAACCTTCTAAACGTCTAAGTTCAAAAACTTTTCTCCGCAATGGGGGAAGTTTATCAAGTGCTTGTTTAACGAGTATTAGTTTTTGTTCTGTGATTATTTTAGACTCGGGGTCGTTACTTTCTGGTGCTATCAGCTCCATTTCGTCATCATTATTGAGTTGATTCTTATTTTTTTGCCAATCATGATAAATGACAGATTTTGCTACCTGATTGATATAGGCTGGAAAGTTATCAATTTTAGTGGATTTATTCCTGTTTATTGTTCTTATTAAAGCTTCTTGCACTAGATCATCTACATTATCTGCATTAGAAGTTCGACGGGTTATATATTTCCGTATATGAAGAATAATATTTTTAACTTCACTTTCTTCAGAGGAAGGCTGCAAGTCTAAAGGGCTTTTAAAAGTTTTCATTACTCTGTCGATTATTCCGTTTACAGAGATATTAAATGAGTTATATGACTTAAGTATTACAACGGTCTTATGGTGCTATTAGGTCTCTTAAAGTAGGTTGGGAGGTATAAAAAAGAGGAAAACTAACGGTTTAATACAGCTATTGAAAAGAGCTTGTCAGCGTAGCTTTACTAAATTTCATTTTATATTAATGAACAACTAAAATCTTAAATGCAATGTGTTCCACATTGTGGAATTTTCCTCAAGTATAGAGGGGTTTTATTATATATATCAAGCACTTTGGGTGACTTAGTGATACAACTTTCAATTGCACTTACAGCTAAAAACTTAAAAGTAGAGCAAAGGGGATGCATTGGTTAACACACTGCCTATTATAATTTAATACAGAAAAATAAGTTTATAATAGGCAGGTATAAATAAATTTTATAACGTTAACTAATGTAGATAATTAGCGTGCCGCTTTAGGCCCATCATAATCGTATGTGAACCAGTCAACATCGATGTAGCCAGCATCCTCTTTTTCATTCCACGAGAAAAACCCTAAACGATCGCCTGTCCATTTACCAAAAGCGATGGTGAATGTTGGGCCAAATGCTTTAAAGCTTTTCCCATCAAAGCTATATTCGTAGGTCGCTTTATTTCGAGCATTTGAAGTTCTTACAAATAGTGTGTCACCATTTAACTCTGGACCAAGGGTCTTTTCGCTCATTCCATTCATATAAAATAAATGCTTTTTACCCTTTTCATCCATTTCAACCCCTAGAAGATTAAACACTCCCCCATAACGTACAAAGCCTGCTAGTTGGTTTGGTTTCATACCCGATACATCAAATTTTGCAACTGCTGTACCGGTGGTTACCCCCATCATTCTCTGACTCAAGGTATTGCTGGCTCTCCAAAAATCACCATCTGAACCATCGTTGTTGGTCCACTCATTAATTTTGGGACCATGTCCTTCTTTATTTGGTAGCACCTTGCTCGCTTTTAGGCGTAACCATCCCGGGCGTTCAGTCAACGACCAGTGACTATCTCTAGGGTTATGGTTCCACTCCCATTGCGGGCCTAATTTTGCTGATGAAAAGTCATCATCGCTTTTCGGCGCTGTGATTGGATAACCATTTATAGGTTTTTTGTATCTTTTAACAGGTTCGCCGATACCGTCATTATCTTCATCAACACCTATAATTGGCCAACCGTCAATCCATGTAACTGGTTCTAGTACTTGTGGTCTGCCTTGGAAAGGAATATCGTCATTTTGGATAAGTTGATGCATGTACCACCATGATCCATCAGGCGCTTGCATTAAGCCACCTTGACTCGCACTGCGATGGTTAAACTCAGATCCTTTTTCTAAAACCGTTTTTACTTCATAAGGCCCATAAATGCTTTCTTTTGAGCGAAGGACAAGCTGCTTTCTATCATTTTTAGGGTTTTTAACCCCAGGTTTTGTAGACTTATCACCCATAGTCCACTGGGCCATAAATATGTACCACGTTCCATCTATTTTGTAGATCTTGGCTGCTTCAGCCCCCATGCCAGTATAAACAAGTTTTCCTTTATCAAGTATTTTTGTCCCATCCCAACTCATTTCATAAATACGATTTTCATTTCCCTCAATTTTATTATCAGAAGACTTTTGTTTTGAGCCCGTATTAATGATTACATACGCTTTTTTAGTTTCTTGATCCCAAAAAACAGCAGGGTCATCAAGCACATCAGCTTTGGGTAACATCATAATTGGCTCACTCCACGGGCCAGTTATATCATCAGCCATTGTTACCATTAATCCATGTTGGTAATCAATTTGATACACATACCACTTACCCTCATGGTATGCGATGTCTCCAGCCCAAGTACCAAATGAATAACCGTTCATACGGTCCCAGTTGTACTCTGGAGCCCAAGATAATTTAGGGAATGCATGACCCACGTTGGTCCAGTTTACCATATCTTTAGAGCTTAAAATTGGCATACCCGGTGACATATGCTGCTTAGAAGTAATCATGTAATAAGTGTCACCGACTTGCTCTATATCAGAGTCAGGATAATCAGCGTTTAAAATAGGGTTTATATATGTACCATCACCCTGATCGCCAAAGCTTCCTGTCTGGGCTGGTTTTGAAAACTTTTCATCTGACGGAGTTTCTCCAGCGTTTATTTGAGCATTACAACCAGTTAAGGCTGCAATAATAGAGAGGCTTAAAGCCATTAGTGTATGTTTGTGTAGTCTGTGTTTCATGTTTAAATAGTCATGTGATTTATTATGAGTTAATTAGATTAGATTTGATGGTTTGTTAAGTCAACAGCTCTATAGTGAGCGATGGGTTAACTCAATATCGTGTTTAAGTTAAATAACATATAAATCAATTTTTAATAAGATTTTATTTTGTAATAAATATCAATAGCTTGTGTTTTTAATTCAAAAATCCTTTAACTCCTCTATAGTGATGTAAAATGTGAAAAAGTATTTTATGCGTAGTTCTTTTAGGGAGATTAGGCAATATTAGCTATTTAGTTTAGATATGAGTTTAGGGTTTTCATTAATTTAAATGTGCTTATTTAGTTAATATTACTTGTCATTATTGTGTTTATTGTGTGAAAATCGTCAGAATCGCTCAATATTAATCTTTCGCTATCCTAGCGCAGTTGCAGCTTTGAGATATGCAAATGCTTTGCTTTTATCTAACTGGGGTTGTAAAGCGAGGGATAAATAATTCGTGATTAGAGAGCTGTTGAGGTGCTTAGAATGAGTTAAGCTAACTTAATTAATAGCTCTTAAGCACATATTTAAATGTAATAAGAAGGCAAAAAAATCTTCTTTTATTTACATTCTTATTTTGCAAATGCAGGTAGAGGGAAAAATGATAAAACACACACACAAATTAGCCGGCGCCCTTGGTTTTCTACTCTTAAGTTTAACGAAACCGGTTATTGCATCAGAAAAGCCGAATGTCATATTTATATTGACTGATGACCTTGGATTCAATCAGGTAGGTGCATATGGAAACACACCAATTAAAACGCCTAATTTAGATGAAATTGCTAATAAAGGTATAAGATTTAATCAAGCTTATGCTGGCAATACAGTATGTTCACCTTCTCGAGTTTCGCTTTTTACAGGCCGCGATGGTCGCTACATGACGAATAATTCCAATACAGTACAATTAGTTGAAAGTGATATAACCGTTGCTCATGTTCTAAAGTACGCAGGTTATGACACTGCATTGTTTGGGAAATACTCGATTGGCTCTCAAATGGGAGTAACGGATCCTTTAGCGATGGGTTTTGACACTTGGTACGGTATGTATTCTATTTTGGAGGGCCATAGACAGTACCCTCAAATATTGTGGCGTGATGGAAAAAAAATACGTATTACTGAAAACGAAGGCGGTAAAAAGGGAGCTTACGCACAGGAGCTATTTGCAAATGAAGCAATAGACTACATACAGCAAGATCGAGAAAACCCGTTTTTTGTAATGCTAACATTCTCATCCCCACACGCTGAGCTAGCGGTACCGGAGAAATACAGCAAGCAATATTCTTTTGATGAAAAACCTTATTCAGGAATGTCCACTGGTACGCCAAGCGATAAATACGCAGCTTATTATCCAGAGCCAGTTAAAAAGCCTAACGCTACATTAGCTGGTATGGTAAGCGCGCTTGACGATTATGTTGGCCAGATTACAAAAGCACTAGATGAAAAAGGTATTTTAGATAATACAATTATTGTATTCACATCTGACAATGGTCCGCACGACGAAGGTGGAGCAGACCCTAAATACCTTAAAGCTGCGACACCTTATAAAGGGCAAAAGCGAGATCTTTATGATGGAGGGATTCACGTTCCTATGCTTATACAGTGGCCTGATAAAATCAAAAAGCCACGTGTAGATGATACTCCTTGGCTATTTGCCGATGTATTACCAACTTTAGCTGACATTACTGGTGTTGACCTTAACTTAGTCCCGCGAGTTAAAACCAATGGTGTTTCTATAAAGGGGTTATTGCAAGATTCACCAGAACCACAACCAGAAAGAGTTCTATATTGGGAATTTGCTAAGCAAGTAGGTGATCCAAACTCAGGTGTTATTGGAGATACTTTTCAAGCTGCACGTAAAGGAGACTTCAAAGCAGTACGTTATGGGGTAGACTCAGACGTTGAGCTGTACAATATAATTAAAGACCCAGGAGAGAAGAATAACTTGGCATCAAATTATAAAACGATGACAAAAGAGTTCTTTGAGCTTTTCGAGAAATACAAAGATTAATCATATCTAGATAAGTGATGGATATGCCATCACTTATCTTTTTTGAAAACTCAGTTCCAACTAGCCTATCTTACCTATTAAAGTCATATTCAATCTTTTTTAATCATATTATTGCAATTGTTATCATGCTGATTTATTGTATTTCAAATTAGTAAAATTTTTATTAAATATTATTTAAAAGGTTAATACGGCAGCTGATAGTTAATAATAACTCTCTGTTTCAAATTTACTTATATTGTCTACATATAAGTGAACTAAAAGTTTAACAGTCTTCAGAATACACACAATAATTAGGATTTTTTTGATGAACAAAAAATTTAAACTAGCACTGGTACCTTTTGCTGTAAGTCTTTTACTTACAGGGTGCTCAGAATCAAATACAACGGCTAAGACGATGGATAAAGTAGAAGCTGAAGTTCAATCATCTGCAGGTGCTGAGAATAGCCTTGAGGTAAACTCTGTAACTAGTATCGCTAATAGCGCTGCTGATTGGCAGCTATCTCACCTTGACGACTTATCTTACATTCCAGAGTCTCACCGTGCTAAATCAGAAAACCCTAAGTTTTGGATTCAGGCTTCTTTTTATATTGGTTTAACTCGTTGGGCTGAAACGACAAATAACAAAGACTATTTAAACTTTATTCAAGAAATGGCAGAAGAGCAAAATTATGAATTGCTACTAGACCGTCCATATCATGCAGACGACCATACTATTGGTCAAACTTATTTATGGTTAACAGAGCAAACAGGTAATAAAGACGCTTATAAGCCTACCCAAGAATTATTCGACAAAATCTTAGCTAACCCACCTAAAGTTGGCTTAGAAATGTTAGATGAAACCAGTACTACTCAAAACGGCGCGCATTTTGAAGGCAACTGTCAAGATCGCTGGTGCTGGGCTGATGCTCTATATATGGCACCAAGAACATGGCTAAAATTAAGTAATGTAACGGGTGATCCAAAGTATTTTGAATACGCAGATAAGGAGTTCTGGGCAAGTGCAGATTACTTATTCTCTGACAAATATGGATTGTTTTTCCGAGACAGCCGCTATTTTGATATGAAAAATAAAAATGGCAATCCAGTCTTTTGGGGTCGAGGAAACGGCTGGGTATTTGCTGCAATCCCATTGATTATAGATGATTTACCTGAAGGGCACCCTTCAAGAGACCGCTATATTGAGTTATATAAAAAGAATGCTGCAGGCTTAATGAAATTGCAACGTGAAAACGGTTATTGGCCAGCATCGCTCATGGACCCTGATATAGTTAAAACACCAGAGGTAAGTGCAACGGGATTTATTACTTTTGGTCTAGCATGGGGCGTTAATAATGGTATTTTGACTGATGAAAAATCAAAAGAAATAGTAGAAAAAGGCTGGCATGCTATTGAAGATGCTGTAGACCCAAGTGGTCGTGTTAATTGGGTTCAGCATGTTGGTAAATCTCCTGATCCGGTTAAAAAGACCGATTCACAACTATATGGTGTTGGCGCTGTGCTTTTAGCCGCATCAGAAATGGTTAAGTGGGAAAACTAACGTTCGGTTAAAATTTAAATTGCACTATTTTCCCCAGCAAAATAGTGCACTAAATTCCTATTAATAGAACTATTAATAGGAATTTTTTTTTAACCATATAATATGACTCCAACTAGTGAGCAGCATTATGAAAAAATTTGCCTTTCTTTTAGTATTAATGCTTTTGTCAGCATGTCATACCCAAAAAGTTTCCGATAATCCGATCGGCAAACCAACCAACTTATTGGTCGAATCTAAGCTGCGCTCTCTAAATGTGCACAATATGCGGCCAAAGTTATCATGGCATTCAAATATACAAAGCCAATCTCATTATCAAATTCAAGCCAGCTTAACTGATAAATTTATCTCTCGTTCATTATTATGGGATAGCGGTAAGGTTGAAGCTAAACATTCTTTAAACATTAAATATCTAGGGGCTGCATTAGGAACTAATGATACTGTTTATTGGCGTGTGAGAGTTTGGCAGTCAGGCAATAACCAAGCTGGTCAATGGAGTGAGCCGAGCGTTTGGGAAATGGGGCTGCTTAATGAAAGTGATTGGCAAGCTGAATGGCTGCAAGTAAAACAACAAGCTATCACTCCTGTTACTGAGCATGTTAACCAATGGGCACTTTACGCCACAGGTCTACACCCAGAAGATTCATCAACCTTAACCAAGCACAAAAAGAAAACGCAAGAGTTGGTTATTGAGCAAGTTAAGGCACAGCCAACAGCGAGTTTATTTCGTCATACTTTTAAAGCCCAAGGCAGTAAAAAAGTAGTTAAAGCCAAGCTTCACAGCACCGCCGCTGGCTATTATGAGGTTTACCTTAATGGTCAGAGAGTTTCGGATCGTATTATGGACCCAGGGCAGACAGATTTTGATAAGCGTATTCTATACAATACCGATGAAGTATCTAATTTCCTATTACCGGGTAATAACACGATTGCCGTTCACTTAGGCAGTGGCTGGTATGATGAAAGTATTGCTTTTAGCCGCTGGAAAAATCCTGATGCTTCAAAAAGTCGCCCCTCAAAAACACTGTCATATGGCCAACCTAAATTTATTGCGCAATTAGAACTCTCCTACGATGATGGCTCCACACAGCTAGTAACATCAAATGAAAACTGGGTTAGTCATCCTTCAGCAGTAATAAAAGAAGGGATTTTTTCAGGTGAGTTATATGATGCAAATAAAGTCGTTAAGGATTGGAATGTAAATACTGCAAACCTTTCAGGCTGGAAGCCGGTACACGTACTTAAACAATGGCCTACCGAAAAGCTTGAACCGCAACTTTTACCGCCTATACGTCCTATTAAAAAAATGACAGTGGAAAAAATATTTCAGCCTAAACCAAACGTATGGGTACTCGATTTCGGGCAGAACTTTACGGGGGTGCCAACATTTGACCTGGATAAGTTAGGGTTACGTAAAGGGCAGGCAGTGTATTTTAGGTATGCTGAATGGGCAGACATTGATGGCAACATAAGCCAAAAAACAGGTGGCGGAGCACCTTTATTAAAACAGGCAGATGGTTATATCGCTGCTGATAACAATGAATCAACATGGACACCTGAATTTACTTGGCATGGCTTTAGGTATTTAGAAATAACAGGCCTTGATCAAGCGCCGAGTATTGACGCAATCACTGCTCACTTAGTCAGAAGCGATGTAGAAATAGCAGGCACGTTTAAAAGCTCGAATGAGCTAATTAATCGTATCCACGATATGGCGTTATGGAGCTACGAGAGCAACCTAATGGCCGTTCCTATGGATTGTCCTATTCGTGAGCGTGCAGGGTGGACGGGTGACGCCCATGCTGCATTGATCACCGGTAATTATAATTACAATATGGACAATTTTTGGCAAAAATACTTAGGTGATTTTAAAACTGCAACGTTTGAAGCGCCGGCAGTTGTGCCGGGTAAACGCACGCATGGGGGGAACTTTGACTGGGCAGTAGCCGAAATAATCATTGCATGGGAGCACTATCGCCATCATGGTGATATAGGCGTTTTACAAAGGCAGTTTAATAGCTTAGTTGAGTACATGGAGCTTGCCGAAAGTAAAATAGACAAAGGTTTATTACGTATTGGTTATGGTGACTGGTGCGACCCCGTATTAAAACCAGGAATGGGTAGGAAACGCTGTAATCCTCAACATACTTCACCAACTATTACTAGCTCAGCATTGCTTGCTCATGGCTCAGATCTAATGAGCAAAATTGCAGAGTTACTTAATAAACCTCAAAAAGCACAATACTATTCAGCTTTATTTAAATCGATCGCTGCGCAGTTCAATAAAGAATTTTATAACCTAAAAACAAACCATTATGGTAGCCAAACAGCTGATGCTATGGCGCTTCGCTTTAATATTGCTCCGGCGCATTTACACCAATCAATTGCCGATGCATTAAATAAAGATGTTTTAGAGAACTGGAAAGGGCATGGCTCTGTAGGTGCTCTTGGCCAAACTTACTTGTATTTAGCGCTCAGCGATTATGGATACGGCGATACGGCATTTAATATTTTTACTGCAGATGGTTATCCGGGTTATTCCTTTCAATTTGAAAAACTTAATGCCACAACTCTTTGGGAGAGAAAGGGCGTGTTAGATCCAGATCTTGATCCTGAACGCAGAAATGCCCCTGGACGCTCATTAAATCACCCTTTTCATAGTGGCTACGATGGGTGGTTTTATGAAGGACTAGGCGGTATTCGTCCTTTAGATAACGAACCTGGATATCAAACCTTTGAGTTAAGGCCTGTTTTTCCTAAAGGTTTAGAGTGGGTAGATGTTAGCTATCAAACTGGTTATGGAAAAATTAAAAGTAGCTGGGTACAAAAAAGTGGTGTTGTTAAATGGAATATAGAGATACCTAATAACAGTAGCGCTTATGTAACTATTCCAAATGAACCCAAAAAGCTCTACAGAGCAGGTACCTACTCCTTTGAAATTAAAAGCTTGTAGCTACTGTTTTAGGTTGAGATTAAACAGTTAATTTATGTTGGTTATTAATAAGACCCGGTTATAGATATAAGACTATTTGGCAAAGCCTATTTAATTATATTAGCTCCAGAGGGACGTGATTATGAACAAGATAAAATGTGTCAAGAGTCACTTTATTAGCAACTTTTGCATTTTTATGGCGGTATTTATATTAAATGCTTGCTCAGCAGACAATGAGCAAAGTTTTGCAAATGTATCTGGGCAGCTTGCGGCTCCAGTCCAATTAAAAGTAGGCGAGGGCTTTGTAAATCCATTGGGATATTACGAACAACGCCCTCGGTTTAGTTGGAAGTTACCCAAAGAAGGTAGTGCTCAGTTGCAATCAGCCTACCGAGTACAAGTTGCAAGTACACCAACGTTTTATACAGAGGAAATTATTTGGGACAGTAAAAAAGTGGTGTCTTCCGCTAACGCTTGGATTGATTTAAAAGGTGCAAAATTACAGTCACGCCAAAAAGTCTTTTGGCGTGTAAAAATATGGGATGAGAATGATGAAGTTTCTAAGTGGAGTGAGGTCAACCACCTGGAATTAGGTTTAATAGAAAACGATGATTGGAAAGCACAATGGATTGGTCATCCTGATACCAATGAATTCGATATTGATAGTGTTTTTAATCGCTCAGTGAAAGGTGGCCGTTTTCCTGTTCCAAATAATAAGTATATCCGCCCACAATATTTACGGACAGGTTTTAATTTAAATAAAGATATTTCGCAAGCACGGCTATACATCACTGCAAAAGGCATATTTAAATCTTTTATAAATGGAAAAGCCGTGAGTAATGATGTGATGACGCCAGGATGGACACCATATCATAAACGTATAGAAACACTGACCTACGACGTTACATCACATTTAAATAAAGGAGAAAATGCATTAGCTGCGATTGTTGCTGAAGGCTGGTACAGCGGAAGAATCTTTCACCCTACAAAACAACAACATATGTTGCCAATGCGTTTATTGGCGCAATTAGAAATTACATTCACTGATGGCACTCAAAAAATCATCACTTCTAATAAAGATTGGCAATCAACTAATCAAGGTCCAATTCGCGAAGCTAGTAATTATGATGGTGAAATTTATGATGCCAATTTTGAATTAACAAACTGGCACAGCGCTAATTTTAATAAAAACCTAAATTCAGATAAATGGAAACCAGTCGTAACAGAACCACTTGAAGAGCAAGTGTTATTAAAGCCAAAGAGACACACCGCTGTACGTGAAACTTTAACCATTCCAGCAATAAAAATTGTTAGCCAAAAAAATGGAGTGACTGTTTTTGACATGGGACAAAATATGGTGGGAGTGCCAGAAGTCAACATTCCTGTTATTAAAAACCAGCAAGTCAAATTACGTTTTGCAGAAGCAATTGATAAGGGTGAATTCTCTGTTACTAATTTACGCTCAGCGAAAGCAACAGATCTCTACACGCCTAGTAAAACAGGGATGATACGTTATCAGCCAACCTTTACCTTTCATGGTTACCAATTTGTCGAGCTATCTGGTTACGACCAAACTAAATCCCCATCTCTTGATTGGATTAAAGGCAAAGTATTACATTCTGATTTTGAAGTGTACGATAATTTCACCAGCGCTAATACCACCCTAAATCAGCTTTCAGATAACGTATCTTGGGGCCTACGTGGTAACTTCTTAGATATACCAACCGATTGTCCACAACGTGATGAGCGTTTAGGTTGGACGGGGGATGCTCAAGTATTTGTTCAAACTTCTATGTATAAAGCAGACGTTTATGGGTTTTGGGCAGCATGGCTTGAAAGCGTTCGTGAAGAGCAAAGTATTGATGGTATGGTGCCAAACTTTGTACCTTTTCGTAATTTTTTAACCAGCTTAACAGGTTCTGCATGGGGAGATGCCGCAACGATTGTGCCTTGGGAGCTTTATCAATTTACTGGCGACAAAAAGGTTCTCGCAGAAAACTACATTATGATGAAACGTTGGCTGAGCTATCATATATTTAATAGCTATCAGCATATTTCTACTATGAGTAGTCATGGAGATTGGCTACAACCTTTCACTGATGACGGTAAGAATGGTGGCGATACGCACAAGGATTTAATTGCAACGGCCTATTATGCTCATTCAGCAAATATTGTAGCTAAAACCGCTCGTATTTTAGGGTATGACAACGAGGCAGATCAATATGACGCTTTGTTCAATAATATAAAAAGTAAATTCCGTGATTACTTTTTTGACGACAACTTATTACTTCGCACCAGTATTATAAAACCGCCGATATACAAAAATGGCAGTGAAAAAACAGGACCATTAAAAACAATCTCACCTAAAATGACGCAAACCAGTTATTTGTTGCCTTTAGCTTTTAACCTATTTGAAGATAAAGAACAAAATAAAGCAGTTAATCAGTTAGTTACCTTAATTGAAAAAAGTGATCGTCATTTACGAACTGGGTTTTTAGGCACACCTTTATTGGCACCAGTTTTACAAAAATTCGGTCATAGTGACCTTATGTATGAAATTTTATTTAAAGAAAGCTACCCATCATGGTTTTACTCCATTAAACATGGTGCCACTACTACGTGGGAACGCTGGGATTCTTACTCATTACAGACGGGATTTAACGGCGAGAAAATGAACTCGCTAAACCACTATGCTTACGGCGCTATTGCCAGTTGGTTCTATCGAGGTATGTTAGGAATTGAGCAAACACAACCGGGTTTCAAACATTTTAAAATTGAACCCCAATTTACTACTAAACTGTCAGAGGTTAGTGGTAGTCACCCAACACCTCAAGGTGAGATTGCTGTTAGCTGGTCAATAAAAAATCAGCAACTTAGTATGACTTTAACTGTGCCAAAAAACACTGAGGCGTCATTGGTACTGCCTAATATAAAAAGCATCAGTATTATCCGTAATAATTCTGTTGAGGTTCAAAGTACTGACTTATTACCACCAGGTAACTATGAAATCAAAGGCAACTTTAATTAATGAGTACCACCTAGCGCCATTATTAATGGCGCTAGGTATTCTTAAAACAGAGCTTCAACCACCCAGCAACTCCTGATACTCAATAAAGCTCTTTTCTTATTCGTGTAAGTAAAATGTAGCTAAGCTATTTATTATTTGACATTACCAATCACAATGAGTCAATATCAGTCAAATTAAATATTGTGTTTAGTCGATAATTAACTGGTGTACAGGCGTTGTTATAAGACGTGTCTTTTCATCATTATGTCTTAGCTGATTTTTAAAAGAGGGTTTAATGAGAAAAATAATAACTAAAAGTGCTTTGGCTGTTGCTGTATTACTGGTGTTACCGGCATGTGATGCGGTTGAAACGAATAGTAAGCAAGGTACTCTTTTAAATGAAGATGCTATGTTTTGTAGTGCCACACTTGATAAAGCCCAATTACAATTGGACGATTTCAGAAAGGCTTATACAAATCCAAATAAAATACCGACTTCTTTTAGTGACGGTAAAACCAATTTCATTACCCCAATGGGGTGGACGAGTGGTTTTGTCGCTGGCAGCTTTTGGTATATGTATGAGCACAATCAAGATAAAAGCTGGTTAAATACCGCCGTAGAGTGGACAAGTGCATTAGAGGACATGCGTTTTAATCGTAAAACTCATGATGTGGGTTTTATTATGAATAACTCCTTTGGTAATGGTCTAAGACTTACCGGCGATAAAAGTTATACCCCAATTTTAGTTAGCACGGCTCAAACATTAATGGAGCGCTACAATCCCAAAATTGGTGCCACATTTTCATGGAGTTGGGGTGTATGGGAGTTTCCGGTCATTATCGATAACATGATGAATTTAGAGTTGTTATTCAATGCTTACCTTGCCACCGGAGACAAAACTTATTATGACGCTGCTGTAAGTCATGCCACTGTTACGATGAAGCATCACTTTAGGGATGATTTTAGCTCATACCACTTAGTAAATTACAGTCGAGATACCGGGCTGCCACTATCAAAACAAACCTTTCAAGGTATTACTGATGACTCATCTTGGTCTCGAGGCCAAGCATGGGGGGCTTATGGCTATACAATGGTTTATCGATACACAAAAGATGAAAAGTTTTTAAACCATGCTCGTAATATTGTGAATTATATCCTAACTCATAAAAACATGCCTGAAGATCTAATTCCGTATTTTGATTATAACGCGCCAGATGATCCGCAGATTGAAGATTATAAAGATTCATCAGCTGCATCTTTACTTGCAAGCGGGTTATTAGAGCTCGCGGATTATGTTGAAAAAGAAGAGGCTGCACGTTATCGCAAAGCTGCTATGACGATGCTAAGAAGCTTAAGCTCACCAGAATACCTCGCTGAAAAAGGCGAAAATGGTCACTTTTTACTTAAACAAGCAACGGGCAACTATCCTGCAGGTAAAGAGCTAAATGCGGCGCTTAATTATGGCGATTATTATTATTTAGAAGCGCTTAATCGCTGTAAAAACACAATATAGCTATGAATACATTTGCAACAATCAACACACAATAATTTAGGAACACCCGACAATGTCTGTAATAACCAGTAAAATAAAACGGGAAATACCACTACACAAATTCTTGCGCTCCAGCGTAGTCGCTACTTGTTTTGGTTTTATAATAACACTCATCGCATTTAAAGCTTCAGCAACAGAGGTAGAGCGCCCTTCGATTTGGGTAAAAAAATCTGAACGTCCAGAGATTTTAAATAAAATTAAAACAGAGCCTTGGGCAAAGTCATTATTTGAAGAGCTTAAACACCGTGTTGAACCAATCGCTGCACTTAATAAAGAAAAGCGTTTAAAATTGCTTGAAGAGCTGCCATTAGTTTGGAATGAAGATAAGTCACAAGCACCTATTTTACCGCATTTCCGTGTAAAAGGTGGCGGAAGCAAAGAGCAGTTAATAAGCGTTGTTAAAGCACTGCAGGACGGCGTTGATTGCGGTGTAATGTACTTCTTAACGCAAGAAGATAAATACGCTGCTTGTGGTGCAGATATACTTAACACCTATTCAAATGCATTAATACAAATGAAGGTGCATAAAGAAGGCGCCATGAATTCAAGCTGGATGTTTCCAGGCGATCACCTGTATGAAGCTCGCGTGATTGGTGCTCAATTACCGATTATCTATGATTTGGTTTATCCATATTTAAAGTCTGGCGGCAAGGTTTACGACTTACAATCAAACAGCTTAGTCGCGTTTGATTTTGACCAGGCGCAACAGGTTTTTAAAACCTATATTTGGTTAGCGCTTAATAAAGGTTTACTAGATTCAAACTGGCCCGTATTAGAGTCATCAAGCCTTGTACACAATATTTTAGCACTAAATGACCCAGAGGAAATCGCTAAGTATTTACCGTATTATACACACTTAGATACTAAGCATCAGGCTTCATTAAAAACGGTAGCGGAAAAGTTTGAAAACGAAGGCGATATTTGGCCAGAGTCTTTCCAGTACTCTAAGCACGTAGCCGCTTTTTCGGTTTATCTAATGACGTTGCTCGACCGTTACGATCCAACGCTTAAACTAGGTAAAAAATATACTAATATTCCTGCGGCATTTACCTCGTACTACGACCTACAATACCCAAACAACGAATATCCTTACATTGGTGATGGCCATCGTACTTATAAGCCAGAGTATTCGGCTTTAGAAATGTCATTGTTATTAGCTAAATTAAATAGTAACGAAAAACAAATAAATGACTTTAGTAATTATTTAGCCTCAAGCATTAATGCTGGCGTATATGATCGAGGACACCTTCATAACCGTTCTTACGGCGCAAGCCCATATTATACGCCTCTACAACTGCTATGGTCTGTAAAAGAAATACAAAGCAGCCAAGAAGTCGACGTAGCGCCACCTCGTCCTAGAACCAAACGTTTAGAATATGCTGGAATGAATATTCAACGTAATGTTAGTAAACAAGATCCCGTTAAAAACAGTTTAATGGCATTTGTGGCAGGGGGCTCTTATATTCATGGTCATGCTTCTGGTATGGACATGGAACTATATGGTCAAGGCCATGTTCTTGGCATTGACGGAGGTAAGGGCACTTACAGAACACCGATTCATGAAAATTATTATCGTTTATTTGCCGCACATAACTCAGTGATAAGTAATGGAGCATCTGCCTCTAGCGGTGATTGGATAAACTTAGGTATTAATCGCGTGCAGTCTATCGCTATGGAGCCTGCAGCCGGTGAAACTGGTGTCTCAGATAAATACTCGTTTAATATTTCATCTTTTTATGATGAATTTAATAAAGTTACCCCAGCTAATCATCAGCGTACATTAGCATTGATCAAACTCTCTGATACTAAAGGCTACTACCTAGATATCTTTAGAGCTAAAAGTGATTATGAGCAAGAGTTTCACGATTATGTTTACCACAACATAGGTGACAAAGTTGATATAACGACAAACTCAAAAAAAGTAAAATTAAAAGCAGATACGCAGCGCTACCAAGCGGCAGCTAAAACCCCGTGGGTTAAACATAAAGATTATCAGCACCCAGGCTGGCACTATTTTGAAGATGTTAAAACGGCGTCAGTTTCATCACAGCAATTCGAGGCAACGTTTACGGCATCTAAATTGGGCGATAAATCAATCGCCATGCGTGCATTAATTCCTGCAGGGCTTGATATTGAGCTTACAACTGTAAACGCGCCAAAAGCTTATGGCGCGTCTGCGCCATACAACAAAAAGCCATTGCCCACGTTTTTAATGCGCCACCAAGGCGAAACGTGGAGTAACCCATTTACAGTGGCTTACGAATCAGTAACCGAAGGTGAAGACTATGCGTTAACTGCTATAGAAAGGCTTTACGAAAAAGATCTATTTAAAGGTGTAAAAGTCAGCGCCACGGTCGATGGAAAGTCACTAACGCAATACATCATTGTGCAAGAAAATAGTAATGATAAATACGAAGACAAAGAGTTAGGTATTTACTTTGAAGGTCAATTTGCCGTTATAACTGTCGATGAGCAAAACAAATTGGTAGATATGTATATAGGCAAGGGTACTAATCTACAATTTAAAAAACAGACGCTTACAACCTTTTATAAAAATTCAGCCTACATGAAAATGTAATAATGGAGGGGTTCACCCTCAATTTAAATTGAGGGTGGTTTATAAACCAACAATATAAACCATGCTCACTTACACTCGATATTTACTTACACATCACACCGAGACACACTATGCCATTATTCATACCCCTTAAAGCCTCAGTCGCAAATCGCATTAAAAAAGCAGTCGTTTTAAATTTAGTTATTGCCACCGGATTGTTAAATAGTGCTTGCTCTACAAATACGCCAGTCAAACAAAACACCGCGTTTTTGGATGAGCGCGCTGCATTAATAAAAAAATATTCAGCAACAGATAACGTATTTTCAACTCTGCAAAATCAAGTCGACCCAAATGATCCGCAAAGCAGTGAATATTGGCGTTGGAGAATAGATCAATACTTATATGGTGCTTACCCTGATTATCAAGCTATTTATGATAAATACACAAAAGGAAAATCGTTTCACCAAATTTACAACCTACCACATGAAAACCTAGGCCCTAAAAAGGCTCTACCAGCATCGTTACCAAAACTACCTGAAGGTTATTTTACCGATAACCTTCAAGGAAACCCACACACCGGCTGGCACGATGTCATTGGTGATAAAGTATTTATTACGTATCAAGGGCATTTAACCGACCCTTACATAGCCAGTTACGATCTTAAAAATCATCAATGGGAAGGGCCTTATAAAGCCGCAGAAAGCACGCTTTCAAAAGGTGATAGAAAAATAGATAGCCACGGGCGGCCAATACTAGAACAAGACAGTAAAGGTCACTTTCATATTATTTATGGCGGCCACGGCGGAGAACGTGAAGACGGCTTAAATCCGCTTTCAATCGACACCCCTCATGCCGGTGGAAGAATGCTTCATGTTATGTCAGAGAAACCAAATGACATGAGCAAGTTTGTTTATGTAAACGACATAACTCCGTTTGCATCGTACACAGCCAGTGAAAAAATGGCCAACGGCGACATTTACCTATTTACCCGCACAGGAACGCATAAATCACCTTGGGTATATTACAAAATGCCAAGTGGTGCACAAACGTTTGATAAACCGGTCATCATTACAGCACCCACACCGCAAGAGCACAATCCAATAAACGTCGATACGTTTTATATTACCCCAAAGAAAGTGTCTGATACTGAAATCGCTATTAGTTCATTGTGGCATGAATGCAACTTTCTTGAGGAGCACAACAAAACTAATTACGGGCGTATTAACTCATATTACATGAAGCTAGATACCACTACAGATACGTTTTATAACGCACAAAATGAAAAGTTAGCGTTACCTATAACGTTAGCGAAAGCAAACGAAAAAACACTGGCTTTTGACTCCACACAACGAGAAGAAACACCTTTTAGTACCGTTCCTGTGGTGTTAGAAAATAATGCCCCTGCGGTTGCGTATCAAGCGCGCACTAAAAGTTACAGAGAGTGGCGTGTCACGTCGTTTGAAAACGGCCAATGGAAACACAGCCAACCTATGCCTGGTGCAGCTAACAGAACCTTGACCGATAATAAAAACATCACGATCACCAATATTTTAAAGCTTGAATTTTTAGGTAAAGAGCAGGGCCAATATACAGCGGCTGTGACTTATAAAGATACCAAAGGCCAGTCTATTTTCGCCACAGCAAAAAGTGACGATAAACAAAATTGGCGTGTAGATAAAATATTTTTGAGATCAACTAAAACACGGTTGCAAATGGAAGTAGTCAATAATGAGCAAGGCAATGCCGTCGCCGTTTTACTCAATGTTAAAAAAGGCTCAGCACAACGCTTATACCTATGGAGTGAAGGTCAGTTCCGTCCAGCTTGATAATCCAGTGTGAAAATCAACTTATAGTATTAAATTTAATATAAAAGCGCTGCCATTTTGGTAGCGTTTTTTATTTAAGATAAGGTTGAGAGGGGCAAATGAGCGAGAATAGGGCGGTCGTTCAAGCTTGTTTTTGGACAAAAACGAGTTAGAGCCGAAGGACGGATCTGTAAAATGTATAGTGATAGCAACAACCTGCTAAGCCGCAGAAACGGAGTTGATTGTTTGATAGCTACCAATACAATTAAGTATTTAGGAGCCTCATCACATAATTGCATTCCCCAGCCTTTATTTCTATGTAGGGCTAAATAAACTAATCAGTGTTTAAGGCTAAAGAGAATGTGATTTTTCTGTCACTAACTTCTGCACTTAATTGCGCATCAATTGCTTTACTAAGCGTTTTAGCGATTGATAACCCCAATCCAAAGTTATCATTCGATGTTCTTGAAGTGTCTTTTTGCCATAAAGGGTCAAATAATTGGTCTATATCATTATCACTCAAAGGTTCAATAAGGGAGTTAGTAACTGACAAAAATAAAAGTTTTTCTTTTGAAATCATTGTCGAAACTAAAATTTTTGAATCAAGTGGACTGTATTGTTTAGCGTTGTTAACTAAATTGCTAATAATTGATTCGAGGGCAAACAAGTTGCTTATAATTGCTGGTGCATTCTCATTCAACTCCAAATTTACACGCGATAAATCAGTGTTTTCTAAGACTCTGGTAATGACTTGATTTATATCACAAGCATCTTGTTTGATTAGCTTACCATTACTGTATTTATGTAATAGCAATAAGTTCGACACGATATTTTTAAGCCGTAAACTTATTTTCAACGCTTCAGGCTTAAAATCCTCATTGAGCTCAATCTCATTTGGAAACCTGATAGCAACTTCGGCCATATTTATAAGTTCTGCAATGGGCGTTTTTATTTCATGGGCAATATCGGATGTAAGTCGCTTTTCCCTTAGATAAAGTTGTCTATTCTCTTTAATAAAAGCATTTAAGCTTTCAACAATAGGCAAGAGCTCTTTAACTGGCTCTTGTATAAATATCTGTGAGCCTTCACTGGTAATACTTAACTGACTGATATCTTGGTTGAGTTTAATTAATGGCGCAAGTGATGTATCTATCGCCTTCCTGACAAATAATCGAATAAATACAATAACTGTAATTATGGTGACTATAAAAATAACGTCAATCAACCAAAGTACAAAATCAACTTCCTCAGAAGACGCTGCATAAGCTAAAGTCAGTGGCTCATCATTTGTTTTTTTATATGTGTCTACTGATGTATTGTCTTCTTCTTGTGGTATAAAACGACTATAAAACACCCGACCATCTCGGCCATCAGATAATTGTATAGGGAGTATTTTTGACTCGCCAATTTCTAAGCTTTCATATGGTAGGTTTTTAACTTCAAATAAATCTAAACTTTTGGAGCGAGTGAAAGTCCCTTCTTTGCTCCATATTTGAAAGTACTCAGGCTCTATTTCCCCTTCGAACTCGGGCAAAAACTCACTAGAAAAGTTAAACGAAAAACCTTCATTAGTTTTATGTACTAAGGTCATTAACATACCTGCTTTGGATTGCAGGCTGCGATCAAACTCATTATCTATCCAACTATCAACAGCAATGTCGGTTGCCAACAAAATGCATAAAACAAAGCTAGTTATAGTTACCGAGAGTGTAACAACTAATTTACTGCGAATAGATTTCATTATTGTCCTTGTACAATATAACCAAAACCACGTTTGTTCTGAATTGGCAGCTCCCCCCCTGCAACTCTTACTTTTTTGCGAGCAGATGATAAATGGGCTTCAATCGAGTTCTTTGATATCAAATCATATTGCCCTGCAAGGTAGGTACTTAGCTTTTCTGCACTAAACACTTTATTTTGATTGCTAAATAAACATTCGACAATTTTGTACTCGTTGGGTGTTAAGTCGATAACATTGTCAGCAACTTTTAGCAGTTTTAACTGTAAATTCAGTGCTAAATTATCAATAGTTATGATATCACTCATCATCTTCAATCCTCCACGGCGCATTAAATTTAGCAGTCGAGCGTGGAGCTCATCAAATGAAAAGGGTTTAGTCAGATAATCATCCGCTCCTGTTAAAAGCCCTAAAACACGGTCTTCAGGTTCTTGCTTAGCTGACAAAATTAAGACTTTAGAATCAAGCTGTTTGGTTCTTATGGTTTGCAATAAAGTAATACCATCGATACTCGGTAACATAATATCAAGTATTATAAGCTCATACTCACCCGTCATCGCCATACTCAGCCCTTGTGCACCATCACCGGTGTCATCAACCGCAAAGCCTAGATTTGCTAAGCCAATTCGTAAACTACGCCTTAGTGACGCTGAATCTTCAATTATTAATAACTTCATGTGTTACTCATTCACCTGAAATGCATCTTCATCATTAGGTTACGCCATATAGCTTAAGTTCTACTTAAGACTTGCTTAAGTTTTCATAGTTTAGCCAATATTAAGTTTAGGCTCAGGATTTCTTAAGTTTCGGTATTTAGTATTGCTGCAATTATTAAGATCGAGCACAACTATGACAGCAAATACTTCCGTTTTAAAACCCTTGTTGCGTTTTACTATTATATTGATATCAATCTTTATTACTTCCCGCATTGCTTTATTGTTTTGGCAACATTCAAGATTAAATAATGGTGATATTTGGCCGATCATATCAGGAGCAATCAGAATAGACTTAAGTAGCATTGGATACTTAGCGACTATTGGAGTTTTTATATTGATACTGCATGTAGTTGCACGCCCTAAAACAGAGCTGTTCCAGCGTATTTTTACACTTTACGGTAGCGTCGTTGTAACTGTAGTTGTTATTGTTGAAGCATCAACACCTGCATTCATCACTCAATATGATGTAAGGCCTAACCGACTATATATTGAATACCTTGATTACCCACAAGAAGTCTTCTCAATGTTAGTGCATGGTCATCTTTTTGCAATGCTAAGTACATTGCTTTTGGCCTCGTTAACATGCGTTTATAGCTATCGCCTTTTATGCAGAGCATTCACACAACCACAATCACTGAAAAAAGCATCCAATTTACCCATTCTAATGGCTGCTTTAATAATCTGCTTATTTGCTGCTAGAGGTACATTAAATCACCGACCGCTTAACCCTGCATTAGTCTATTTTTCTCAAGATTCACTAGTAAACTCACTTGTTCTTAACTCCACTTACAGTGTTGCGTTTGCGCTGAAAAACATGGGTAACGAAAAAAGTGCCAGTAATTTGTATGGCACAATGCCTCGTCAAAAAATTATAGATACGGTCAAAAAGGCATCTTATCGAAAACAGTTTGTCGCTGGAAATATTCCAACCTTGGCGCACAACACCCCTTTTGTGCCTGGTGTTAAAAAAAACTTAGTTATAATACTTGAGGAAAGTTTAGGTGCCCGATTTGTTGGAGAACTTGGTGGGTTAGATATTACGCCTGAACTTGATAAGCTATATCAACAAGGGTGGGGGTTTGACAACCTTTATGCTACGGGCACGCGATCCGTAAGAGGTATTGAAGCAATTACCACAGGTTTTACACCATCACCATCTCGCTCAGTAGTTAAACTATCTAAATCGCAGCATAACTTTTTTTCACTAGCGGATGTATTGAGTCAAGAAGGTTACAAAACACAGTTTATCTACGGCGGTGAAAGCCATTTTGACAATATGAAAAGCTTTTTTCTAGGAAACGGATTTAACGATATTGTTGACATCAACCATATTGAAAATCGCCAGTTTATCTCCTCTTGGGGGGTAAGTGATGAGGACTTATTCAATCAAGCAGATAAAGAACTGACTAAATTAAGTAATTCGACAGAGCCATTTTTTAGTCTTGTATTTACTTCTAGTAATCACGATCCGTTTGATATACCACAAGGCAAAGTATCGCTACCCAAAGGACATAACCCTGAAAACTATAAGCGTGATATTGCAATTAAGTATGCCGATTACGCACTAGGGAAATTTATAAATAAAGCAAAAACACGGTCGTACTGGGAAAACACCGTATTTTTGGTTGTGGCAGACCATGATGTGCGTGTTTTTGGCTCTGAACCTGTCCCTTTGAAGTCTTTTCATATACCCGCTGTTATTTTAAACAGCGGTATGAAAAGTAAACGCGATCCAAGACTCGTTAGTCAAATTGATCTACCTGTTACTTTAATGTCACTTTTAGGAATTGACCAAGCAACCCCTATGCTGGGCTTTGATCTAACTAAAAGTTATCCAGTTGAACGCGCAATGATGCAGTACTACGACAATTTTGCATACCTAGAAAATGATCGCGCTGTCATCCTAATGCCAAATCAACAAATCAGCTATTGGCGCTATAACAAACGAACCAAAATACAAGAAAAAAATGAACAGCAAAACGTTGATCAAACGTTGGCTGAAAAAGCACTCGCTCATGTGTTATTTAGCAACTTAGCTTACACCGAGCAGCTTTATCGTTTAGCTGATAAAAGTAATGATAAGGAGTAACTATGAAAATTGCTTTTAAAAGACTTTGTATTTCGTCTTGGCAAGTAAGTTACAGCCAATTTGTTTGCTTAGTTTCAATGTATATCGTTATCGCATTTAATGGCTTGTTTTTATACAATACTTTTATGGCTGCAACACAGTCAGGGCATATAAATTGGCTTTTTATCGCGTCTGTCCCTTTATTGCTTTTCTCATTGACTGTTTTAGTTTTAAGTTGGTTGTCCTTAATTACTTTTGTTAAACCTATACTTCTATTTAGTGTTTTAGTTTGCTCATTGTTGTTTTATTCAACACTTAATTATGGCGTTATTTTTGACAAGAGCATGTTACAAAATATTGTTGAAACAAATTCAGGTGAAGCATTTTCATACTTAAACTTTCAGCTTGTGTTATTTACTTTTTTATTGGGGGTTGTACCTACTTACTTATTTTCCAAGTTCACAATTATTGGGAGTTTTAGAGTACGTTTAAAAAGTTTTATGAAGCTAAATCTATCAGCTTTGCTCTGTTGTGCCTTAATCGCTGTACCCTTTTATAAAGAGTACGCTTCTGTTGGCCGCAACAACCGACAGCTAACAAGTTATATCACCCCGTTTGCATTCTATTCAGCAAGTTATAAATACCTGAGGGATAATTACTTTTATCCACCATTACCTTTCAAGGTACTCGATAATTTGCCCACTTTAAAAAATAAAACGAGCACCTCGCTAACTGTAATGGTTGTCGGGGAAACAGCTCGGGCGGCTAACTTTTCACTACAAGGCTATAGTCGAACAACGAATGCGTATACTCCCAAGTTAGGCGTAAAGTATTTTAGTGATGTTTCATCATGTGGAACGGCGACGGCTATTTCAGTCCCCTGTATGTTTTCACGACTGAACCGCAAAGAATATGATTCTCGGCTTGCTAGTAGTCAAGAAAATGCTCTAGACATTATTCAGCGTAGTGGTGTTGAAGTAACATGGATTGATAATAACAGCAGCTGTAAAGGAGTGTGTGCTCGCATTAAATCAGACAACATTGAGCCAAATAAAGAACATCCGTTATGTGATGGTCATTACTGTTTTGATGAAATATTAGTTACGAAACTAGCAGACAAGATAGCTACTAGTAACGCTAAACATAAATTGGTTGTTCTGCATATGATAGGCTCACATGGACCAACTTATTATCGTCGTTACCCTGAACACGAAAGTTTGTTTAAACCTGATTGCTCTCGAAGCGATATTCAGAACTGTAGTACAACTGAACTAACAAACACATATGATAATACTATCGCATACACAGACAAGGTGTTGAGCCAGTTGATAAAAGTATTACAAACAAGTAACGAAACGAAGAAGTCACTCCTATATGTGTCAGATCATGGTGAGTCACTTGGTGAGAAAGGTTTATACCTTCACGGGTTTCCATATGCATTAGCACCAAGCGAGCAAACCCATATTCCAATGATTTTTTGGAGTAATAAACTCGCTGACTCTAAATTTAATCATTGTATTGAGTTACAACGCTCAAAAGTATTTTCACACGACAATATTTTTGACACTTTACTTGGCTTAACTCAAGTAAGCAGCAGTCAATACCAACCTGAATACGATATTTTTAACAGCTGCAAGGCCCTAAGTCTATAAAGAGAGTTTCCAATGCAATTTGATAGTGCAAATAAGCCATCAGGTATTAATCGAGTAGTTTTAGCTTTAAAAAATTCACAGCGTGCATTTAAATGGCTTGCTAAAAATGAAGCTGCTTTTAAACAAGAGCTTTTTTTACTCGCTTTATCGGTAACTATTATTTCGATTTGGCAGATAGGTATTTACGAAAAGGTCATGCTACTAATCTCTGTTTTATTTGTGATATTCGCAGAGGTTGTTAATACAGCAATAGAAGCAACAATAGACAGAGTTGGCTTAGAGATTCATCCATTGTCAGGTCTCGCTAAAGATTTAGGCTCCGCAGCAGTATTAATTGCGCTATTGATATGTTCATTCGTCTGGATTGCTGTATTTATAAGCTATATTGGTTATTTGTAAAATTTATCCAATCTCAATGATCGCTTATCGCTCATTTGCGACCGTCGCCTAAACTCGTTTTGGGGCAGAAACGAGTTAATCATGAATGAATGCTCATGGCACTTCGCTTATCCGACCCACTCTGGTAAATAGTTGACTCGAATAAATGACGTTTTATTTAAGATGAACGCAAACGCTAATGCACCCATACAATCCATAGGAAGTATGTTTAGCGAATTTTTAAGCGCTCTATGGGTTATTTTCTGACTAAACCAATGATACACTTGAGTCATATTCACTCACTAAGGTGTAAAACCAGTCATGAAAATAGCATTAATGTTTGAAAATAGCCAAGCGGCTAAAAATCCAATTATTTTAAACGAACTTGAAAGTGTTGCCTTACCGTTAGAACACTGTGTGTTTAACGTGGGTATGAATAGCGAAAACGATCATCACCTAACCTATGTTCATTTAGGCATTATGGCGGGGATTTTACTTAACGCTAAAGCCGTTGATTTTGTATTTGCAGGATGTGGCACTGGCCAAGGTGCGATGATGTCGTTAAATGCTCATGATGGTGTTTTCTGTGGCTATTGTATTGACCCTTCAGATGCATTTTTGTTTAACCAAGTGAATAACGGTAACGCATTAGCACTGCCGTTTGCTAAAGGGTTTGGCTGGGGCGCTGAGTTAAACGCGCGTTATATTTTTGAAAAAGCACTTACCGGTGAGCGCGGTGCAGGTTATCCTGTTGAGCGCAGGGAGCCTCAGGTGAGAAACGCATCAATTTTAACGCAAGTAAAGTCAGCCTTAGTTAGTCGCAGCTATGTTGATTCATTAAAAAATCTTGATCAAGAATTAGTTAAAACCGCAGTTTCGGGTGAGCGTTTTCAGGCATGTTTATTTGAAAATGGCCAAGATCAAGATCTTATTGATTATGTGAAGTCTTTGTTGGCTTAGTAACTGACTCGCATCTGTATAATTTTCAGTAAGTAATATCCCTTGAGTTACTATTAACTTAAGGGTTATTACTTATAAAGTTTGAACATCACAACCACTTGCTGCCGATTTTAGCTGGTGCTATCCCTCAGAATACCTTTGCGTTAATTGAAACTACCTTGTTTATTTTCTCTCTTTTTACCGTTTGTTTAACAGTCACGTACTTCTAATTGAAATAGAGTTAAATCTATTTTCAAAGATAATGTTGATAGTTTGTTAGTTTATTGAATTTCATTTACAATCATTTTTACTCAATTTTAGTCGTGTTGCGCTACTTTTTCTTATTTTGATGATTTATAAAAATCAATAAAAATTCAAAAGAATCCCTCAATAGAAAATAGTGGTTACAAATTACTGACTTTCATCAACATAGAGAAATAAACTATGAGAAAACTATTACTACCTTTGATTATTTTAAGCACTTTTTTAAGTGTAGCTTGTAGTCAAAGCACAACACGTATTGAAGGTAAAACGAAAGAGAGTGCCTCAAATCAATCAATACAAGGCAAATTTGAAGCTTTTAACCCGCCTAAAGGTCGTTTGGCCATAGTCATAGATGGTAACTCTCCTGATCCTGATGATATTGGCGCTACACCTGTTATGTTGGCCCTTTTACAAAACACTGGGTTATCTAGCCGACTCGTTCATTTATCCCACTCTTGTGATTTAGACCCTTTTAGAAATAAAGCGCGTTATCAAATTAATGCTGAAAATGAAATGCGTCGACAAAATAAACTCGACGAGTTAAGTGCTAGAGGGATTGATTTATTTGGACCATTTAACAATTTACGTGACTTTTACAATTGTAGAGTTGACCAAGCAGGAGCGACACAAGATTTAGTGGATGCCGTTAACGCATCATCTATTGATAATCCGCTTTGGATAATTGAAGCAGGGGAACCAGACCTAATTGGTTATGCACTGGAAGCCGCAGAAAAAAGCAAGGTGCAATATGTTCACGTGGTGTCACATCATCCTGCAAATGACAATAGCGGTGACTTTTTTACTTGGCAGCAAATTCTAGATTTTGGTGTAAAAGAGCATCAAATAGGAGATCAGAATGTGGGGCTTCAGGGGCCAATAGCTGATTGGGACTGGGCTAAAAACCATTCAGCTAGCGGTATTGCATTTATTTGGGAAATGATGGCCTATGCTGAGAAAGACGGTGTTGTTCCATTTCAAACTAATAAATTTGATTGCTCTGATGCAGGAATGATTTATTGGTGGATAACGGGCGCTGATAATGGCGGTAATAAGCACTCAACACCAAAAGAGATAAAAGAAGTTTTACTGCTCAATGCGGTTAATGGGGGCTAAAAATTTGAGACTATTAAACACGAAATTAGCCCTTTATCTACCGATTATTGTAGCCAGCTTTGCAGCTTCAACAACCAATATTAATGCGATGCAGAGTTATTATGAAGATTCAGGCTTCGTGGTTATAGAAGCAGAAAAATTTTCAACTCAGCACTTAGATGCTAAAAGGCGCTGGCTGGTGTTTTCAAAAAAAACGCCAGCTCATAATCTCGCTGATTCAGATAATACTCATTATCATGACGCTAGCAACGAGTCTTATATTGAGATACTCCCTGATACCCGCAGTAACCATCACGAAGCGTTAGTTAGACATGAGAACTTCACAAATAAAGCCGGCACAATGGCTGTGCTTAGCTATCCGATTTACTTTGAAACGCCTGGGAAATATTACGTTTGGGCAAGAGCATACAGCACCGGAAGTGAAGATAATGGCCTGCATTTAGGTATAAATGGGCAATGGCCAGAATCTGCACAGCGCTTGCAACTATGTGAGGGTAAACATGCTTGGACATGGTCTTCTGCTCAACGAGTAAGCACCAATCATTGTGGTACTCCCAACACCATTTATATCGAGATACCACACAAAGGTGTTCATACCATTATGGTATCAATGCGTGAGGATGGCTTTGAGCTTGATAAATTACTCTTAACGAAGGATAAAGACTATGTACCTACAGGTAAGGATAAGTCAGAAACACTGAATAAACCTAAACATTTACAAGAAAAAACTCAGTTATTAAAGGTAACGGACTACACCCGGATTTTATACGCAGTGGACGATTTCACTATTGAAAATACGGGTGAAATTCCCTATTACCAGCATAAAGCAGAGAATGCCTTAGCAATAAATGCGGTGAACACTACTTACCGTAATAAGTTTGCACACGCAGAATATATTGTGCAGGCCAAAGACGTTGGCAGCCATACTCTTAACTTGGTCACACTAGCAGAAACAGACGGTGAATCGACTTATATTGTTTCAATAAATAATAAAAAAATTGGCGAGTTTACTAATCCAGAAACGAGTGATGATTATCAGGAAATATACTTTAGCATGAAGGGCGTTGAACTCGCTAAAGACGATATTATACGAGTTTCCTCTAAAGCAGTCACAAATGGCAAAATTCCTGAGAACGGAGGTACCGCATTTGCCAGAGGACGATGGCGAGCGCTGGTGTTTAGCAGAAATGATTAATCAATCGCTATTCTGACCTTATAAAATGCAAAGAGGTGGCAAATGAGTTGTATGAATTTTGGTTACAAGCAAGTTTGGATGTGGATATTGTTATGTTACGTTTGTGGCTCACAGGCAGTGGCAGGCGGGATTGTAAAACATGACGTGTCTAACAAACCCAATATTTTATGGCTAGTAGTTGAGGATATGAGCCCTATTATTGAGCCCTATGGTGATAATACTATAAAAACCCCCTCTATTACTCAACTTGCAAATGAAGGGGTGACTTATACGAATGTATATTCAACTTCAGGTGTGTGTTCGCCAAGCAGAGCAGCTATAGCGCTGGGAATGTACCCTTCTTCGGTTGGTGCAAATAATATGCGAACAACCTCTAATACTGAGCAAACAGGTTTGCCAAAATATGAGGCTGTACCCCCTGAAAATGCAAAAATGCTAAGTCAATACCTTCGCGAGGAAGGCTACTACACAACAAATAACTTAAAAACTGATTATCAATTCAAAGCGCCAAAAGCAGCATGGGATGAAAGTGGGCCTTTCGCTCATTGGCGTAATAGAAAGCCCGGGCAGCCCTTTTATGCCGTTGTTAACTTTACCACCACACACGAATCTGGATTATTTGAACCTTATGGGTTTAGAAAAATAGAATCTCGGCACTACTTTTCTGACAATAGAAAGAAAATTGCAAAACTACCACAACATCATGCTGAAAAATCATCTGAGGCGAATACACCTGAGCATGTGTCTAAAGATCTTGATTTCCCTATTCCGCCATATTTGCCTGATACTTCTATTGTTAGGCGCGACCTATGGAAAATGTACAATAATCTCGCAGAAACCGATAAACAAATTGCTGCTGTATTAAAGCAATTGAAAGATGATGGCTTATACGATAATACTATTATTATGTTTTACTCAGACCACGGCGGACCTTTACCAAGGCAAAAGCGGTTAATTTACGATAGCGGCCTCAAGGTCCCTTTTATAGTTCGTTACCCTAATGCAAAGCATGCAGGCAAAAAAAATGACGAGCTGGTTAGTTTTGTTGATTTTGCTCCAACACTATTGAGTTTAGCGGGAATAGATAAGCCCGCACATATGCAAGGGAGAAACTTTTTAGGTAAACAACAAACTGCAAAACGTGAATACATCCATGCGGCAGCAGATAGGTTTGATGGTTTTACAGATGTAATAAGGGCTGTTAAAAATAAGCGCTTTAAATACATTAGAAATTACCGTCCAGAACAAGGTTATTATTTGCCAGTAGTCTATCGAGAAAAAATACCTACCATGCAGGAGCTATTACGTTTACGAGATGCAGAGCAACTTACACCGGCACAAGCTTTATGGTTTAGAGATAAAAAAGACCCTGAAGAATTATTTGATTTAGCCAATGATCCTCATGAGTTAAATAATATTATTACCGACCCCAGTTATAAAAAAGTGGTCGCTGAGCTTAGTGCAGAAATGGACCGTTGGTTAAGAGAAATTAACGATGAACCAAGGCTTGCGGAATGCCAACTTATTAAACAACTGTGGGCGGGAAGTGAATCACAGCCAGTAACTGCAAAGCCACAATTTAAAATCAGTAATGGCATAATACACATAAGTAGCCCAACGCCTGGTGCGGTGATTTCTTATCAATTAGGTAACATCACCCCTCCTAATTTATGGCAATTATACAAAGGACCTTTTAAATTAGATCAAGCAACATCGGTGAAAGCCGTTGCTCATAGAATTGGTTTTAGTGAAAGCGATAGCGTTATTTACGACCCTGATAAAATTATTTACTCTCAATACTAGCGTTTTAAAGCAGAAAAATAATGATAAAAATATTCAAGATTATAGTAGTTGTAACGCTTTTGATGAGCAGCTTTTTTTCTATTGCTAATGAGGAGTGTTCTTCATGTCATAGCAAGGAGGTGTCTGATTGGCAGCAGTCTCACCATGCAGGTGCAATGGCCCAAGCAGCATCAGATAAAGTATTAGGTGACTTTAGTGGTGTAATTGTTGAACATTTCTCTCAAAAAGCATTGTTTTACACTAAAGATAATGAGTTTTTAATCGATTTAACTGAGAACAATACTAAGCAGACTTATAAAGTAAGCTATATATTCGGTTTTACCCCACTTCAGCAATACCTTATTGAAGTAGAGCAGGGGAAATACCAAGTTTTCCCTTTTGCTTGGGATAGTCGCGATGCTAAAGATGGTGGGCAGCGCTGGTATGCAAATTATGAAACTGAAGATGTAAAACCAAATGATCGTTTGCATTGGTTACAACCTTTACAAAATTGGAATGGGATGTGTGCAGATTGTCATTCTGATAATTTAAAGCGTAATTATGATGTAGAAAAAGACGTGTTTGATACGCACTTTTCAAATATAAATGTGGGATGTGCTTCTTGCCATGCTGACCTATCAGAAGATCACAAAACTAACCCGTTACCAAAAACAAATAAGGTGAAACCGACCAATATGTCTGGTTGGAAAATAACGGATAAAAGCAACATTGCTACTTGGCAAGGTGCTAAACGTGATAACAGCTTTATGGAAGCCTGTTATGCCTGTCATTCATTGCGCAGTCCACTAACAGACGGGTTTAGTAGTGATAAGCATTTTTTAGATCAATTCAGCCCCTCTTTCTTAGAGCCAAATTTGTATTATGCTGATGGCCAAATAAAGGAAGAGGTTTATGTATTTGGCTCTTTTAAGCAAAGTAAAATGTATGAAGCCGGTGTAAATTGCCTGGATTGTCATGACAAACACACGATGAAAATTAAATCACAAACGAATGGCCTTTGCCTTCAATGTCATAAAAGTAGTGAATATGATGTGCCCAAGCACCACCGGCATAAGCAAGCGTCTCAAGGTAGCCAATGTGTTAATTGTCATATGCCTACTAATAGGTATATGGGGGTAGATGATAGAAGGGATCATAGTTTTAAAATCCCGCGCCCTGATATTTCTATCATTTATGATACGCCCAATGCGTGTACTCAGTGTCACGATGATAAAACAAATGAATGGGCTAACACTGCGCTAGAAAGCTGGCATGGCAAGGCCGCTCCGTTGTCTAACAAAGAGCATGCAATGTTAGCACTTCGATCGGCCAATAGTGTGCCGTTAAATATTCACCTTGGATTGATTAATGATACTTCATTGAGTGAAATTGATAGAGCAAGTGCAATTACTTATTTGGCAAGCACTGGTTCAGTAATAGATGATGCAATTATATCTAGGTGGGTAAACTCGCCATTGCCACTTATACGATTAGCGATTGCTAAAATAGGCTATATGCTGCCTGAAAGTGAGCGTTTTAAAAGTTACAGCAAGTTGTTAACAGATAAATTTAAGGCGGTTAGGGTTGCCGCCGCACAAAATCTGAGTTATCAAAATAATCCGTCGGGCGAGCTCAGTGAGGCTATTGTTGAGCTTGCACAGTCCAATAAAGTTAACTCTTGGCGTGGAGAAGGTCATATTAATCAAAGTATGCTCGCATTAAATAAGCGAGATGTTACATCGGCAATTAGGTATTTAAAAAAAGGTATTGATGTAGACCCATATTTTGATCCTAACTATGTAAACTTGTCTGATATTTATTTCCGGCAAGGGAGTCAAGAAAAAATGCAGGCTGTGCTTGATCAAGGGTTGGCTGCAATACCTAATTCTGCTGCATTAAATTATGCAAATGGAATGGCAAAAATAAGAAGTAATAAAAAAGTTGAAGCAATAGAGTATTTTAAAAAATCGATGGAGCTTGAACCTAAAAATGTGCAATACGCATATTTATATTACCTAGCCTTAGATAATGCCGGTTTAACTGCCAAAGCGCTTGATGAGTTAAAACAAAATCTAAAAAAATATAGTAACGCCCGCCAACTTATGGAGCTTGCAAATAGTTTTGAAGGTAAATTAAGGTAACTCATTTCGTTGTTAACTTCACTAAATAGCGCTTGCAAAACAAGCGCTATTTAGTATGAGCAAGGCTTTATCTACACTTATTTAATCATAAGATGTTGGGGCTATAAATTATTTTAATGATATAGAATTGTACCCATAGTCACTTATATTCCCTCTCAATCACTTCCATTTACTAATCCACTTTATATTAGATTGGATCTTTTCTTTGTGCTTTTTTGACTGCTATTGATTTTTATTGATTGTATTTGGTTTTTAATGTAGTTTTTATTAACAAAAATAAAACAATGAAGGTTGCTTTATGCGCAAAACCCAAAATTGAAATCAGTATAAATAATTGAATTAAAATGATTTATAACGACAACATTAATACACAGAGATCAATATGAAAAAACACACAATAAAAGCGAAACACACGCTTTCATCTCTGCTTTTGTTAACTTCTGCATTTTATGCTGCCTCAGGGCACGCAGTGGTTGAATTAGAGCAACAAGTTAAAATTTCAGATACAGGTTTACACTTTGATGGACAAGACCTAGATTTTAGTAATGTGGCTAGCCCAAGCACAGGTGCCGAATACGACTTCTTTTTTGGTCGAAATATCTCTGCGCATGGCGATGCCGTTAAAGCATATAAACATTATGTATTTATGACTTGGTATAAAGGCGGCAAGGAAGAGCGTAACGTTATGTTGAGCCGCTACAATACATTAACGGGAACATTGGCAACTATAGAATTTCCACATCGCCATACCGGTTTTAGGGGAGACCCTTTAGTTGGGGAGTCGCATAATACAATTGGCTTAGCAGTGAGTCCTATCGATGGCACTATTCATATGGTGTACGATATGCACGCCTACGACGATAATAATCATGGCGGTAAATTCAAAGATGACTTCTTCCGTTATTCTTTTAGCGAAACAGGGGTTGCTGACTTACCCGATGAGCAGTTTACTCTTAGTAAGTTTGTTAAAGATACCAGTAGTGTTAGCCAAGGGGCTGATGACTATAAGCATTTAACAATGACAGGTAATTTAGCCGATAAAGCAAATTTTGCGCGTTTAACTTATCCCAAGTTTTTTACAAATACAGATGGTACATTGCTGCTTTATATGCGCTTGGGTGGTAACAATAACGGTGCCTATGTATTTAATCGCTATGACGCTCAAACAAAAAAGTGGTCAAGCTTCACTAAATTTAATCACAATAACCAAAAAAGTTATGGTAATGCTTATAACTGGGGTCTCTATGGCAATATGAAGTATGTTAATGGCAAACTTCGAGTAGGCTACCAGCAGCGAAGCAACGATAATAACGATAGATATAAATATCAAAATGGTGTTTTTTACGCCTATTCAGACCACCCAGATGGTATAGGTGAATGGAAAAACCATCAAGGTGAGCCAATGACATGGCCGCTTGTAAATTCGGATGAGATAAAAGTACTGGAACCGGGTGACTTCATAGATCATCAAGAAGCTAACTCTGTTTATATTGTAGGTAGCTTTGACTGGACAGTGACTAAAAAGGGAGATGTGCATTTTATAAGTAAAGTACGCTCAACCGATAGAAACCGTCCTGATTATCAAGAAGTTTATTTACACTCCTATAAGCCAGCTGGCGCAACAGAGTTTATTACGTCAACAGATTTTGTTGGCGCAAGTGAAATTTATACGGCTGGTGATAACGTATATATTATTGGTTTAAACAATGGACGGCCTTACGTTGAAAAAGCGCAAGGTGGCACAAATAACTTTACGCGCGTATACGAAGCAACTGATGGGCCAGTATTTGATCATGGCACTATTTACATCAAAGATGGCAAAGTTTACTACTACCTAATGGAACGTGGGGCAGGGAGCGCGTTACCACTTCATTTGCAAGTAATAGATTTAGATATAGAAAGTGAAACTAACTCACCTAGCGTCTCTTTTCCTAAGACAAGCATTACTGTAGAGGAAGGTTACAGCGAATTGTCGTTTAAAGTAACGGCTGTAAGTCCAGTGGCTGATCGCAGTATTAGCAAAGTAGATTTATTTGTTGATGGCACGCTAATTCGTTCAGACAATGCAGACCCTTTTGTATGGGGTCATAAAAACAAGCCATTAGAGCTACTAGGCTTAGCGGCTGGAAATCATACCTTTGAAGCAGTTGCAACTGATAGTGAAGGTGTCACTGGCTCTTCCACAATGCAGTTGCTTGTTCAATCCGATTCGCCAATCATTAGTTTTCCTGATAACGAACTAACTGTAAAAGAGGGCTTTGAGCAGCTGACATTTACGTTGCAAGCATCAAGTCCTGTTGCTGATAGAACAATTGAATCTGTTACTTTATACATTAACGATAATTTAATACGCACAGACGACAAAGCTCCTTTTAACTTTGGCCATAAGTTTAAACCGCACGAAACAGGTGCTATGGGGTGGTTAGAAACACATTCTCCCAATCCCTTACCACTCGGTGCAGGAATTTATACTTTTAAAGCAGTTGCTATAGATAGTGAAGGCGCTCAAAGCATAGCGACAATGACTCTTAACGTTGAAGGTGAGCCTAAACCGCCAGTGGTTTCTTTCCCTAATGAAATCATTACTGTTTTTGAAGGATACGAAAAGTTAGGTGTGACAATAGATGCAGTATCTCCCGACAATCGTGATATTCAATCTGTAACTTTATATGTTAATGGTGAGTTTGTGCGTACCGATACCAAGCCTGTCTGGAATTTTGGCCATTCATATGCACCTTATGAACTAGGTGCAATGGGTTGGTTAGACAGGCACGAGCCAAATCCGTCGCCTTTGGGGGTAGGAAGCCATACTATCACTGCAATTGCGCGAGATACCCAAGGTTTAGAAGGGGAAGCGAGTATTACACTTATCGTAGAAGAAACACCGGCTCCAAATGTTTATTTTTTAGAACCCGAGATAGAAGTGCCAGTAGGGTATGAGTCTCTAAGTGTATCGGTTCATAGTGAGTCTGCATTAAGTAGCATTGATATAGAGCGGGTAGAGCTTTATTTGAACGACACCTTAGTGCGTGATATTTGGCAGCCTCCTTTTACCTGGGGTAACGAAGAGTATTCAACTGAGCTCCTTGGTTTAGCCGCAGGTGAGTACGCTCTAAAAGCGGTAACAACTGATAGTAAAGGGAAATCTTCAAGCGCAGAAAAACGCTTAATAGTAAACCCTAGCCTTGTCTATGTATCATCTGAGGAGAAGCAATACCCGGCGTCTAATGTGTTAGACGGTGACCTTTCTGATAACTCAAGTTGGCGTGCGGACAAAAATGGAACTCAATCAATAGTTATTGATTTAGGAGAGTTAAAATCTATTACAGGGACTGAGCTTTGGACTGCGAACGATAAAGCAATTAAGTATCAAATTTATGTATCAGAAACGATTGATGGTCGATATAAAAAAGTAGCAAAGCATAAGGGCAGAGACGTTAACAATCAGCCAAGTACAACTACTTTTTATAGAGAAGGACGTTTTGTTAAATTAAAAGCGATTGGTAACTGGCCTGATATATCAGAGTTTAATGTATTGTTTGAAAACTAACATCAGGTTAAGCATCGCTTTTCACTAAACGATTGGACTTTAGTGCAAAGCGATTTTCCAAAAAGTACTTTTAATGCAGGTTATTTATATCTGCTTTTAAGTATATCGCGACAAAGTGTTAGTAAGGAGAATACGTTGACTGGTATTAAATCATATTTAGCTATATTTTTTGTTTTTTCGGTTACCGCATGTACAACAACGCAAAGAGTTAATTTGCTAGACCCTCAGCTTAGCCGTTTTGATAATGTTTACTCGTTTGGGCAAGCACGCTTCATAGATGGTGAGTTGCATTTAATTTCATCTAACAATTGGTTTTTAACTACAAAGCAGAGTTACAGAAACTTCATTTTGACTGCCGATATAAAAATGCCGAATGTTGATGAGTATAGTAATTCGGGTATTATTTTTAGAGGCCAAATTGAGCAAGATAAAGACGGTAAACGCGTTGTTGGCTATCAAGCTGAAATAGATCCGAGCCCACGTCGTTGGAGCGGAGGGTTATTTGATCAAGGCCGACGAAAATGGCTGTACCCCGAACACCCTCAAAGATCACACAAAGATAATGACTTTATAAAAAGTCTTTTGCCCCCTTGGTCAGAGCAGCAAGCCGGAGCTTATAAGCCAGATGAATGGAATTCATTACGAGTCGTCTGCGACGGCGCTTCAATCAAAATTTATCTCAATGGAATACTCACTACCCATGTAGAAGATATTAAAGATGATGAAGGTGTAATAGGCCTACAGCATCACGGAAGCAAGTCTTATAAAGAGTCGGGCCTTAAGGGCAATGTGGTTAGGTTCAAAAATATATTCATTCGAGAGCTAAAATAATAAATAAAATGGAGCATACTGTATGTATGACGTGATCGTAGTAGGCTCAGGTATTACAGGTGGTTGGGCGGCAAAAGAGTTCTGTGAAAAAGGCTTAAAAACCCTTGTAATAGAGCGTGGGCGTAATATTCAACATCAAGGCCCAGAATATACTGATATGCAAATGCCTTGGCAAATTGAGAACCGAAACAAAGTCCCTGAAATCCTCAGTGAGGAGGGACGGTACTCTATGATTGAGCGCAAAGGCTATTTCAAAAATGCCACTAAACAGTTTTTTATTGATGACAAAGAGCATCCTATCTCATATCCAAAAGAGAGTCCGTTTAAATGGATTAGAGGCTACCAATTAGGTGGCCGTTCATTAACTTGGGGTAGACAATCCCTTCGGTGGGGGGTGAAAGATTTCCAAGCCAATGCCAAAGATGGTAATGGTGTCCCTTGGCCTATAGGCTACGACGATTTGGCGCCTTGGTATGATTACGTAGAGTCTTTTATTGGTGTATCTGCGAATAAAGATGGGTTAGATACGTTACCCGATGGTATATTTCAAAAGCCGTGGGAGATGAGTTGTGCTGAGAAGTTTATAGCTGAGAACTTAAAAAAGGCTTATTCAGACAGGCATTTAATTATAGGGCGTTCGGCCAATCTCACACAACCGACTAAAGAGCAAACTGAGCTTGGTCGTGGCCAATGTCAGGCTCGTTCATATTGTAATCGAGGGTGTACATTTGGTGGTTATTTTAGTTCACTCTCAGCAACATTACCTGCTGCTAAAAAAACAGGTAACTTAACTGTTGTAACAGACTCAATAGTTGAAACAGTTGATTACGATGATAGATCAGGTAAAGCATCGGGTGTCACTGTAATTGATGCTCATACTAAGAAAAAGCGTCAATATCGCTCGAAGATTGTATTCTTATGCGCCTCTGCATTAGGTTCTGTGCAAGTACTCCTGAACTCTAAGTCTAAAACGTTTCCAAATGGTATTGCTAATTCCAGTGGTGCTGTTGGGCATTACATTATGGATCATTTTTCTGGCGTTATAGCGGATGCGAAAGTACCAGGTTTTGATGATAAATACTCAATAGGGCGTAGGCCGATTGCTACATACATACCAAATTATCGACACGAGCAGAAAGACGACGCTGATTTTATAAGAGGATTTGGTTTCCAAGGCACAGCTCAGCATCGAAGCAATACTGGCACAACTGCAAAAAAGGTCGGTATTGGTGCTCAAGTAAAAAATGACAGTAATCAACCTGGCCCTTGGCGCTTTAGAGCAATAATGTATGGTGAAATGTTACCAAGGTTTGAAAATTATGCGCGGTTACATCCTACGGAAAAAGACCAATGGGGTATTCCTATATTACATATTGATGCACGAATAAGAGAAAACGAGCGCAAGATGATTAAGCGAGCCGCGATAGATATTAAAGAAATACTGACCGCAGGTGGCTGTGTGGATATCAAAGTAAACGAATTTCCTGAAACAAAGCCTATTGCTGTTGGCGATCGAGTTCATGAGATGGGAGGGGCTTGTATGGGCGAGGATCCTAGAAGTTCCGTTTTAAACAAATGGGCTCAGAGCCACGATGTTAAGAACTTGTTTGTGACCGATGGTGCCTGCATGTCATCTTGTGCAACTCAAAATCCTTCATTGACGTATATGGCTATTACCGCTCGAGCTGTTGATTATGCAGCTAAACTATTTTTTAAAGGCCAGTTGTAAGGGAAGGGGTTATGTCTAAAGTTAATATAAGTCGTCGTTTATTCATTGGAGCATCAGTATATTTTGTTACTAGCCCCGTTTGGGCATCAATTTTTAATACTACAAATTCGTTATCTGTTTATTCACAAAGTGGGCGTTTCTTTACTGCCTGTGAATTAACTATTTTGACTGATGTGGCTGAAATAATGATACCTAGAACAGAATTACCAGGAGCGACAGATGCAAATGTTATTGGTGTTTTAGATGCACTGATGCTCAGTTGGGCTGGAAATGAAACTAAGCAACGGTATCAGTTCATTGTTAAACAGATAGATTTAATTTCTCAATCAAGCTTTAAAGTGAAATATCAAAACGCGAATAAGGCTGATAGGGAGTCTTTGATTATTGAGTTAGATAAACAAGCGTTTACGGAACGCTCGACTGAACTATCAAAGAGTTACCGAAAACTTAAAGAAATGATATTTCATATTTTTTACACTTCAAAAGAAGCAAATCCTAATTTTATGTTGGTTCCTGGCACCTATAAAGGAAATATTACTAAGAATCAAATGGAGTTGTATAACCTTAAAAAAAGAGTTTCTTAACTTGTAAAGCTATTTAATAAACGGCTTTACACTTTTCACTATTAAGTTGTGCTTCTCTCTTTTTAATGTCTTTAACCTTTATTGGTCAGAACTAGTCAATACCGCTCATTTGTATTGTCTCATTTAAATAATTTGCTTTTATATTCGCCATAAATATTAATTATGTGGCTTTATGTATAAGTTGTTAATTAGGGTTGTGTTTGTTAATGCTTTGATTTAAATGGAATTAAGCTCAATGAGATTGAATTTGATTATTTTTGATTTGAAAGTGTTGTTTATTGTGTTACCGTATTGTTAATTAGCAAGCCTAGGCTGTTAATTTGACATACACGCAACAAGCTTATTTGTAAAAATAGCAGACACACAATGTAAATGGGGATAACAATGTTTAATAAAGAAAATAAAAAACTCGCCTCGACGAAATTAATTGGTGGTTCGTTAGGTATAGCTTTAACTTTATTTGCTCCTTCAATTTTGGCTCAAGAAGTTAAGCAAGCTATAAACGAAAACCAAGACGCTAAAGTTGAAAAAGCTAAAGCTGACTTTGAAGTGATTGAAGTTCAAGGTATCCGTGGGGCATTGGAAAATGCACTAAATACCAAGCGAGATGCGTCCTCTATTGTTGATGCTATTTCTGCATCTGACATAAATGCTTTACCTGCGTTAGATTTAGGCGAAGCGCTTCAGGCTGTACCAGGTGTTCAAATTGAACGCTCAGGCGAAGGCCGTCAGTCTGAAATTAGTTTACGTGGCTTAGGTGGTGGTTTTGTTAAAACCACTGCTGCAGGTCAAAGCTTTGCGACCCCTAGCCGGAGTTTTAGTGATGTCGGTTCAAGCAATCCATTTTCAGCTTTTGAAGCCAGTGTATTTGATGGTGTAACTGTTATTAAAGCCGCCACTGCAGATATGCAAGCAGGTGGTATAGCCGGTGTTGTAGATAAGCAACTTCAACGAGCGCTTGCAAAACCTGATGGTAAATATAACGTTAGTGTCGGTGGGCGTTACGAAGAGTTAACCCAAAAGTGGGACGAATCTATTAAATTTTCAATGAGCAAACATCTTATTGAAAATGAACTTGCCATTGCATTCAAAGCTGCTGGTTCTGGTCAAACTTTCCGTCGTGATACTGCAAACTTCACAAATTATGCACCACTTATAGGTGCTGCCGACGCTGGGCTTGATAAAAATTTACGAGTAAACTCACAAACTGTTGACGCATATCGTGCAAAATATGGTATCCCTGAGAACGCCGCACTTCGTAGTCCTTCTTCATTAAGAAACGTATCTGAATACAGTGAAGGCGATCGTTTTTCGTTTACGGGTAATATTGAATGGCGCCCAACTAGTGACATGACTGTAGGCGCACATTTACTTTACACTAAGCGCGATTTAGATAGCGGTACAAAACAAGATGCGCAATTTAGTGCTGGCTACAATCAAAATAAACCACAAAACAGTGACCGTTTTTACATGATTGAGCCTGATATTAATACGGCTCCATTCATTTATGACACACTTGAAGATGGTTCACCTGTATACGCAGTAAGTAAAACAGCAATTACTGACGGTGAGTACCTTTTCACAAACCGTGAAACTACGTTCTTTGAAGAAGCAAAAGGTTTATTTTTATATGGTGATTACATCGTAGATGATTGGACTTTTAATGCTATGTTGACTCATTCTGAGTCAGAGAATAACTTTCAAAACATTGGCTTAGACTTTAGACATACAGGCCACCATAAAGCAAAAACTAAAGTTAATGGTGTAAACGTTACTACCGTTCCAACAGGAATCGACATCCAATTAGATTCGGGCGAAGGTAACTTAAATCGTGCATTTATTAATGCAACAGGCTGGGACGATTACAACTATGACGTAAATTGGCAAAGTCCTTCAGCTTTGAATGCATTATCTTTAACAACAGCTGATCCATTAAATGGCAACAGACGACTAGGCCATTACATTACGGGAAGAATAGACAACCCGGTTCGTAAAATGACCAGCGGCGAATTTGACGCTAAACGTTATGTAGATTTTGGCTTAGGGGATACTCTAAAAGTTGGTGCTATCAAATTTGGTGCAAGGTATAGCCGTGAAGTACTTGAAAACTTTGACCAACAAATCGGTGCTGCTGGTGTAAATGCTAATGCTGTGGGTAGCTCTGCGATTAGCGATACACTTCTGTCAGATGGGCAAAGTGAATTTTTTAACGGCAAATTCCCTGGTACCTTTGGTGCCAATAGCGGTTGGAGAACGTTTGATAATTTATCTCACATTGCAAATTTGACTAATGGAATAGCAGATCTTGAAGGTGGTATTAAAGCGGGTGACACTGGGCTTTATGAGCGTTTTAATGGCCCTCATCCACAGCGATACGCAACTAACTTTGACGTTGAGCAAACAATAGCTGCAGCTTATGCTATGGCCGATTTAAATGGCGAACTTGGCGATGTAATGTGGACCGGTAATGTGGGTATGCGCTATGTTAGTACTAATAACGATTTCAATGGTATTAGACGAGATCGTAGTGCCGGCGATGTTTTAGTAGATACAAAAATAAGTGATGACTACGACCACTGGTTACCATCGGTTAACTTTGCGTTTGACTTACGTGAAGATCTTGTTTTACGTACAGCATATAATAAAGGGTTTGTCCGTCCTAACCTTCGTGTGATGACGCCAACTACAGAGGTCAGAGGCAGCAATACAAGTGTTACAATTGACAAGCCTGCGAGCTTTGTTAAACCGTACGACGCAGACAACTACGATATGTCGTTAGAATGGTACAACCGTGATGGTAGTGCTATCTCTGTGGGCGTATTTTACAAAGAACTTACAGGCTTTTTTGAAGACAGAGAGAGCTGTCCAGAGGGTGATGCACTTATTATTGAAGCATTAGGTAGCGACGTTTCTCGTGAAGATAACGCAGCTACAGGTGGTTTTGTTTGTACGCAAGTTGAACCATTCATAGGTGACGATGGCACAGAAAATTTCCGCTCTGTTAGAATTAACGAGAAGTTTAATGATAACGAAACTATCGAATTAACGGGTATTGAGTTAGCTATTCAGCAAAAACTAGACTTTTTACCGTACCCTTGGAATGGTTTTGGTGGCGTATTTAACTACACGTACATTGACCAAGATGGTACAGAAGAAAGCACATTATACTCTGTTGCTCCTGAGTCGTTTAACGCTATTGGTTACTATGAAAATGACGGCTTTAGCGTAAGGGTTGCATACAATTGGAAAGACGATTCAACATTGAAAGGTCAAAATTCTTTCTTAGGTGTACAGCCTCGTACACAAAAAGCAACAGGCCGTTTAGATTTAGTCACTTCATATAAATTTAATAAAAACTTCAGAGCGTATTTACGTGGTTATAACTTAACCGACGAACAACGTTATGAATACTGGGGTAACAATGAGAAAGCAGTTTCTCGTGTTGATTACACTGGTCGAATTTATGAAGTAAGCTTTAGTTATAACTTTTAAGTAAAAATGTAGTTACTTGTCAAAGCCTAACAATTTTTTGTTAGGCTTTTTTACTTTCAAATAATGCAGAGCAAGCTATTGAGAATATAAGTTAAATACTGACGCACATTAGCCTGTAATTAAATGTTTATTTATGGCATGAGTATTATTGAACTGGTGTTCTATTAAGCGAATGGTTTGTTTATTGATATCGAGCGATTGTGGAATGTTTTTAAAGTTAAAAATAGCGTCAGCAATGTCAGATATTATTCCTTGTACTTGCCCCCAACTTGCATACCCCGCGGCAGATGCTAATTGTTGAATAGCCTTTAAATTATAACCTGCGAATTATGTTGCGTGCTCGCCAAAAGGGTGTGGGCTAAAAGTGATATCAAAAAAAGGGCTCGGAGTCATACTTTTCTTGATAAAGCATTACGAGACATTTTACTTGTTTTCGGCGCGAATTTAAGTGCTCTACAAAGGCTGTTTGTATGTCAACTTCGTTTAATAATTAATAACGTCGCCAAATGACACTATGATATATTTAAGCTTTGTTTTATGAATTTATTTAACATTTTAGTATCTGATTTTAAGTGGATAAAGCAGGTTTGTATAGAGTTTCAAATCATGACGACTATCTGGACAAAATCCTTTTTAAATTGAGGCACTGCTAGTATGTTTGTGTAGTTTATAAATCGTTGTTAAGTTAATAATGATGACAGTTGTTTCTAGTAGTATGCCCCCAAGTGATCCAATAATAATGTTATTTATTAGCCACAAACAAGAGCCTACTAAGATTACCCAGCGCATTTTAATTCCGGTAAGACAAAATAAAGCGAATGTGCCTAAACATGAGCCTAATACAGCAATATAATCTGTCCATTGAGCTACTGTTAAGTAACCAATTAACCCTGTAAGTATAATGAATAAGCCGGCTATCCATTTTTCTTTGGTTTTAATTGAAATAGCTGTTCTCCCGGCTGAGAATAAGCAGCACAAAGAGGAGGTGACGGCATTTAATAAGTAAAAGTGTAATGCATGGTTTAAATTCATTAAAATCATCATTGATTTTAGGCGGCGGTCATCTTTTTGAATAAAGCACAAAACGGCTAATATAAAACTTACAAACCCTAAACTTTGCGCAAAGTAACTATCAAACACATATTCTCCTTTTAATATCGTTACCTGCTTTAACTATGTATAAAGTAAGGCTGGTTTCAACAAACCACCGCAAAATATATATATTAGCGTTCTACGGTGGATAACAAACCATTAATTGAATCGCCTTGAGTTAAAACTAAAACGTTTTACTTAAGAGGACTGCATATAGGTTACTTTCCATCAGTTATGTACACAGTGCCAATCGTTGATTTATCTAATAGTGTTTGCCATTCACTGGTATCCCAATTTACAGAGTTTCCGCGGCTAATGGCTGTTCGCATATTACTAACAAACTTACTGAAATCTCTTACTGACCTGTCACGATAAGATAACGCTAATAAGTAGTAATACTCAGGATTGTCAGCATGATGTTTCTCAATATTATTTAAATTTCTGACGGCAGATTCAACATTGATTAAAGACCTGTCCTTTGCTGTGAGTGTAATATTAATCGCTCTTATTGCCGCATTAATGTCGCCTTTTTCCATTGCAGACTCAAACCAAAACAAGGCTTTTTTTTCATCGTGTTGGACCCAAGGACTAGAATTTAAAATCATGCCTAAACGGTATTCTGCGCGAATAAGACCATATTTTGCAGATTGCGAAATCCAGTAAATGGCATCTTGAATATCGCGTTGCTCTCTGTAAAGTAACATTCCATATTCGTACATAGCACCAGGGTGCCCTTTTTGAGCAATCGTTAGTAATTTCATTTCAGCTTCTTTAGGCTCTTTGGATAACCAAGGGAAATTAAATAACGCCATAGCATATTGGTATTGTTCGTTTAGGGTTTTACCCTGCTTTAGGCGCTTATAAGTACGTAATATTTGAGAATACAAAACCTCGTTTTTATCAACTAATATTGATTTAGAATAACCTGCCGCCCCTAAAAATACGCGTTGCACGAAATTTATATATTGATTATTTAGAAAAGGTTTTTCTTGTGGAAATAGTACAAACTGTTTTATGAGGTTAGATGTATTTCCTCCAAGGCTTTGCACTATAGAATAGTGACGAACTGAGCCATCGGGAGCAATATCAATATCTAAAATTAAATATGGTTGTTTTGGAGAAGACATATACGCGGCGTCTTCATTACCTCCTTCCTCAATTGCTAAGTTATTCAAACTAGCCACAGAATCTGTAATAAAATCATCGCTATGAAAAATATGTTTCAGGCTTAGTTCGCCATTAAACGTAATTCTTTTAGATAGCGTATTTTGATTAATTATTGGAAAGTATTTTGCGTCAATTGCTTGCTTCCCTTGAGTGGCTTTGTAGTCGTTCATTATTTTGACAAAGCTTTCTTGTGCCTCAGCGGGAAGTTTAGTTAAAGTGTCATTTATTACCTTTTGGGCGTCAAAATAATCGTATTCGGCTGCTAACGAATAATTAATAAGTGCATTAACAATATCCTGTTTGACGCCTAAGCCCTTTGAGTAGATTCTTGCTAATTGATAATATGCATGTGGGTTACCAAGTTGGGCTGCTTTATCGTATTCTTTTTTTGCTAAATCATACTGCTGCTCTGTAAAATAACGGTCTGCTTTAAGGATATCAGCCGCTTTTACACTGCTGAAATTTATTAATGCAGCAAGTAATAGCCACTTCAGTTTTGTTTTCATCACATGTTCCATATTAATGGTTAAAGCAGTATTTATTTGGCGGGTGAAAGTACAAACCCCATTCGTGTTTCATACGGTTTGTACTTGTTTGCTTTAATCTAAGTGAAATACCTCGTTAATAGGGTTTACAACAGGAGAATTATCACTGTTAGTTTCCATAATATCGGACATAAATGCCCACCACTTCTTTACAATTGGCGCTAAAGGCAGTGCGTCCATTGTGTGGTTGTCTTCTCTTTTTAATACAGCAAAAAGTTTATTTGATGTTGGATCATGAAATATTGAGTAATCAGAAACCCCTGCATTTTTTAACTCTGTCACAAGCTCAGGCCATATTTCGTCATGACGTTTTTTATACTCAGCTTCATTCCCGGATAATAAGGTCATTGTAAAAGCAATTTTTTCCATGATAATGCCTCTATTTCTTAAAGTTATCGAGGTAGTTATGCCACTGGGCTTGCGTGGTTATTTCACCTGCAGCTTCCCATGCAAATCCAGCGTAATATTCAATCGCACCATTTTTGTCAGAATTGGTGAAAAGCCAAATATGGCTTTCATCTTTTGCTTCTTTAGCAATATGTTTAATATCTGTTATTTTACTTGGAGTAATAACAACGCCCGTCCCCAATGCCATTGAATCAAACGTCTCCCATGCTGAGATTCTGCCGGTCTCTTTATTGTGTGATACCTTGGCCTTTCCATCATGTGTTGTAATACCTATCGCAATGGGCAAAGAAGCGGGTTTACCATCAAGTTTAAACTCAGAATTTACTTTGTATAGATTTGAACCTAGTGGCAACGATATTGTTTTTGACTCATTAACTAGCCCTAACGGTGTTTTAAATTCATATTCGAGTGTAAAGACGACTTTATCAGGACCATTAGTAATTATTTTATAGCTGTTATAATTATGTGCTGTGTAGTCTTTTCCATCCACCCAAATAGCTGAACCGCCAACACCGCGACTAATACCTACATGGTATGGGTCGTAACCTTCACCGGTATCAGTATGGTATGACCCTGTTTTATTAAACGTTTCTTCATACCACTTGTCTATAATTGAATAATCTACTTTTTTAAGCCAAGCATCAACACCACTAGAGTGCCCTTTTATAGGCGCTGCGGGACCGTATACGCGAAATGCAACTTTGTCATTTTCCCAAGCAAAATCGTCTTGTCTTTTTGGAACAAACACAGCATAGGCTTTTACTTCATTTTTATATGAATTATCACTTTGGCTAGTTGATGATATTTCTTTAGCGCATCCTGATAAAATCAAACAGCCTGAGGCTAATAAAAGAAGAGGTGACTTCCTAGCTTTAATTTTTTTATTCATGGTGATTCCTATAAATTGTGTGTTTTACGAACCATTAAAGTTATTACATTACACGTTAAAATATTTTTTAAATAACTGGTTATATTACGAATTATTGGTGCTTGAGGTAGGGGGCAATGGATTTTTATCTGGAATTGAATAGATAATATTAACTGCTGTAATAGCTATTAATATAACAATCGCATAACGTGTTTTTTTATTTAATCGAAAATTTGATTGTTTATCCTTTTTCAAATTAAAAACCATTTAAGTTACCCCCATCAAAAACTAATACATTGCCTAATGGTGATTGATATTGCATTATAATGAGTGTTATTGCAATTAAATGTGTCGCCAACTCCCTAAATCAAACTTAGCTGGATTTAAAAATTTGAGGATCATTCAATATGAATAGGCGTAAGTTTCTTCTTAGTAGTGCAGGATTAGCGACTGCAACTCTTGCTGGATGTGAATTTAATTGGCTAGCACAATTAAAAAAAGAATATTCAAATGTGTTAATGCTCATTGTTGATGATTTAAATGATTGGATTGGCCCTTTAGGGGGGCATGCTAATACTAAAACTCCCAATATTGACCGTTTAGCCAATATGGGTACTGTGTTTACTAACGCCCACGCACCTGCACCGCTGTGTGGACCATCACGCGCCAGCATTATGACTGGTCTAGCTCCGTCTACAACAGGTATTTATGGGCATGTTGAAGACAATGACATTAAGTCTGCTAATGATAAAGCGAGTCAATCAATATTTTTAAGCGAATACTTTAATCAGCACGGTTATTATACTGCCGCGGTAGGCAAGGTTTTTCATAAGAAAGTAGCTGATGGTAGCTTTGATAATTATGGTGGCCGAGCAAAAGGGTTTGGTCCTTACCCTTCAGAGAGAATGAAATGGCATGATCCCAGAACTAATACCGATTGGGGAGCGTTTCCAGAATCTGATCAGCAAATGCCTGATTTCGAATCGGCACAGTGGCTAGCCAAGCAGTTAAGCACAGAACACAATAAACCTTTTTTCATGGTAGGAGGGTTTCTTCGTCCTCATGTTCCTTGGCATGTCCCACAAAAGTGGTTTGATATGCACCCTATCGAAGGAATTGAGTTACCACCTTATTTTAAAGATGACTTAAACGATGTCCCTGAAATTGCAAAAGCTGTAACCGAATTACCTATGATGCCTACTACAAAGTGGGCGATAGAAAATGATGAATGGAAAAACATGGTACAAGCTTATTTAGCCAGTATTTCGTTTGTCGACTCTTGTATCGGGACAGTTCTGGATGCGCTTGAAAATAGTCAGTACGCAGAAAATACCGTAGTGGTATTGTGGGGGGATCATGGTTATCAATTAGGTGAAAAAAGTAAATTTGCTAAGATGGCTCTGTGGGAAAGGGCCACTAGAACCCCGTTGATAATTAAACCGCCAAAGTCTTCGACCAAACAAGTGAGTAATCGCCCTGTTAGTTTATTGGATTTGTATCCTACATTGATCAAAATATGTGGTTTGCCTGATAACCCTTTAAATGAAGGGCAAGACTTATCACCCTTGCTAAGGAAACCAGATGCGCAGTGGGAACACGCGGCAGTAACGACTTATGGGCCAAATAACCATGCGGTCAAAACAGAGCGTTATCGTTATATTCGTTATGAGGATGGAAGTGAAGAACTATATGACCATGAAAATGACAAAAATGAGTGGAACAACGTGGCTAATCTAAATGAATACAAACTAGTTAAAGAACGCTTAATTGGCTTTCTACCCAAAGAAAATGCAAAGTGGTCCGTTGTTTCAAATTATAACGGCAACCCATACTTTTCTGAGTTGACCAAAAAAGCGCTAGACACATTTTAGATTTTGAATTAATGAAAAGAGAGTCAAGTTTAATAAAGTCGAATAGCTATCAAGGCTAATATTTACAGCTTACGTACTATTCAAAATCTGTATTAATAACAACAACACACACTATGGATATTTATGAATAATAAAGAAAATGTACTATTAATCGTTTTGGTTTGCTTTGTAGCAACCATTGGTGGCTTTTTGTTTGGATTTGATAGCGGTGTTATTAACGGTACTGTAGATGGCTTACAAACGGCTTTTAGTTCAAGCAGCGCAGGCACGGGTTTTAACGTATCGAGTATGTTAATTGGCTGTGCTATTGGTGCCTTTACTGCAGGTAAATTGGCCGATCAGTTTGGCCGTCGTCTCATATTAATTGTTGCTGCAATTTTGTTTATTGTGAGTGCATGGGGATCAGGCGTTGCTGATACATCATTTGAGTTTGTAATTTATAGAATTTTGGGCGGTTTGGCGGTAGGTGCTGCATCTGTAATGACGCCTGCTTATATTAGTGAAATTGCACCAGCACGATATAGAGGTACGCTGTCTACGTTGCAACAAGTTGCCATTATTTTCGGGTTGTTTAGTGCCTTTGTTAGTAATTATTTTTTAGCAAATAGTGCCGGTGGGTCAACAGCATTATTTTGGCTGGATCTAGAGACATGGCGTTGGATGTTTTGGGTTGAACTAGTACCTGCTAGCTTATTTTTTATTGCGTTATTTTTTATTCCAGAAAGTCCACGTTATTTAATTATGGCTGGAAAAACAGAAGCAGCTATGATCGTATTGACTCGTTTGTATGGAGCTGACTCTACTCAATCAAAGCATGATGAAATTGTCGCATCACTTGCCGCTGATAAACATAAGCCAAAACTTTCTGACTTAATTGACAAGTCTAAAAATAAATTGCGTCCAATTGTATGGATAGGTATTGGCTTGGCCACTTTTCAGCAATTAGTGGGTATTAATGTTGTTTTCTATTACGGAGCTGTACTTTGGCAGGCGGCAGGTTTTACCGAGTCTGATGCATTACTTATTAATATAATAAGCGGAGTGGTAAGTATTTTAGCGGTATTCGTCACTATGTACTTTATTGATAAAGTGGGTAGAAAGCCATTTTTACTGATTGGATCTATAGGTATGACTGTGACCCTTGCAGCTATGGTTTATGCTTTTTTAAACGCAGAAACAGGGGTGTTGGGTAACTTAGAGTTAGGTGAACAAGGAATTGTGGCTTTAGTCGCTGCAAATGCTTATGTCTTTTTCTTTAACTTGTCTTGGGGGCCTGTTATGTGGGTAATGCTTGGCGAGATGTTTCCTAACCAAATCCGAGGTTCAGGTCTTGCTGTTGCAGGTTTTGCACAGTGGATTGCTAATTTTTTAATAACATGGTCATTCCCTATTATGCTAACTGGTGTTGGCCTCGCTGGAGCGTATGGTTTTTATGCGATTTGTGCACTCATTTCGGTGGTATTTGTATTTATGTTCTTACATGAAACAAAAGGTAAAGAGTTAGAGGATATGCAGGGCTAAATTTGTATTTGGTGCAACAGTGTGGGGCGAATGAAGTAAAATTCCCACTCTTTACCTGAAACAGAATTTATAGTTGGCTAATTATAATCTAGGAAAAACATGAAATTATATACTATATCCATGTCTTTATGCGTATTGCTATTGAGTGTCTGTGGTGGAAAAGCTAATGCTTCTGCTGTTGATTTATCACAGGCATCTACGCCGAAAAAACCAAACATTTTAATGATTGTAGTTGATGATTTAGGTTGGTCTGACGTAGGTTACAACCAAACAACCGACTTGTTTGAGACACCTAATATTGATGAGCTTTCAAAACAAGGTTTACGTTTTGATCAGGCTTATGCGGGGGCTGCTAATTGTGCACCAAGTCGCGCTGTTTTAATGTCTGGTCAATATGGTCCCCGTCATGGCGTTTATACGGTGTCCCCTTCGGCCAGAGGGAATGAGAAGGCGCGAAAGTTAATCCCGATTAAGAATAAGCGTGGGCTTAGTACAGATGTGATTACCATAGCGGAATCATTGAAAACTGCAGGATATAGCACTGGTACTTTTGGGAAATGGCATTTAGGCGCAGATCCTGATAAACAAGGTTTTGATATAAATGTTGCCGGTAGTCACCAAGGTATGACATTTCATTACTTCAGCCCATACGAATTACCCAACATTGAAGATGGCCCTGAAGGTGAGTATTTAACCGATCGCTTAACCAACGAGGTGATTGACTGGGTTAAATCAAGCAAAGACCAACCGTTTTTTGCTTATGTGCCTTATTACACAGTGCATACTCCTTATCAAGCTGTTATTGATAAAGTAGATAAGTATCATAAAAAGGGCATAAGAAGTAAGCGAGAAGCAACCTATGCAGCTATGGTTGAACACATGGATGATAATGTTGGTCGAATTCTTGAAATGTTATCGTCTGAAGGTTTAGCCGATAATACCGTTGTTATTTTTACCTCCGATAATGGTGGTTACCGCATGACGTCTTTTCCTACGCCACTTCGCGGCGGTAAAGGCTCTTATTATGACGGCGGTTTACGCGTACCATTAATTATTCGTTGGCCAGAAAAAGTTAAACCTGGCCTTGATCATACTCCAGTAATTAATGCAGATTTTTATCCGACTTTAGTTAATATCACTAAATCAAAACAGCCTAACCAAGTATTAGATGGTGTTGATTTAACGAAACACTTATTAGGTAAAAAAAGAATTGCCGAGCGTGATTTGTTCTGGCATTTCCCTATTTACTTACAGGCTCATAATGGGCTAACCGACCAAGGGCAAGATCCACTGTTTAGAACGCGTCCGGGGAGTGCGATTAGAAGTGGTAACTGGAAACTGATCCAATACTTTGAGAATAATGATTTTGAGTTATATGACTTAACCAATGACTTAGCTGAAAAGAATAACCTTGCCAGCGAAAAGCCAAGCAAAGTAGCGGAATTGAAAATAAAGCTGCAAACATGGCAAAAGCGAATAGGTGCTGATATTCCGACAAAACTTAACCATGAATATGATGCGGTCATTAACCAGCAGTTAATTGCGGAGAAGCTACCGCAAATTAAAGAATGGTAAACGGGCTGAAAGTCAATTCACATAATAGGATAGTAAACTCAGAATCGCAGAAGCTTATATTGAGGTGATATCTGGGTTTGTCCCCCATATTTTAGCTTAAATAAATAGATATCAAATTTAGTAAATCTATTTCAATTTTAGAGAGATTCATTATGCACTCAAGGCGTAATCTTAAAGCTAGACATATGTTTGTTTGCTGCTTAGTTTTTTTAACTGCTCTAATCAGTTTTGCATCGCAATCACGTCAACAAGATCGAGCAGTTACTTCAATAGCGGTTGATCGTGTATGGTCTGGGCACAGAATTAAACCTTACTTACTAACTCGAGGCGAGCAACAATTTGTAGCTTATTATGATGCAAATCGCCAAATGACGGTGGCACATAGGCAGCTAGGTGGTAAGTGGAGATACTACAAAGTAGACAGCTGGTTAGGATGGGATAGCCATAACTATGTCACTATGGAGCTAGATTCTGAAGGTTACTTACATGTCATGGGTAACATGCATGCAGATCCACTTGAGTATTTTCGTATGTCAGAGCCTTTGAATGTACGTTCATTGAAGCGTGTTTCTGTTATGGCTGAAAAGTCACTTGAAAAAAGAATGACTTACCCTGTTTTTCTTCGCAACAAACAAGATCAACTTATTGTAAAGTATCGAGATGGTGGAAGTGGTAATGGTAGCGAGATTTACAACATTTATAATACTCAATCGAAGTCATGGAGCAGGTTACACGCCAATACTTTCTTAGATGGCGAAGGTAAAATGAGTGGTTATTTCGAAGGACCTACACTAGGCCCTGATGGAATGTTCCATTTAATTTGGGTATGGCGCAATACACCCAATGCGGCGACTAATCACAGTTTGTCGTATGCAAAAAGCGAAGACCTAATTAATTGGCAAAATTCAAACGGTGAAGATATTTCGTTACCTATTACTGCGAAAAGTGCTGAAGTCGTTGACCCTGTTCCACCCTTTGGTGGAATGATTAATGGGAATGTAAAGATCGGGTTTGACCACAATAAGCAGCCTATCATCTCATATCATAAATATGATGCAAATGGCGATACTCAAATATACGTTGCACGAAAAGAAGGCAAGGATTGGGAAGTAGTACAAATTAGTGATTGGAAAGGGTTCCGTTGGGACTTTGATGGGCACGGGTCGCTAGGTCGGTTTAAGGTCAAACCATACTCACCCGAGCTACTAGAAAATAATAAACTAACAGTATTAGCTCGACGAAATGATGATGTTATGCGTTTTATACTAGATAGTCATAGCCTAAAAACGATTAAAGTTGAGGAAGCTGATATTTACCCGCCTATTATTAATACAGCGACTGAGGTTGCTAATCCCCACCTGTCACAAGGTAATGGGCTGATTAAATTAGAAAACCATGTTTTTGAGGGGAAAGGAGACTCTTCAGCCTTTGGTAAAAAGTTTTATTTATCTTGGTTAAATCAACCAGGAAATAGAGACAGTGCTCACCCGTATATTTCCCAACCGAGTGTACTTACATTAACTGGAATTGATGAAAACCAGATTAGGTAAATTAAATTTTAGGCTTTTGTGCCCCCACAAATTTTAGTGGGGGTTTTTCATCTTAATCAACCACTATCTTGCATTTTCATACAGATTAAATCATTATCACTCATGCACACAAATGATTAAATAACTTAGCACTTAAGCGGTTAATTCACAGGTAACAATAATGAAAAAAATAATTAAACCACTCAGTGTAATGACAACATGCGCTGCAATACTTTTAACTGGTTGTAGTTATAATCAACCAAAGAATGATAACTATGTTGATTACTTTGCTGATAATGCAATTGGTAACCCCTTAGCCATTGTTCAACACCCTGCAGGTATTTACCATGACGGGGTAACGTATGTTTCGTACCAAGGTCCTTTAGAAGATCCCTATGTCGCTTCTTATAATCATGAGACCAAAGAGTGGAAAGGGCCATATAAAGCTGGCATAAGTGACATGGGTAAAGATCCATCAAGAAGTAAAATAGATAATCACGGTAAACCAACTATTCTTATGGACGATTTAGGTTATATTCACGTATTTTTTGGTGGTCATGGAGGCATGCCTAAACATGGTAAAAACCCATTGGGTAATATTCACTATGGTAGAAATATTCATGCAGTTACAAAAAAGCCTTATGATATCAGCAGCTGGGAAGAGCTAGATACCATTCCTGTTTTCGGTACTTATAACCAAGCAGTAAAAATGGATAATGGTGATATTTATTTATTTTATAGGCATGGAGCGCACCGAAGTGATTGGGTATATCAAAAATCAACCGACCACGGCCGTACATTTGAAGAACCAGTTTCATTTTTAAAGCATAAAAGACGCGATGACATTAAAGCAGTTGATAGCTGGTATGCATGGGTTGAAAAAGGAAGAAATGATGAAATTATAATTGGCTACGATTACCATGTTTGCTGGGATGGGAAAGCAGGTATTAATGGGCGAGGTCATACAACTGAACGACATAATGCCTACTACATGACATTTGATACTAAAAATGACGAATGGCGCAACGTAAAAGATGAACAGCTTCCACTTCCAATTACTCGTGAAATTGCAGATGAAAAAACGCTTGCTTTGAATACGGGTGAGAAATGGACTTTTAATGGGACAGTTCACCTTGACTCTAGCGGCTATCCGCATTTAGCAACTAATATCGGCAAAGATATAGGCATGAAAACGGGTGGGCCAAAGCAAACAACACATATTCGTTGGGATGGTCATAATTGGCTTGCAAATGATGCCGTTGATTTAAAGTCTGTTTCTAAAAATTACGATACACGTGGCGATTTTATAGTTAAAAGCCCTAAAGATTTAAGTTTTATTTTAGAATCTAAAGAGGGAAAAGAAGCTGTTATTTCATATTGGAATAGCAGTGATGCAGGCAAAACTTTTAGTAAAGGTGATGAACTTATCAGACGGAGTAATTCAAATTGGGCAATTACCTCAATTATTAAGAATGGACACCCTGATGCTAGAATGATTGTCGCAGAAAAACAAAAAGGAAAAGCCAATAGAAAGGTATATTTAATTGGCGACAGTGGGCCTATTGCCCGCTTAAAGTCAGAAATTGGCAATTAACACAAAGTCAGTTACACAATGACTGGCATTTACAGTAACTAATGCAAGTACCAGTCATTGTGTTGATGGTAGTTTGGTGCTACTAAATTGGGTTAAAAATACCCCCTCCTAGGAGGCTGAGTTTACAATATATAGCCGTTTAATTAGGTAATCGTAAAGTTGTTTTTTATTTTTTTCATTTATGTAGCATTTTAGCGGGCTGATTTTTATTGGCTGCTCTGTGAAAGTGATAACGGGTAAGTGCCCGTAAAACATAATTGTTTTTGTGTCGTCAGTAAAAGAAATATTTAACTTAGGCACAATGGGTAATGGACGTTTTATCCGCACATACTCTCCAGCCTTTTTGTTGATCAAAGCAATTTCTTTATCCACCCAGGGAGCCCATTGTGCCTTAGTTTGCCCTGTCGGTGGATTATTTTTACTTCTTTGTAGATAGTCTAAAAACTCACTTTTTCTTATTTTACGCATGCTGTTTTTATTACACCATGTGAATCCAACCCGTTTTACAGGTGAGCTAGTAGTTTTAATTAAGCGATAAATTTGTAAAGTAATTGCGTTTGGGCATACGCTCTGTATTAATTCACGTTTTTTTGTATGATTTAGTGTGCTTGAGTTAATTAAACTTTTAATTTTTAATTTTAGGTGATTACATTGATAGACTAGATTTGAAATACGCTCTCGGTGCACTGGGCTTAATTGAATAATTCCTGGTAAACGAAATGGGTATTTCGCAGAGTGTTGGTAATCTGGCGTGAATCTAGAGAATGCCCCCGTAGCCATACTAAGAGCTGTGAAACCGGTAAAAGACTCAGGCTCGATGAATTCCCACCCACTTGAATCTGACACATCACCTGCTACAGCGGGTAACTTATAACACTGCGCATGAATTACCTCTGTTTCCAATAAAGATTGGTTTAGTAAATCTGTAAATTGTACTAGCTGATTATACGCACAAGCTATTTCCATATATAAAGACATAAAACTATACCATCATACTAAATATTAACAATATGTCAGACTTTTGCCCCGGTGTATAGCCGATAATTTAAATAGTAACCGCTTAAAGAAAGAAGTCTAAAAGTAGATTTTAGTATGATGGTATAGTAATTGTTTTAGTTACCTTTGCTAAAATTAGTCAGGTATTTAATTGTTAGGGGTAAGATCATGCTCCCTTTTTAAACTCATTCTGAATATCATCTAAATTGTCTAGTGAAAACCCTCTATATGAAACTCTATAACCCTTTTTGTTTAAGTTTTGCAGTAAACTCTTAGATTTTAGTATTAGTTTAGGCTCACTATACTTTTTGTATTGGCGCTTAACTTCAGCGATTAAAATTTCTTTATCTAAATCGTTAATAGCAACAATATCGATTTCATCTTCACCTTTACTATTCCAATAACTACCAATATTGTTAAATTGCTTTGATTCTATAATAATAGCTTTAAATAATTCCTCTAGCTGGGTACCCGAATACGTATCAAAGTCCCTATATACTATGCGTCTTATGAAGTCGTAGTTCTCTATTTCAACCGCACTTCGGTTACTATATATAAAACGAAACCAAAAACTTAAAAATTCATCTGCAATCTTATAGCGAATGTCTCTAGAGTTTTCTTTTGCAGTAATCGGTCTGAGCTTAATAATGATATCAAAATCTTTTTCTAACTTATCTAAGTGTACGCCGACACTCGTATCTAAATAACTCTCTATTCGGGGCCGGCTATTGTAGCCACTGGCTATAGCACCTAAAATATCAAAATATGCACGGTGCTCAGAGCCAAAATCTTCCACAAGTCGATGCATCCCCTCTTTTATTAAGGGCGAACCATTTGAAATTAGCGTGTCAAAAGGTGAACTACCTGCATTAGTTAGCCACTCAAGGTATTTAGGTATGCCGCCAGATAAACACCACCAAATAAGCATATCGTTTGGCGTATATTTATCATTATCCTTCATAATTGCTTTTATATAATTCGGCGCCAAAGGATTAACTTTAAAAAAGTAATCATCACGGTTCAGTAATGGCTGCTTTTCATCCTTAAAGATTCTTGTCATTAAATTGTACATAGACCCGCAACAAACCAAATGCATCATCGATTTATTTTTGTATTCGTCCCATAGGTTTTGTAAATCTGAAAATAGGCTATTGTTTACTCGTTCAATATCCTGAAATTCATCAATAACGACAGTAATAGGTGTATGTGTGGAGTAATCGAGTAAGTATTCATATATATCTTTCAAAGACTCGGGCTTAAAGAACTTTGTATTCAATTCATTTTGCAATATAGCTGAAAATTCGCTGACTAACGCACTCTCAGATTTTCGACTTACAAATAAATAAAGGTGTTTCTGCGCAATACCTTGAAAAGCCTCATTAAGTAAGCGTGTTTTTCCAACACGCCTACGACCAACAACGACACTTAACCGACCTTTAGATTGTCCTATATCATCAGAGATCGTTCGTAACTTATTAAGCTGAACTTCTCTATTATAAAACTTTTGCATACACTAGCCCCTTAAATGCACTGTAATTAATATTACAGTAAATTTTATTACGGTAGCAATAATAAGTATATATCAATACTAAAACAAGCTATTTAAAACATCCTCGTAAGCTTTCTCTTCATCATTAACAATATACAAAGCCGTTGTAACTTCTTTCGCATGGCCTAAAAGCTTACTGATACGACTAATTTTGACTCCTTTATCATCAAGCCAGGTCGCGTAAGATCGCCTTAACGAATGAGGGGCAACTGTGTTGTACTTTCTGCATAGCTCATAAATTGCATTTCCTGTTAAAAAGTTATTTTTTCTTATAGAAAAACTCCCGTTCTTGGATACTTTTATGAAAATCGGGCCGCTAAGTATGCCTCTTATATTTATCCAGTCCTCTAAAGCAGCTTTAGTCACAGGATGAAGCGCTACATACCTTTCTTTGTTACCTTTACCAACTATCTTAATGTATTGAGAGCTAATAAAAATAGTACGTCGCTTGCTTATTTCTATATCTAAGGAAGAGAGCTGAATATTTGCCAGTTCATTTCTTCTGAGCCCAGTACCTATCAATAAGTGAAAGATGGCTTTATCTCTTATCAGTTTTACTTTATTAAATGGGTTGCTAGTTTCAATGCGTAGAAGTAAAGCTTGAAATTCATTTCGGTCAATTACTTTATGCTTTTTTATACGTGAACCGGTAGAACCTTTAACTTTTAAAACTCCATCTAGCTGTAGGCGAGATATTTGGCCAAGTAAATATGCGTGTTCGCATACGCTTTTGGCTATAGAGACGTAAAGTGAAATGGATTTTGGTGAAAGACCTTTATCTTTTAGTGTATGAATTAAACTATTTATATCTACAGATGTTATTTCACGCCAATTGATATCGTAGAAAGATGAATAGTTATTGTGTTTTGCTATTGCTTGTAAGCAACGTATCGCTGTTTGTTTTGAGGTATCAGCATTCAATGAATGTATATAGTTAAATATCGGACATTTATTATCAACACGTACAGTATGAATTAAATTCTGTTTTGTTGCTGGTAATTGCTTTACATCATGGTCCATAATTTTTTTTAACCTACTTTTCATAATGCACCCAATTTCCTTCAACATATTAATCTACATATTTATACACTTAAAAATTACTTGTGTAAACGTCCATTTACACCAATTGCTTTATTATGTTAAATTAATTATTAAATGCTTTTTCTTACACATTACCCTAGTATATTTTAATTAAATAAACGCCATTAAAAAAGTAAAGTAGGGTACGGAGAATAAATAAAATATAAAAGGAAAAACCAACTTTGCCATTGCAAATTTTAACTAACTTAATTGGAGTTGCAGGGGGGGATTACATGAAAGCAGTTAGTGTGCTCAAAAACCTTATTAATTATGGTTAAACTTAATATTGTTTTATTCCAATATTTACTAACTTTTTAAACCACTGGCAGCAACCTTACTATCCGCGTCAAATAACATTTTAAAAACAATAAAGCACATTAAACTCAACTTATAAAAATAGAGTACAAGCATCTAGATTACAAAGCAGATTTTTACTAACCTATCTCAATAGTTGCTTACATTTTGAGGTTGAGGCACATTTAAAACCATTAAGTGTATTTATCCGCATAGATTACACCTAAAGATAATAAAAATGGGCCTCAGTAGATTAAAAGCTGATCCCTATAATACAGTAGATCTAGATTCAGCATATTCTCGCCACTGTTTCTTATACCCTAAAAGGTTATAAAGCTCAGTAGTTGACGAGGGTTCACATTCAATTTCACACTGAACATTGCCCCAATCAGATAAATAACCAGCACCTTGTACTGTCCCTGTAGAGTCCTTTGACAGAATCACTTTATTATTTTCTCTTAACTGATTTAAAACAGCGCATAATAAAGGGTTCTTCAAAAATGCGCCTTCAATAAAAATGTCGCCTTTGGCGCCCAACATATCCAGCTGATAATCTATCATTAAAGCACTGTATATCGTTGCTAATGCAATACCACTTACTTTATCTGTATTGGTAGTAAAACCACACATAGCACCTCCAAATGGGCCACTTCCATTACTGAAGTCAGGCAATGCAAACACTTGTTGATCAATTACATTTTGAATGTCGTCAACATTAAATTGCTCGCCAAGCCAAGAGCCTGCTCGCTCACAAATAGCTTCAAATTCTCTGCCGCCCATGAAGCGAGCACAAGCAATCGGCTGCTGCATAGCATCAATATTAGCGAGCATATCTTTATCAGCATCGAGGTTACTGAGTGGGACCTGAGATGACATCAAAATAGTCCACGTTCCAGTCGATATTACGGTGAAAGGTGCTTTATTTTGGGTCAGTTTGTATCTTAAAAAACTCGCATTACTATCATGAATACCGTTAAAAAAGTGGCATTGAGGGTCAAGTCCAAGCTCAGCTATAAGTGAAGATGATACTTTGCCACAATTAAACCAAGCGGGCTTGATATCAGGAAGTAATTTCTCACACTCTAAATGATCTACCAAAGAGGAATACGTATTGCTCTGAATTGACCATAAATCTGTGTGGCAACCCAAGGATGTTATTTCATTTACTCTTTGTCCAGTAAAGCGCCACACCCAATATTGAGGATACATAAGTATATCCGTAACCTTTGCAAACTCATTAGGGAATTTTCTTTTAAGCCAATATAATTGACGACCTAAATTCAATCCAGCTGGTAATGACGGTGAAAAAGTATCATTGAACGAAGGCCGGATACTTTCATATTCAGGGCTTTGCTCATAAACATCTGCGTATTCATAATCCAGAATAGGAAGCACAAGACCATCGGTACCTATCGCATTACGATCAATCAACGCAGCCGTAGCCCCATGCGTTGTTATATTAATTGCATTGATTCTGTATTTTGGTGTGATCTCTTTAATACCTGCTATTAGCCACCCCCAAATCTCGCTTGTATTAATACTAGGGAAATGGCCTTCCTTCACTACTGTATTTTTCATTTGTTTGGAAAATACAGAATTATATTTATCATCTAACACATGCAGTTTTACATGTGTTTTACCTATATCTATAACCAAAGAATACCGCATCATTTCAATCATTTTTTATTGCTTATTATTAATTTACATAGAAATATATACATCTTAGTTTACACAGAAAGAAGGTGATTGCAAATGATTAGTTTGGACCGAGTTTGAGCGAATGGGAGGGGTGAAAGCGTTTATTTTAAAAATTACCGTTGCAGTAAATAACGTAATTCATTCAGTACATAAAAAATTTCAACATGTAAATATCCGTAAAACCTATTTTTTCCTTTTTAACTTATATAGTGATAAACTTTTAACATTGTATATGTATCACGAAATGCATATATCCCTTTTTGGTTAATGGAATAGTTATAAATGTTAGAAAAGCATAGACAGCAGCTGATTAAAGAAATCGTGGATCGCCAAAGTTTTGTTAGTGTCAAAGTTTTAACTGAAACCTTATCTTCCTCTGAAGCAACCATTCGCCGAGACTTAACAAAAATGTCTAATCGTGGGGAAATTATAAAAATTAGAGGAGGTGCTGAGTCTCTTTCCAACAAACGTAAAAATATTCAAAGTTCAGCGTTTGAGGTTGATAAAACAAAACGTACCGATACAAAGAAGCTTATTGCACAAAAAGCGGTCGAATTATGTGACGATAATGACTCTATTATTATAAATGGTGGTAGCTCTACTTATATGATGGGTGAATATCTTGCAGAAAAAAATCTAAATATTTTAACCAACTCATTCGTACTGGCTAATCTTCTTTCAGAAAATAGTGATAATTTAGTGTCACTACCTGGAGGGGAGATTTATCGTGAACAGGGCATCATCTTAAGCTCTTATGAAAAAGATAATACAGAGCATTATCGTAGTTCAAAAATGTTTATGGGCACCCCTGGCATAGGTGCGTTTGGTGTGATGGAGTCAGATCCGTTATTGATACTTTCAGAACAAAAACTAAAAAAACAAACTGATAAATTAATTATCCTTGCAGACAGCACTAAATTAGGTAAACGCAGTAATTTTGTTTTCTGCCCTCTTGAAGACGTAGACGTGCTTATAACTGATTCTGATGCCGATAAAGAAATGATCAGATATTTTGAAAGCAAAGATATTGAAGTCATTATCGTTGAATCATTAGACAACTAAACTAATAGGTTTATATTTTTAAATTAGAGAAATAGCGTATCTCAAATGTTATTTGGTACGCTATTACTCAGGTTTACGTCTGTATTAATCGGCAAATTGACGCACTAAACTATTTAGTGTTTCTTTAGCATCTCCAAAAATCATTCTACAGTTTGGCTTGAAAAACAGAGGATTATCTACACCAGCGAAACCCGTAGCCATACCTCGTTTTAAAACAAATACATTTTTAGCTAAGTCGGCGTTAATCACTGGCATACCATAAATAGGACTACCCACCATTTCACGCGCCGCAGGATTAACTACATCATTTGCACCTATCACTATAGCGACATCAAAGCCTTCAATTCGTGGATTAATTTCATCCATTTCAAATAATTGCTCGTAAGAGACATCCGCTTCAGCAAGTAATACGTTCATATGACCAGGCATGCGCCCTGCCACTGGGTGAATTGCATAGGCAACTTCTGCACCGTTGTTTTCTAATAGAGCTTGCAGCTCCTTCATTGTATGCTGTGCTTGCGCTACTGCCATACCATACCCAGGGATCACAAGTACAGACTGAGCTGCTTCTAATACATAAAATGCATCGTCTGGGCTTAGAGGTTTAATCTCACCTTCTATTTTCATTTCATTCATGTGAACTTTTTGAAAGCCTGATGTGAGTACATTGACTAGTGAGCGGTTCATCGCTTTACACATAATATTTGTTAGAATTATGCCACTTGCTCCAACCAATGCGCCTGCAACGATAAGCAAATTATTTTCTAGTGCGAAACCGGCTGCACATGCCGCTAAGCCAGAGTAGCTATTCAGTAATGAAATTACTACCGGCATATCTGCACCACCGATAGGTAATACTAACATCACCCCCATTAACAAGGCCAAACCAATTGCAATATAATGCCATGTAGTAACCTCTGGCTGTGAAACGAGTAAATACCCTGATGTAGCTATTGCAAAAATTAGCAATACATTCGCAATAGCCTGACCTTTAAATACAATAGGACGACCTACAATGCGCTCGCTTAATTTAGCCCAAGCAACAATACTACCTGAAAATGTGACTGCACCAATTAATAATGCTAAAAAGCTAACCACTAAAACGAATACGGTAGCAGATGCGCCGCTAACTATAGCAGCATATGCAACAGCTAAGCTTGCTAAGCCACCTACACCATTAAATAGCGATACAAGTTCAGGCATAGAGGTCATTTCAATCTTCTTTGCAGCGAACACACCTACCGCAGACCCAATGACTATTGCCCCAACAATAAATTCGAACGAAATAATTTGTTTGTCCAGCAGTGTAACAACAACAGCAATGAGCATCGCAAGGCTTGATAGAAGGTTTCCTTTACGTGCAGTAGAAGGATGGCTCAATAGTTTTAGGCCAAAAATAAAGAGCAATGCACACAATACATACACCGCGTTTATCAGTATTAAGTAATCTGTCATTTTTATCTCCTAGCGCTTTTTAAACATTGCAAGCATGCGGTCGGTTACTAAATAACCACCAACTACATTTATGGTGGCTAACATTACAGCGACTACACCAAGCCATGTTGCTAAGTGATCAGACTCACCACCGGCTAAACTCAAGGCACCTATAACTGTGATACCTGAGATTGCATTAGCGCCCGACATAAGTGGTGTATGTAAAGTTGCAGGAACTTTACGAATTAACTCAAAGCCAACAAATATAGCCAGCATCAGGATAAATAAAAGATAAATACCAGTCATGATGCTTGCTCCATTGGTTGTGATCGTAAATCACTAATAGTTTGATTCGTAATGTTGCCTTGATGAGTAATGACAGCACTTGCCTGTATATCGTCTTTGAGATTAATTAAAAATTGCTTAGTATCTTTTTGCCAAAACTCACTAACGAGGTTAAACAAATTATTGGCATACATTTGTGAAGCATTCAGTGCTACTTCACTTGACCAATTACCGGTGCCTATTACTTTTACCCCTTCAATGACGGTAGTTTGACCCGCAATCGAACCTGCAACATTACCACCATTTTCAGCTGCCATATCGACAATAACCGACCCAGCTTTCATTAACTTTATTGTATCGTGATTTATTAATACTGGTGGCTTACGACCAAATAATTGTGCAGTTGTGATAACAATATCTGATTGGGCAATACATTGGGCTTGGGCATCTTGCTGTTTAGCCATTTGGCTATCATTAAGCGCTTGCGCATATCCTTGGGTTGTTTGGCCTGTTTCCCCTAGGTCAATATCCAAAAACTTAGCACCTAACGAGCGTACTTGCTCTGCTACAACAGCTCGAGTATCAAATGCAGTTACTGCAGCACCTAATCGTTTAGCCGTCGCAATAGCTTGTAATCCTGCGACACCAGCACCAATAACAAATACTTTTGCTGGTTTAATTGTTCCGGCAGCAGTCATCATCATTGGTAAAATACTTGGAAGCTCTGTAATTGCTTTGGTTACCATCACATAGCCTGCTAGGCTAGCTTGCGAACTTAATGCATCCATTTTTTGACAACGCGTACTACGAGGTATCATTTCCACACTTAAGCTCGTTACCTGATGCTGACACAGCAAGTCTACATAATCATGGCTATTGAAAGGGTCTAAAAAGCTAATAACCGTCTTCCCTTTCGCAAGTATTACGTCTTCTATGGGGAGTTTATCTACAGATAAAATAACGTCAGCTTGAGCTATAATTTCAGCTCGATTACTCAGAACAGTAGCTCCAGCATTAGCGTATTCTTCATCGGTGATAAAAACATTTTCTCCTAGACCTGATTCAACAATTACATCAGTGCCTAACAAAACATAAGACTTAACATTTGCTGGTAATAAGCCACACCGCCGCTCGCGGGTACCCTTTTCCTTTAGACAAACTATGTTGGCCATAAATTTTCCTCATTCCTAAATTTAAGGTGCAATAAATCCTCCAACAGATATTGGTGGACACGACTTTAATATCCATAAAGTGGATAAATTTGAATAAACCCAAACATATAAAGTGAAAGTGGTTACTTTATAAGAACTGTTTGGGTCTTATTTGGTTGGCGAACGCCAACACAGAAGTGGGCGATCGCTCAGTTAAAATGCATAACTAGTTAACGTAATGCACTTACCTCAATATGATCCATGTCATCAAACTCTTGGTTCTCTCCACCCATTGCCCAAATGAATGTGTAGTTTGATGTTCCAACACCACTGTGAATAGACCAGTTTGGTGATGCTATAGCCACCTCACTTTCTATAGGTAATGTCCGCACTTCAGAAGGTTCTCCCATTAAATGAAATACTTTTTCATCTTTTGGTAAGTCAAAATACATGTAAACTTCTGTTCGTCTAAAGTGAGTATGAGGTGGCTTGGTATTCCAAACACTACCTTTTTTAAGTTCTGTAATCCCCATTACTAATTGACAGCTGTCAACAATACCTGGACGAATAGATTGGAATATAGTTCGCTCGTTCGAAGTTTCCTGCGAGCCCAACTCAATGAACTTTGCCTTACTCTTAGGAACGTGCACTGTTTTTGTTACGCGATGCGCAGGATAAGACGCTAAATAAAACTTAGCTGGCACATTTTCATCTTTAGATGAAAATTCTACAACTTTACTTTCTTTAGCAATATATAAGCTGTCGCGGTTATTCATTGGATATGATGTGCCATCAACAACAATTACACCTTCACCACCAATATTGATTACACCAACTTCACGGCGCTGACAAAAGTAATCAGCTGCTAGCTCTTTATGAGTAGGAAGAATAATTGAGTCGGCGGCAGGTGTAATACCACCAATAACTGCGCGATCAACATCGGTATAAGTTAAATTGATTTTACCAGCTTCGAATAATGGTGCAGTTACAAAAGCGTCACGTAACTCATCATTACGCATTGTTTTATAACTTCTGATATCAGCTGAGAACATAAAGTTCATAAAGACCCCTTCGTATAAGAAATTTATACATTTAAAAATTAAATTTGTTGATGGCTTAGCGCGCCATCCACCCGCCATCAACTAACATGACATGACCGTTTACATAATTCGCAGCATTACTTGATAAGAAAACAGTAGCACCGGCTAAATCTTCTGGCTTACCCCATACACCACTTGGAATACGAGAGGTTATACTTTGATGACGCTCTTTGTCTTGGCGAAGGTTATATGTATTGTCGGTTTCGAAATAACCAGGCGCAATTGCATTGACTTGAATATTATTGGCAGCCCATTCGTTTGCCAATGCTTTCGTTAACTGAGCAACGCCACCTTTGCTAGCAGCATAAGCTGGCACAGTGATACCACCAGAAAAGCTTAACAACGAGGCGATATTAATGATTTTTCCAGAACCTTGTTTAAGCATATGTTTTCCCGCTTCGCGACAAAATTTAAACACACCATTTAAATTAGTATTAATAACTTCATTCCAGTCGTCATCTGAAAACTCATGAGCAGGTGAGCGTTTAATCGTGCCAGCATTATTAACAAGAATATCTATTCGGCCAAATTCACTAATTGTATCGGCTATTGCTTGGTTTATTTGCTCACCATCGCCTTGGTCACAACCAAGAGCTAAACAAGTAATCCCCTTCTCTTTTAATAGAGAGATTGTACTTGCAACATTCTCAACCTTTGAACCAATGGCTACAACCGTTGCACCAGCTTCACCCAATGCAATTGCCATAGCCTGACCTAACCCACGGCTCGCGCCAGTAATAACTGCTACCTTGTTTTCTAAGCCAAACTGTTGCTGTAAATATGTGTTCATTGTTAAATTCCTATATAAATAGCTTAAATTAAGCCTAAAAGTTGGGGTAAAAATTCACTAATCTGCGGAAAGATTGTCACTAAAATAAGCGCAACCACCATTGCTATGTAAAGCGGCAGTATTGGTTTTACTATGTCACTTATAGACACTTTACCAATACTACAGCCAACAAATAGAACGCTTCCCACTGGTGGCGTACATAATCCGATTGATAAATTTAAAATCATCATGATGCCAAAGTGTAAAGGTGAAATACCTAAAGACTCAGCAACGGGTAGAAAAATAGGCGTAAAAATAAGGACCGCAGGGGTCATATCCATAAATGTTCCAATCAGTAACAGCGTAATATTAATAATTAATAGAATCATTAATGGGTTATCCGACAATGCAAGCAGGGTTTGGCTAATTGTTTGTGGTATTAGCTCGTAAGACATTAACCAAGACATTGCTGAAGAGGCCCCAATCAATAACATAACTATTGCAGTCGTATTTACTGATTTTAATAAAATAGGGTATAAATCTTTGAACGACAGCTCTTTGTAAAAACACAGCGAGACCGCAAGTGAATATAATACAGCAATAGCCCCTGCTTCTGTGGGGGTGAAGAAGCCACCAATAATCCCGCCAATAATTAAAAATATTAAAAATAAGCTTGGCACTGCACCAAATAATGACGGCCAAAAAGGACCTATTGAGCTTTCAGATAATGGTTGAATATTTTTTCGCTTAACATAGATAGCCGCAGCTGCAATTAGCAGAAATGTAACAAGTAACCCTGGTAAGTATCCCGCAATAAACAATGCAGCAATAGACACACCACCGCTTGCAAGTGAATAAATAATTAATATGTTACTAGGTGGAATAAGCATGCCAGTGGTTGCGGCAGTAACGGTAACTGCTGTACTAAATGGCTTGTTATAACCCTCTTTATTCATAGCTGGTATCATAAAGCCACCAATTGCTGAAGTAGCAGCAACCGCTGAGCCAGAAATAGAACCAAAAAGTGCACACGAAATCACATTTACAAATGCAAGGCCACCCGGCAAGCGCCCTACTAATACTTTCGCGAACTCAATTAATCTAAGAGCAATTCCTCCCTGCCCCATTATATAGCCAGATAAAATGAAGAAAGGGATAGCAAGTAATGCAAAACTATCTATACCCGCAGTTAACCGCTGAGCGATAGTAGTCAAGGCTGGAAGTGTGTCTATGGTAAACAACATAGTTACTAACGTAGCAAATATTATAGCCAGTGCAATAGGTAGGTTGATTAGCAATAAAATAGCGAAGACACCAAATAGAATCATCGTAATCATGTGATGTCCTCCTGCTCTAAACAATAACTTTGAGTATTAAAAAAGAAATAAACGCTATACGCTAAAAATAATAATCCACTCAGTGGTAAAACAAGGTACACGCCAGCCATTGGTACATTGAGCACTGCCGAGTGTTGCCCTAATTTCCAAGTCAGATGCACTAAATTGAAGCCGCCGACTATCAAAACACTGATTGCAAAAATGGCAACCAAAAAACAACAAAACTTAAATACAATCTTTGCTTTAAAAGCGCTCAAGTTTCTTACAATTAAATCGAAGCCCAAGTGGCTATGTTCTCTATAAGCATATGCTCCACCCAATAGGCTTATCCAAATTAGTAAAAAACGCGCAACCTCTTCGGTAAATGAGCTGGGTTGTGGTAATAAAAATCGAGTTACAACTTGCCAAGTTACGTCAATAACTAATAATGTCAGCATAATGGCCAGCATGATTCGTAAGAATTTGTCTATATGCTGTAAAATATTTTCGTAAAGCTTCATTATTCTTCCCCTAAAGCTTTAATGCTTTCAACCACAGGCTCTAGAATAGTCCCCTCAAGTGACTCATAGATTGGTTTAACACTATCTTGAAACAGTGCTTTGTCAGCTTCCATTACCTTCACGCCAGCTTCTTTTACTTTTTTTAAAGACATGGCAGTTGACTCTGCCCAAAGTACTTTCTGATACTCTGTTGCTTGATGCATTGCTTCACTTAGCCAGCCTTGCTCTTGCGTGGTTAACTTATCCCATACTTTAGTTCCTATAACGATCACATCGGGAATAGAGGTATGTTCATCCAACAAATAGTACTTACTGACTTCATAATGTTTTGAATAATAGAAGCTTGGAGGGTTATTTTCAGCGCCACCAACAATCCCTTGCTGTAATGAGGTATAGAGCTCTCCCCAGCTCACAGGAGTAGCTGCCCCCCCCATAGTGTTAACCATATCAACGGCCGTTTGACTGCTCATAACTCGGATTTTTAAGCCAGCAAGATCACTGGGCGTTTCTACTTTTTTCTTTGTGGTATAAAAGCTACGACTTCCTGCATCAAAATACCCCAGACCTTTAATTAAAAATGGAGTACCTGCGTCTAGTAAGTCTTGACCAATATCACTTTCCAATGTTTTCCAATAATGCGCGTGGTTATCGAACAGATAAGGAAGGCTAAATACTTTCATTTGCGGTACGAATGCTTCTAAGGAGCTGGCAGAAACTTTAGTCATTCCCATACTACCAATTTGCAATAGCTCCAACACTTCACGCTCTGTACCTACTTGTGCGGAGGGATAAATTACCAGCTCCATTGTTCCACCAGATAGTTTTTGCAATACTTCATTCATATGTACCAACGATTTATGAACAGGATGTTGAGTATCCAAATGGTGAGCAAGGCGAATAGATGTATGCCTATCATCATTACTACAAGCAGATATACACATGCACAATGCTAGAGCAACGACTATTTTAATGGACGTATTTACAGACATTATGAGCCTCCATCTGTTAAAGCAATATCTCGATTAATAATTGCGCCTTTGTGCATAATTACTGTACTTGCACATTGCTGCCCTGCACTGATGCAATCTTTTATATCTTTACTTTGCAATTTAGCAGCTAAGTATGCACCATTGAATGAGTCTCCTGCGGCTGTTGTATCAACTGGCTTTAAAACAGACTTTAAAGGATGAAAACTGACTTGTTTATTTTTATATAGATGGCAGCCATGATGTCCATTTTTTACTACCACTTCTTCAACACCGTCCTCTACCCATCGATTTATACATTGTTCTACTGAGTGTTCACCATACAAAGATTTTTCGTCATCAAAACTAATAAGTGCAACATCTGTTAACGTCATCATTTTAGAAAAAACGTCAACAGCTGTGTTTAAATCCATCCAATTACGCGCTCGATAATTATTGTCAAAAACAACGATTCCACCTTGCTTTCGGTATTGGGATAAACAGTTAAAAAGTGCAATCAAGTCATCTTGAGGATAAAGGGATAAAGTAATCCCGCTTAGAAAGATCATGTCATATGATTTAATTTCATCTAATACAGAGGGGTAGTCAGAAAGCAGTGTCCGAGCAGGAGAATTTTGTCTCCAATATTGGAAATGACGCTCTCCATCTTCATCATTATTGATGATATAGAGCCCTGGCAATGCGTTATTTTTAATTTTTACATGTTCAATGCCAACCCCTTCGTCTTGCCAAGCATTAAGCATGCTTTGGCTGTATGGATCATTTCCTAATGCGGTAAAATAGTCAGCTTCACCGTTACAACGGCATAAATAAATAGCGGTATTTAAAGTGTCTCCACCAAAACCAATTTTAAATTGGTCACCAACTTGCTGACTTAATTCAATCATGCATTCACCTAATACAGCTACTTTCACAATTACATCCTCAGATCAAATCTAGATAAGCCACTTTTAGATACACAACGGCTATTTAGTATTCTTATTAAAAAAGCGTTTAGCTGGTCGATTCTAACTGCACGTTAAATGATTGTAAATGATTATATTGAGCGATATTGATTAAATGTAACTAATTATCAAATATTAGGTGATTATTTATGTTTAAATGAGAATTAAAAAGCTACAAAACGGTTAAAATAAACTAATAAACTGACCAACCACAACAGAACAGTCAAAAAAACTCAAAGAATTTCTTTTTTAGTCATTTGTGATACAATAGTGTAATAAATGATATAACCTCCAGTGAACATGAATAAATCTTCTGATAGTATTCCAAATAGTGAAAAAACGCTCCCTATGCTGGAAAAGCACAGGCAACAATTAATAATTAATATTCTTGAGCAACGCCAATTCGCAAGTGTGCGAAGCTTAACTCAACTATTAAATGCTTCAGAAGCAACTATTAGACGCGATATAACAAAAATGTCTAACCGTGGTGAAATTACTAAAATAAGAGGTGGAGCAGAGTCCATATCAAAAAAGAAAAAGAAAAAAAATATCTCCAGCTCATCATTTATTTTAGATAAAACAAAGAATGCTAAAACAAAAAAGTTAATTGCAAAACGTGCTGTAGAATTATGTGCCAACGGAGATTCTATCATTATCAACGGAGGCAGCTCGACTTTCATGATGGGCGAGTACCTTGATAAATTACAGCTTAATGTATTGACTAATTCATTTGTTTTAGCCAATTACATTTCGGAAAATAGTACAAACCAAGTATCCCTTCCGGGTGGTGAGATATACAGGGATCAAGGGATCATATTGAGCTCCTATGAAAGTGATACCACTGAGAACTACAGAGGAACTATGATGTTTATGGGGACACCTGGCGTAGGTGAATTTGGTGTTATGGAATCCGATCCTCTATTAATTCGTTCTGAAAAAAAATTAAAAAAACAAACAGAGAAATTAGTTATTTTAGCTGATAGCACAAAGCTTGGTCAGCAAAGTAACTTTATTTTTTGTCCTTTAACAGAGGTCGACATATTAATTACAGATTCAAATGCGAATCCAAAACTTATTAAAACGTTTGAAGAGCAAGATATTGAAGTTATTGTAGTGGAGGCTATTGATTGATTAACTCAATCATTAGCAATCAGTCTCGCCGCTTGTGTTAAGCTACTACGCCCAAAAGACCCTTTCAAACCCAACGTTTCTTGAGTAATCTCTATTTTGAGGATTATCTATTAATACGACCTGTAGTGCCTCAGTTACAAGTGAGGCATCACTAAAAAATGGATCATCAACAAACACTTTATCCGGGACCTTAACTACGTAATTCTGGCTTTGTAAGTATCTGTAATATGTGTGTATTTTTACATCACCCACATTAAAACACTGCGCAGAAAATGAATCCCAATTAATATTTGTAGCCAAAACAACGATCTTATCATGTTCAACCTGAGTGATTAATCCGCTCTCTAATAGGGCTGCAGTAAATCCTTTAGCAGCCTCTGCAAAGTTAGCTGTGTTTAATACCACTAAATCGCATAATTGAATGCTTTGACGTAGTGTCAATATTGCCTTATTGGGTATTATATTTTGATGGATCAAACTGAGTGTTAATCGCTTTGCCGTTTTAAATAACTTTTCTTCTGGATTGCTGACCGCTTTAAGTAAATTAAGCCCATCAACGAGCCGTTTGTGAGCATTTTCGTGTGTTCTATCATTAACATTCCAGTTTAAAACTAAACGGTTAAAAGCAATTGGTTCACACAACTCTTTCATTGTTAAAAACCATAAGTCGTACCCTGTTCTAGTTAGGGTGCCATCAATATCAAATATATGACTAAGCAACTTTGAAATCCTATAAGCACTTAAAATTATTAAGCAATGGTGAACTGAGGACATAAATAATAAGTTTATGAAACTTTTAAATATAAAAATTTTTTAATTTTTATATTTCTGCCTATCAATTACAGTTAATGAAACCAATACCTAAGAGGTATTGGTTTAAAGTATGGAATTAAACGTTAATGCCACTAACACTTTAAAAATATTAAAGGTAAAGTGCAGGTAGTTTATATAATAAAAGAAATAACTTTTACGCGAATACTATAACTTTAACGTTACTTTATTATACTCATCAACTTGCTCTTTAGAGCCAAGGGCTACTGGTACTCTTTGGTGTAAAGACTCAGGCTGAATATCTAATATTTTTTGACCTAAGCTTGTTGCTCTTCCGCCGCTATTTTCAACAAGCATCGCTAATGGATTTGCCTCATAAAGCAGCCTAATTTTGCCATTACGGCTCGTTTTTCTACTATCTGCAGGATATAAAAATATACCACCTCTACATATAATTCTATGCATGTCGCCAACCATAGCTGCATTCCATCGCATAGATGAACCTGCATGTTCTTCATTTTGAAATAAAATTTCATCAAAATAAAACTGCTCACGCTCGAACCAATACCTATAGTTTGCTAAATTAACAGCAAACTCTTTTGTTTTAAGTGGAATTTTACAGCTACTATCAGTAAGTAAATAGCCACCATGTGTTAAATCCAGCGTAAAGCAACGTGTAGGTCCACCCGTTGTCATAACTAGTAAAGTCGATGCGCCGTATAATACATAACCAGCACACAGTTGCTGATTGCCACATTGAGAAAATTGTTCATCACTGTCATCAGCAACGTCATCTCTTGCTTTATAAATAGTAAAAATAGTGCCAATTTGACCATTTATATCTACATTCGAAGAACCGTCTAAGGGATCAAAAGCGACGATATATGGCGCATTTGGCGTCCCAGCTACAACAAAATCTTCTTCTTCTGAAGCAATTGCGCGAACAGAGTCATCATTCAACAACATATCTTTGAGTAACTGGTTGGCGATAACGTCAAGTTTTTTTTGTACTTCACCCTGAATGTTTTCATCCAACGTAGAACCGAGTACACCTGCCAAAGCTCCCTGGCTGACTCTGAATGAAATCTCTTTAGAAGCTGCAAGAATTGTTCTGATCAACATAATTAATTCTAGCTCAACATTATCTTTTTTTAGTACCGGTATTAATCTTTGCAATTTACTTTCCTACGTTTTTATCATGATCTTTAAACGTCACTACTCGCCAGCTTTTCCAGCAGATGGACGAAAACACTTACTAGCGAATTATCATAAAAATAATATACTCCTATGTTATTTATGTGTATATTGACAATAAATAAACAAACTATTTCGATATTAGACATAATCAGGCTGCTAATGATAGGTGCATCTGAACTCGCTATTTTTGCCGCTGTTGTTGAGGAAAACTCATTCAGTCAGGCAGCATTAAAAATTGGTTTATCAAAGACTGTTATCAGTAAAAAAGTGTCGGCATTAGAGCAAGAATTAAACATCCAACTACTCTATAGAACAACACGAAAGCTAAGCCTTACAGATGCTGGAAAACTTCTATATAAACATGCAAAAGGTATTAACCAACAAGCTAATGATGCCTTTACTGCTATAAATGAGCTTTCTCAAGAAATATCTGGCCATATTGTTATGTCAGTTCCTACAATTTCAGGGGAGCTACTATTAGCTGATTTAGTCGCTAATTTTTGTAAAAAGTACCCTAAGGTTACGATTGAGTTAAGGCTTGAGAACAAGCTTATTGATTTAGTCGAAGAAGGAGTAGATTTAGCTATAAGAACAGCAGATCTCGCAGATTCATCTCTCATTGCAGTGCCTCTATTACAATCAAGTTGGGTAGTTTGCTGCTCACCAAAGTATCTAGAGAGTGGCCATAAGCTTGAAGAAATCGAAGATCTGAAAGCGCATAATTGCCTTTGTTATGATCTACAAGCAAACGGCAGTAATGAATGGCGCTTCACTAAGAACGGACAACAAAAGTCAATTCTAGTCAAAGGGAGTATGTCATCTAATAATGCCCTTTCACTGAAAAAAGCAGCTTTGAATGATATAGGTTTGATTTATGTTCCGAAGTGCAGCGTATACGAAGAGCTTCAAAGTGGCTCACTAGTACAAATGTTACATCAATATAAAGCACGTTCTCTAGGTGTATTTGCCATTTACCCCTACACACGACATAAACCAGAAAAAATAACCTTGCTCATTGAAAATATAAAAAAA